>CAZMVJ010000055.1:0-15775 GCA_964569445.1 uncultured Anaerolineaceae bacterium | reverse complement strand
GGCAGTCGATCAACATCATCCGCCTCGACGATCGCACCGTCCAGTTCCAGCTGCCGGAACCCTTCGCCCCCTTCCTCGACTACCTGGCCGACGGGCTGCTGCCGGATCACCTCTTGCGCGGCGCGCAGATCGAGGACTTGATCGACCATCCTTTCAACCTCGAGCCGGTCGGCACCGGTCCATTTCGTTTCGAGCGCTTCCTGGTGGAGGACGGCCGGATCACCGGGGCGGCGCTGGTCGCCTTCGACGAATTCTATGGCGGGCGGCCGTTTCTGGATCGGGTCGAGTTCCATACCTACGCCACTGCCGATGCGGCCCTGGCCGCCCACAACGAGGGCGTCATCGAGGGGCTGTCGCAGGTCGAGCCGAAGCAGTTCCCCGAGGTCCTGCCGGATCCCGAGCTCAACCAGTATTCGGCGCGCCTGGCACGATCCGGCGTCATCTTTCTCAATCTGAGGCACCCGGAAAAAACGTTCCTGGCCGAGAAGGAAATCCGCCAGGCGCTGCTGCTGGCGATCAATCGTCAGTGGCTGATCGACGAAGCGCTCGACGGCCAGGGGGTCGTGGCGGTCGGCCCGATCCTGCCGGGATCGTGGGCGGCTCCAGTGGGGCTCGAACCGCTGCCCTTCGATCCGGATCAGGCGGCCGCTCAACTCGAGACGGCCGGGTGGACCTTGCCGACCGGCGCCACACCCGGTAGCGCCGAATACGTCCGCAGCAAGGATGAGGCGCCGCTTACGCTGACGCTGACCTTCCCGGACGAGCCGCAGCCGGCGCGCCTGGCGGAGATGATCGCCTCCAGTTGGGCGGCGATCGGGGTGCAGACCGAGCTTCAGGCGGTCGATCCGGAAAACCTGATCCCCGACCACCTGCAGGCCGGCGCCTACGAGGCATTGCTGACCGAGATCAACTTCGCCCCCTATCCCGACCCGGATCCCTATCCGTTCTGGCACGACACGCAGATCGAAGGCGGGCAGAACTACACCGGCTTCGACGATCGCAACTCGAGCATCTGGCTGGAGCGCGCGCGTACTACGCCCGATATCGCCAAGCGCGCCGACTACTATCGCAGCTTCGAGCACCGTTTCCGCGACCAGGTCCCGGCGCTGTTCCTCTACCACCCGATCTACAACTACGCCATCGACAGCGCCGTTCAGGGAGTCAGCATCGGCCCGTTGGTGGATCCGAGTGATCGGCTGGCGGGGATCGGGGATTGGTACCTGGTCGCCCGCCGCGCCGCCGCCAACTGACAGATGGTCGACATGATAGAATCCCGACCCTATTCCCAGCCCGAAGGAGCTCACCAGCCCAGTGGAGACCCCGCGTCCTAACCCGACTTCGCTGAAGGACCTCAAGCCCGGCCTGCCGCTCAAGGGCCGGGTCACCCGTCTCGAGCTCTCGGGCGCCGTGGTCGACGTCGGCGTCGGCACCGACGGTCTCGTGCACATCTCGCGGTTGAAGCGCGGTCGGGTCAACCGGGTGGAAGAGGTCGTGCAGGTCGGTCAGGAGGTCGAGGTGTGGGTGGAGCGCGTCGACGAGACGCTCGGCCGTCTCGACCTGACGATGATCCGCCCGCTGGCCTTCGAGTGGCACAACCTGCGCCCCGGCGTCCGCGCCGTCGGTCAGGTCGTATCGATCGAGCGTTATGGAGCCTTCGTCGACATCGGCGCCGAGCGATCGGGCCTGGTACATGTCAGTGAGATGGGCGACGACTACGTCGCCCGGCCGGAAGACGTGGTTAAGGTGGGCGGCACGGTCGAGGTGATCGTGCTCGAAGCCGACCGCAAGAAGAAGCAGATTCGGCTCAGCATGAAGGGGGCGCAGGCGGTCGAAGTCGAAGAAGAAACGGCCGAGGCGCCGCCGGCCACGGCCATGGAGATCGCCTTGCGCAAGGCGATGGAACAAACGACGCCCGAGGCCCCCGCCCCGGCCAAGACGGCCGCTGCGCCGAAGGCGCGGCGGGTGCAGGAAGACCTGTTGGCCCGGACCCTGGAACAGCGCGCCAAGACCACTGCCAGTAAGTAATCAGGGGACAAAGACAAACCCGTTCTCCGCAGGAAAACGGGTTTGGGGGACGTCCCGGGGTTGGGGACGACGTCAACCGTCTTCGTCGTCCGTCGCTTCCTCTTCTTCTTCCTCGTCCGCTTCGTACAGATCCTCTTCTTCCTCCTCCCAGATCTCGTCGATCTCTTCCTCGTCCCAGGCCTCCTCGGTCGGGACGTCTTCGATGTGGGAGTAGGTCAGGCAACCTTCATCCGGATCGATCTCAACGGCGGCGGCGCCGCAATAGCCGTCTTCCAGGAAGACGCAGTCGACGTAGCGGCAGCGGATGCGGGGCATGTGCCGGTCCTCCTCGAAGGGCTAGGCCCACAGCCTCAGGCGCACGAGCGACAACACGAACAATCCAACCATCACCACCGCCGACAACGCGCAGAACGGACAGATCGCTTCCAGCACGAAGAGTTCGAGGTACGTCAGGTAGATCGAGTACAAGGTCCCGGCCAGTGTAAGCCCAAAGAACGCAAACCGTACCGACTCGGGTCCTCCGGCGGACGGGCGGTCGAGATAGAGCAAAACCAGGATCAGCAGATAGCCGGCTGCGCCCAGGACGGCGATCGGGACTCCGCCGATGACCGCATAGCGGCTGTTATTGACCTTCTCGCAGTCTCCGAACAAATCGCAGCTGGCGGTCTGATTGGCCAGCTTGATATAGGAGAGGTAAAGCGAATCCAACAAACCCGCGATCGCCAGGAGACATGCGGCGATCCACGTCCAGTCCCTCTTCTTCCCGGTTTCGATGGCGGACGCCACTCGCATTCACCTCGAACGTACTTGGCAGGAAGCCAAGCCGACGGATTGTACCCTGCCGGGCTTCGGAATCAAGGGTTCGATCCCACGCCCGCGGGCAGCACGTTTCGCGATCGGCAGGGCCCGTTCGCCGAGACGATCGGGAACGGCGGCAGCCCGATAACCCGCCAAGGGACTGGCGCGAGATGCGACCTGGGTCGACGAATCTCAGGGATTCCTCAATGTGGCTATGCGCATCCGCGGGGTCTTGAACGCACCCACACTCGACGCTCGGGCGACGATGGCCCTAACCGGGCTGTAGGCGGCGCGCCTCCAGCACGTTGGGCAACGCCTCCAGCCGGTTCAGGACGCGGCTGAGCTGGGTCAGATCGGTCACCCCCATCACCAGGTCGAAGATCGCCAGGCTGCTCTTGGTCGAAACGTGGATCGACGACATGCTGATGCCTTCGTTGGCTACCAGCGTGGAAACGTCGCGCATCAGCCCGTCCCGGTCGTAGGCCCGGATGCGCACGGACACCGGGTATGTCTCGCGGGCCTGCCCCCACGAAACCTGCACCAGCCGTTCCTTGTCACGGATGCGGAGCATGTTCGGGCAGTCGCGGCGGTGGATCGTTGCTCCCCGGCCGCGCGTGATGTAGCCGATGATGGGGTCACCGGGCAGCGGTTTGCAGCAGCGACCGATGTTCGTCAGCAGACCCGACACCCCCAGGATGGTGACCGCTTCCGGCGCCAGGCGGCCGCCGCGCGCCTCGAGATCGAGCGGCCTAGGCAGGTCGAGCTCGGGCAGCTTGGCTTCCGCCAGATGGGAGACGACCTTGCCCAGGCTGACATCGCCGCAGCCGATCGCCGCCAGCAGGTCCTCGACCTGGCCGAAGCCCAGATCGCGGGCGATTCGCTCGTAGGCTACCCCCTCCAACCCCAGACGGCGCATCTCGCGCTCGAGCGTCTGGCGGCCGTCGCTCACATTCTGCTCGCGGTCTTCGCGTTTGAACCACTGGCGGATCTTGCTGATCGCCCGCTGCGTCCTGACCATCTCCAGGCTCGAGTTCAACCAGTCCCGGCTCGGTCCGCCGCGTTTGGCCGTCAGAATCTCGACCGCTTCCCCGGTCTGCAGCTTGGCGTCCAGATTCACCAGGCGTCCGTTGACCTTGGCCCCGCGGCAGCGATGGCCGATGTCGGTGTGAATGTGATAGGCGAAGTCGATCGGGGTCGAGCCGGCCGGCAGATCGATGATGTCCCCGCGCGGCGTGAAGACGTAGACCCGATCGTTGAAGACCTCCGACTTCATGGCATCGACGAAGTCCGTGGCGTTGTCGACGTCCTGGCGCCACTCCATCAAGCGCCGCAGCCAATTGATGCGCTGCTCGAAGTCCCGATCGCGTTTGCGCCCTTCTTTGTAACGCCAGTGAGCGGCGATGCCGAACTCGGCGCTCTCTTCCATCCCCCGCGTGCGAATCTGCACCTCGACCGTTCGACCGTCGTCAAAGACGACCGCCGTGTGCAGCGACTGATAGAAATTGTCCTTGGGGGTAGCGATGTAGTCGTCGAAGGCCCCGGGAATCGGCTTCCACAGGCTGTGGATGACGCCCAGCGCCAGGTAGCAGTCGGACTCATTGGCGACCAGCACCCGCACCCCGCGGACGTCGTAGACCAGCTCAAAGGGGACCTGCTTGCGCTCCATCTTGCGGTAGATGGAGTAGAGGTGCTTCGGCCGACCTTTGACCTCGGTTTCGATGCCGGCCTTGGAGAGCTCCTCGCGCAGCCGGGCGGTGATGGTCTCCATGTCGTGCTGGCGGTCGGCGCGTCGCTCCGCCACCAGCCCGGCGATCTCCTTGTACTTATCGGGGATGACGTAGCGGAAAGACAGATCCTCCAGCTCCCACTTCATCTGCCAAATGCCCAGTCGGTTGGCCAGGGGAGCGAAGATCTCCAGCGTCTCGAGGGCGATGCGCTCCCGCTTTTCGACCGGCAGATACGACAGCGTGCGCATGTTGTGAAGCCGATCGGCCAGCTTGATGACGACGACGCGCACGTCGTCGCCCATCGCCAGAAACGTCTTGCGCAGCGTTTCCTTGGCCAGCTCGGCTCGCTGCGAGTCGGCCTTGGTGCGGGAGGAGCCGCGGCTGACGCGCGGCAACTCGTCCAGTTTGGTGACGCCGTCGACGAGGGTGGTGACCTCCGGCCCGAAATCGCGCCGGATGTCCTCCAGCTTGACGGACGTATCTTCGACCGTGTCGTGCAGCAGGCCGGCCGCCAGGACCGGCGGGGGCGCCTTCAGATCCGCCAGTATGTCGGCCACCGCCAGGCAATGCTGGACGTATTTCTCGCCCGACAGCCGCTTTTGACCGGCGTGCGCCCGATCGGCTACCTTGTAGGCCCGGCCGACCAGCTCGCGGTCGGCGGGCGAGGTCGTCTCCGGCAGCTTCTTGAGGAGGTCGTCGAGTTCCATTCGGTCGCCAGATTCAGTATAGCCACCGGCGGAGGACGCATCAAGAGGACGGCGGCACACACGAGTCCCTGGCTGCTTTCGGGGTCGGTCCGTCCTGCCGGCAGCTACCCCGGGTGGCAATCTGCAGCGCCGGATCTGACCCCCCGCTTTCGCGGTGGCGTCACAACTCAAGAGGAGGTCGTCATTCCCGCGAAGGCGGGAATCCAGCACGCGCCACCTAGATGCCTGGGCCCCCGCCTGCGCGGGGGCGACGGCATCCCAACCAGGCGAGTGGTGAGGGATCCAACATGATTGCCCATCTGCCTCCCCTTCGCAGGGCCGACACAACTCGTGAGGCATTCGTCATTCCCGCGAAATCGGGTAATTCAGGATGCCAGCGGCGAAGGGGGGGTGCGATCCAGCGCTACGGCGTGGCCGTGACGGCCGGTGTGGAAGTGCCAGGAGTCGATGTGACGGTCGGTGTGGCCGTCGGAGCGACAAGCGCGGGATCGAAGTCCATCTCGGCCTGCTCGAGCGCCGCCGCCAGCCACGTGGCGAGGGCCCGGTCGACCGCCGCCTGGTAGGCGGCGCTGTCGAGCCGGCGCAGGGCATGATCGACGATCAGGATCAGGTGCCAGCCGAAGTCCGTTTGCACCGGACCGACGATCTGGCCCACTTCCCCGGCAAAGGCGGCCGCCTCGAAGGCGTCGACCATTGCGCCGCGCGAGAACCAGCCCAAATCACCACCAAGATCCTTGTTGCTTGTATCGAGCGACAGGCCGGCGGCCAACGTCTCCCAGGCCTCCCCCTGCCGCAGCCGGCTGAGCACGGCCTGGGCGGTGCCTTCATCCGCCAGAAGGATGTGCTTGGCCCATACCTGCTCCTCATCGTGCGGGACGGATTCGAGGAACGATTGCCGCAGCCGATCCTGGTAGAGACTCTCGACGATCCGGTCGCGGACATAGGACTCGCCGACGCCGAGCGAAGACTTGACGTCGTCCAGATATTGCTGCCACTCGGTTTCGAAGGCCTCCCGCGAATACGGGGTCGCCGTCGGAGGGGGCGTGGGGCTGGGGCCGGTGGTAGCCGTCTTGACCGGCGTCGGCGAGGCCCCCCGCGTGGCCGTGGCGGCCGGAGTCACAGTGGCCGCCGCCGTCGAGGTCGCCGTCGCCTGGGCTACCAGCGTCGCATCGAGGGTCGCCGTCGGGCCCGGCGTGGGAGTCCCGTTGGCGTAGAACCCGATACCCTCTTCGACGGCTTGCTGAATCTCGGCTTCGGTCACGATGATGCCGCGCCGCTCGGCCTCCCGGCGGATCAGGCGCCCGCGGATCAGGGCCTGGAGCGTCTGGGCTGCCATGTAATTCGGGTCGTTGAGCTGCGCGTCGATCTGGGCGATCTGCTCCTGCAGGGACTTCTGAACCTCGGGGCTGTCGACAAAAAAGGCCAGCAGCTGCTCTGACGAGCGGCGCTGCTGGACCAGGTCCGCCTGGGCCAGCGCCGTTCGGGCGCCGAGCTCGTCGCGCGAGATCTCATCGCCGTTGACGGTCACCGCCGGGCGCCGAGGCAGCAGGATCTCCTGCTCGACGATGCCGTAGCCGACGACCAAGGCCACCGCCGCCAGGACCAGGCCGACCCCGACGATCAGGATGCGCGAAGCTCGACGCTCGCGCTGGGCGCGCGCCAGATGTTTGCGCGTCGGGCGGGGCGCGGCCTTCTGCTTGGCCATGATCTAGCGGGAGCGTTCGGCTCGGAAGGGGATCAGCGCCAGGTGGCGGGCCCGCTTGATCGCCGTTGCCAGGATGCGCTGGTGGCGGGCGCAAGTCCCGGTCTCCCGGCGGGAGCGGATCCGTCCATTCTCGGCGGTGAAGCGCTTGAGCAGCTCCACCTGCTTGTGGTCGATCGACTTCGTCTTTTCAGCGCAGAACTGGCAGACGCGGACGCGGCGGATGAAGCGCCGTCGGCCGCCCTCGCCTCGTTCGTCGCCGGAGGAACTCGGCTCGCGTTCTTCTTGGTCGCTCAACGTCAAATCTCCTTCAGCAGCGTCGGATCGCAGCGCCGACTAGTCGTGTTCCGGTTCGTCTTCGCCGGCCATCACCGGCGCGTCCTTGGGGTCGCCCAGAATGATCATCTCGCGAGCGACGATTTCCACCGATTGGTGCTTGCCGCCTTCGCCGTCGTCCCATCGGCGCGTCTGGAGCCGCCCTTCGACGTACACCCGCTGACTCTTGCGCAGGTGCTCCTGGCAGATCTCGGCCAGGCTGCCCCAGGCGACGACGTTGAACCACTCCGTGTCTTCGTGCCGCTCGCCGTCGGTCGAGTGCCAGTTCCGCGACGTGGCCAGACTGAAGGTCGTCACCGGGCGGCCGGAGGGAGTCGTGCGCATCTCCGGATCGCGTCCGAGGTGGCCGATCAGCATCACCCGGTTGAGCCCGCGGCTCATGGCAAAGCCTCCGACGGCCCTGATCAGTCTTCCGTCTGCAAGGTGATCATGAAGCGCAGGATGCTCTCCTGCAGCCGCATTTCGCGTTCCAGGTCCACGGTGGCCTGGGCCGGAAGCTGGGCCTTGACGAAGACATAGACCCCATCGGGCCGCTTCTTGATGGGATAGGCCATCCGTCGCTTGCCCCACCGATCGACCTGGATCGTCTGGCCGCCGGCGGCCGTGATCCATCCGGCCACGCGCTCGTCGAGCGCCGCCTGAGCGGCCTCATCTAGATCGGGATCGGCGATATACGCGACTTCGTAGTTGCGCATGCGTCACGCTCCTTTCCTCGGGATTGCCCCCCGTCCATCGCCTGGCGGTCCTGGCGGGGAGCGGAAAGCACGCCGCACGGGGCGGCGTGGCAACGGTCGGAGTTTACCATATCCGCCAAAACGCGACAAGGGAACCAGCGAAGTGTGGTCTTAGGGGAGGAAGTCCATTCGAAGGGCACGGGGGATTCCTCGCTTCGCTCGGAATGACATTGAAGGGGCGGTCCCCTGATCTGTCATTCCGAGCACCGCGAAGCGGGCGAGGAATCCCCGGAGTGCTGTTGGGCACGCAGCCTCGGACGTGGGTTCGTGGGTCGGGCGCACAAGCCGGTTCGGACCACCTCAGGTATAATCCCGCCACTGAGGCAGTTGCGCTATCCCGACGGCCAGGTGCGCTCTCCCTGGCCGGATTGCTGTCCGAAACCACCGTCGCTTGCCCCTGGAGGCAAGATGCCCAATGCACCGATCCGGTTCGGCACCGACGGCTGGCGCGGCCGGATTGGGGAGGACTACACCTTCGCCGCGGTGCGCCGCTGCGCCGACGGCTTCGCCGCCTTCCTGCGGCAGTCCGCCGTCGGGGAGGGTCCGGTCGTCGTCGGGTACGATCGCCGCTTCGCCTCGGAGCATTTCGCGGCGGCGGTCGCCGAGGTGCTGGCCGGGAACGGATTGCGTGTCCTGCTGACGAACACCGCCACCCCCACCCCGGCCATCGCCTTTTCCGTCCTCCATCACCACGGCATCGGCGCCGTCAATATCACCGCCTCCCATAATCCGGCGAGCGACAACGGCTTCAAAGTCCGCGACGCCACCGGCGGCGCGATCCCTCCCGCAGGGCTGCAGGCGATCGAGTCCGCCATTCCGGCCGACGACTCGCGGGTCCCCAGGATGGCCCTGGCCTCGGCCGTGGCCGACGGGAAGGTGGAAATCTTCGATCCGGCTCCGGCCTATCGGGCGCAGCTCGAGAGCCTGGTGGACGTGGCCCGATTGCGCGAGGCGGGATTGAGCGTCGTGGTCGACTCGATGTGGGGCAACGGCGCCGGCTGGCTGGCGGCGCTGGTCGGCGGCGGCCGCACCCGCGTCGTCGAGGTCCACGCCGACCGCAACCCGCTCTTCCCCGAGATGGGCCGGCCGGAGCCGATCCCGCCCAACATCGACGCCGGGTTGAAGGTCGGCCGCCAACAGTCGGCCGACGTCGTGCTGATCACGGATGGCGACGCCGATCGCCTCGGACTCGGCGACGAGCACGGAGACTTCGTCGACCAACTGCGGGTCTTCGCGCTGCTGGCCTACTACTTCCTCGAAGTGCGCGGCGAGCGCGGTCCGATCGTCAAGACGCTGTCGACCACGTCGATGCTCAAGAAGCTGGGCGAGCGCTACGGGGTCCCGGTCTACGAGACCGGCGTCGGCTTCAAGTATGTCGCCCCCAAGATGGTCGAGGTCGACGCCTTGATCGGAGGCGAAGAGTCCGGCGGCTATGCCTTCCGCGGGCACGTGCCGGAGCGGGATGGGATCCTGGCGGGGCTCTACCTGCTCGATCTGATGGTCCGTCTCGGGAAGAAACCGTCGCAGCTCGTCCAGGCGCTGTTCGACGTCGTCGGCGAGCATTACTACGATCGAGTCGATCGCCCCCTGCCGACCGAGGCGCGATTCGAAGCCGAGGCGGCGTTGCGCCGGCAACATCCCCAGCAGGTCGCCGGATTGCGAGTCAGCGGCGTCAATGTCACCGATGGGACCAAGTTCGAGTTGGAAGACGGCGGCTGGCTGTTGATTCGGTTTTCCGGGACCGAGCCGCTGGTGCGCGTCTACTGCGAGACGACCGAGAAAAGCCGCGTGCGTCCGATCCTGGGAGCGGGCCTGGCCCTGCTCGGTCTCAACCCGTGAACGCTTTGCCGCCCCTGGCCGACACCCACTGCCATTTGTGCCTGGACGACTTCGCCGGCGACCTGGACGACGTACTGGAGCGGGCGCGCCAGGCGGGGGTTGATCGGATCCTCGTCCCGGGGGTCGACCTGCCGACGAGCGAGCGGGCGGTCGAGTTGGCCGAGGCGCACCCCGAGCTGTTCGCCGCCGTCGGGGTTCACCCGCACTATGCCGCGTCTTACGGTCCGGAAACGCGTGCCCGGCTGCGACGGCTGGCCGAGTCCCCCCGCGTGGTCGCCATCGGCGAGATCGGGCTCGACTACTATCGGGACCGCAGCCCGCGCTCCGACCAGCGGCGGGCCTTTGCCGATCAGCTCGACCTGGCCGGCGAGCTCGGCCTGCCGGCCGTCATCCACAATCGCGAAGCCGGCGACGATTTGCTGGAGCAGGCCCTGCCCTGGGCCGCCGCGCGCGACAATCCGGGGGTGCTGCACGCCTTTTCCAGCGACGAGGCGACGGCGGCGGCCGCCGCTCAGGCCGGATTCTTCCTGGGCGTGGCCGGCCCGATCACCTTTCCCAATGCCGAAGGACGACGTATCATCACCGGTGGACTACCGCCCGACCGGGTCGTCCTGGAGACGGATGCGCCCTACCTGAGCCCTCATCCGCGGCGCGGCGAGCGCAACGAGCCGGCCCGGGTGGCGCTGATCGCCGAGGTCCTGTCCGGCATCTGGCAGCGCCGGCCGGATGAGACGCGGCGGATTACGTGGGACAATGCGGCGACACTCTTCGACTGGAATCATGGAACCGATCACGACCACCTTCTTTGATCTCGTCCGCGACCAGATGCCTCTGGTCGAAGCCCGGATGCGCGCCTCGCCCGACCGCCACCATCCGCAGCTCGGCCAGGCCATCGACCAGTTGCTGGCCTCGGGCGGGAAGCGCATCCGGCCGACGTTGACGCTGCTCACCGCCCGCCTGCTGGGGACGGACGAGGACAAGGCGATCGGCCTGGCGGCGGCGATCGAGATGCTGCACACCGCCACCCTGGTGCACGACGATCTGATCGACGGCTCCTTGCTGCGGCGCGGATTGCCGACGCTCAACGCCAACCTGACACCGGGCGCTACCGTCCTCACCGGGGACTACATCTTCGCCCGCGCGGCGTACCTGGCGGCCGGGATCGGCTCCCTGCCCTTGATGGAGCACTTTGCCCGAACCCTGATGGCGATCGTCAACGGTGAGCTGATCCAGCTTTTCCGCGAACAATCGGGCGACGATCGCCAGGACTACTTCGACCGCATCTACGCCAAGACGGCCTCCCTGTTCGAATTGGCGACGATGGGAGCGGCCCAGCTGCGCCAGGCCAACCGGGAGATCGTCGAGGCCATGCGCCGCTTTGGATACCAGGTCGGGATGGCGTTCCAGATCGTCGACGACGTGCTCGATTTCGCCGGCGACGAGGCCCGCATGGGCAAGCCGTTGGGCAGCGACTTGCGCAACGGCCTGCTGACTCTCCCGTCCCTGCTCCACCTCGAGCATCGGCCGGACGGCGCGGCGCTGGCCACCGCCATCCGCTCGCGGCGTCTCGATGAACGCGAGCTGGACGCCCTGGTGGCCGAGATCCGGGCCTCCGACGCCATTGCCCGGTCGTTGGCGGAGGCCCACAATGCCATCGCCGCCGGGGAAACGCAGTTGGAAGGGATGCCCGATGGCCCCGAGCGCGCGGCGCTGCGCCAGCTCGGCAAGTACGTGACCGATCGGTCGTTCTGACCCCGGGAGGAGGGGAAAGTGGAAACCCAGACACAGGTCTACCAGCGCGTCACGGTGATGTCGGTCAAGGGTCGAGTCGATTCGACGTCGGCCGGAGAACTCGAGACGGCCCTGAAGAAGCTGCTGGACGATGGAAAGTCGAACCTGGTGCTCGACCTGTCCGGCGTCGAGTTCCTGTCCTCGTCCGGGCTGCGGGTCCTGGTCACGACGCTCAAGGCCGTCCGCAAAACCGGCGGCGACCTGCGCCTGGCGCAGTCTTCTCAACGGGCCTCCGACGCCATCGACCTGGCCGGGCTGGACGTGCTCTTCAAGTCGTATGGGGACCGCGAAGCGGCTGTCGCCTCCTTCTGAACGCCCCACTCGACAGGTGCGTCGCCGCCTGAAGGTGCGGAACGGCGGGGCCTCCCTGACGGGTGTGTGCGATTTCGTCGAGGCCGCCGCTTCCGCCAGCGGCTTCGACGACCGCACCAGCCACGCGTGTCAGCTGGCGGTGTGCGAAGCCGTCGAGAACATCATCCAGCATGGCTATCAGGCCGATGACGGGGAGATCCAGGTCACCGCGCAATCCGCCCCCGGCGCCCTGACGGTCGAGATCGTCGATCGGGCGCCGGCTTTCGATCCTACCCGCTACCCGATCGACCCGAGCGCCACCCTGCGCGATGCGCGCATCGGCGGGCGCGGGCTGTTGATGATCCGCCGGATCATGGACGATATCTCCTACGAGCGGCGAGGCCGCCAGAACATCCTGCGCCTGACGAAGAACCGGTCCTTCACGGGAGCCTGAACCTCCGGTGCCGGCGATCTCATTGGCTTCGGCCATGCTGGCGCCTACGCTCGGCCCGCTGATGGCCGCCGTCCTGGGGCTGGTGCTGACCCTGGCGGCCGCCGGCGTCCTGATCCTGCTGATCCGGCTGGAGCGGCGCCGCGAAGGGGAGCTGCGCACGCTGGCCGCCCTGGCCCAGGCAATCGCCGGGGCCCCCGATGATGCCGCCGAGGTTGCCGAAGCAGCCTACGTCCACACCGCCCGCCTTCTGCCGGCCGATTTCTTCCAGCTGGGCGTTTTCGAAGGCGAAGCCTACCGCACCCTGATCTGGATTCGTGACGGCGACCGCGTGCACAACCGCGAGTTCGCCCTCGACGGCGGACGCGAAGGCCTCGTCGGCTGGATCCGCCGCACCGGGGAGTCGCTGCTTGTCCCGGACTTCCGCCGGACGGAGAATCTGCCGGCTCCGCCGAGCTACGCCTCCGACGATCCGCCGGCCTCCGGCCTGTTCGTTCCACTGAAGGTCGACAACGCGGTGATCGGTATCGTGGCCGTCCAGAGCCGGCGGGTGAGAGCCTTCCGCCGCCGGGAGGAATTCCTGATGCGGGTGCTGGCCGGCAGCGTCGCCACAACGCTGGCGGCGATGAGCTGGCGCGGCGAGGTGCAGGCGCGCGAGCGTCAGATCGCTTTGCTTGAAGACGTCGCCCGACTGCTCACGCCGCTGCGTCCGCTCTCCGCCGTGCTTCCCGAAGTGGCGGACCAGATTGCCACGCGCCTGGAGGCGTCGACGGCGGCCGTCTTCGAAATCTCGGATGAGCGCCTGGTTCCCCTGGCTTCCACCGCCGGCCGGGCCGAAACCGGTTTCGCCGAGCGGCCGGAAGTGCTGTTTTTCGTCCAGAGCGCGGCCGCCTCGCGCAGCCTGGTGACGCGCTCGCGCGAACAGGATGCCCCCGGCCATCCATCCCCTCACGTCACCTGGGAGTGTGCCTGCCCCCTGCGCGTGCAGGACCGCGTGCTTGGCGTCCTTTACGTCAGCCGGAGGTCCAGGCCCTTCCTGCGTGCCGACCGCCGGCTCGTCGAGCTCGTCGCCAGCCAGCTGGCCCTGGCCTTCCTGGAAGCGGCCAACTTCGCGCAGCAGCAGGAGGAAGCCTGGTTCACCACCGTCCTGCTGGAAATCGCCCGCCACGCCGCCCAGCCCGGAGATCCGGAGGTCGCCCTGCTGGCCGTCCTCCAGTTGACGACTTTGCTGGCCGGCGCCGGGTGGACGATCCTGCTGACGGCCGACCCGGCCGGCAACCGCCTGACCGTCGGCCCGACCGCCGGCGTCAGGAAACCGGCCCTCGAACGGCTCTTCGACGCCGCCTTCTCGCCGGCGGAGTTCGGGGTCACGCCGCCGTTCGCCGATGAAACGCCGCGCCCGTTGCCGCTCCCGGGACTGCTGGCGGCCGCCACCGGGGCTGACGCGGCGATGGCCAGCGTCCTTACCGATGGGAAGCGCCTGCTCGGCTTGCTCCTGGTGCAGGCGGAAAACGTCGAAGGCCGGCGGAGTTCGCTTCTCACCGGAATCGCCCACCAGATTTCCCTCCGCCTCGAGAACACGGCGTTGATCGAAGAAGTGACCGATCGGCGGTCCTTGGAGCGGGAACTCCGGACGGCGCGCGGAATTCAGAAGAGCTTCCTGCCTCAGGCCCTGCCCGAGCATCCGGCCTGGCAAGTGGGCGCGTTTTGGCGTGCGGCGCGCAGCGTCGGCGGGGATTTCTACGACTTCATCCCGCTTCCGCCGGGTCCGAACGGTCCGCGATGGGGACTGGCGATCGCCGACGTTTCCGACAAGGGCGTTCCGGCGGCGCTCTACATGGCCCTGACTCGGACGCTGCTGCGGACGGTCGCACCGATCGAAGTGCGGCCCGGGGCGACCCTGGCGCGGCTCAACCATCTCCTGCTGCACGAGACCAGCTCCGACATGTTCGTCAGCGCCTGGTACGCCATTTGGGAGCCGGATGCCGGCCGCCTGACCTACGCCAACGCCGGGCACAACCCGCCGTTCCTCTTTCGTCGCGATGGCGCCGCCCGGCTCCTGCCCACCGGGCAGACGGTCCTCGGCGTCCTTCCCAACATCGAGTACCAGGAGGGATCGCTCGAGATGGCGCCAGGATCGCTGCTATTGATGTACACCGACGGCGTCAGCGAGGCCAGCGACGGAACGGAACTGTTCGGTGTCCAACGCATCGAGCACACCGTTCTCGGGCTGCCGACCTGGGACCCTCCCCGCGTCCTGGCCGCCCTCGGGGATCGCGTGGCGGAATTCAGCGGCCTACCCGATCCGGCCGATGACCTGACTATCGTCTGCCTGCATCGCCGACCCTCGCCGACGGAGTGAAAGGGATGCCCATGCCGGAACTACAAGTGCACGCCTCGTCCCACCCGCTCGTTGCCCACAAACTGGCCAGGCTCCGGAGCGTCGACACGGGGCCGAAGCAATTCCGCGAGCTGCTGCGGGAGATCGCCGCGTTGCTCACCTATGAAGCGACGCAAGACCTGCAGCTCCACCCGATCGATGTCGTCACGCCCATGGCACCAACGCGCGGCGCCGAGCTGGCCGACCGGGTCGGCCTGATGCCGATCCTGCGCGCCGGACTGGGAATGGTCGAAGGAGTCTGGGAGCTCATGCCGACGGCCGAGGTCTGGCACATCGGGCTCTACCGCGATGAGAAGACGCTCAAGCCGGTCGAGTACTACAACCGTCTTCCGATCGAGCCGACGGTGTCGCTGTGCTTGATTCTCGATCCAATGCTGGCGACCGGCGGATCGGCGGTGGCGACGGTCGACATCCTCAAGCGCTGGGGCGTACGTCGTATCAAATTCGTCGGACTGATCGGCGCCCCGGAAGGGATTCAGAAGATGCAGAGTCACCATCCGGACGTGCCGATCCACCTGGCGGCGATCGACGAGCGACTGAACGAGGTCGGTTACATCCTGCCTGGATTGGGGGACGCGGGGGATCGGCAGTTCGGCACGGCGTGAATCCCCTCCTGGCGACGGCCTTGCCTGCGCGTTCGTCCCCAACAGTCTGACTCGCGAGGATTAGTCCTCACCCCCCTACCCCCTCTCCGCCGGAAGAATCGCATTCCCACGCGAGGGATTGGCGGAGAGGGGGAAGGGAATCAGAGGGAGCGGGGGAGCGAAACTCCCCCGCTCCCTCAAGAACCCGCCCCTCCCCCTGGGCATGACGATGGAGTGCGAACGATGCTCGATCAGGGGGAGGGGTTAGGGGTGGGGGGGTATCGGAACCTGCTACCGGACCGGCGGGTCTTCGATCATCTGCTTGAGATGGTCTGCCAGCCACGCCGGCACCCGTGGCTGTTCCAGGATCTGGCGGGCGAAAGCCTGCG
>CAZMVJ010000054.1:8525-15903 GCA_964569445.1 uncultured Anaerolineaceae bacterium | reverse complement strand
CCCTGCCGCCTGTCGCTTCTCTCAGGGAGTGAGAATGCTAAGGAGAAGGGGGCGGGTGAAACCGCCCCCTTCTCCTTAAGGTTTACCTCCCCCCTCTCCGCTCTTCAATACTCCTGGGTAGACGCCAATGCGGAGAGGGGGGCAGGGGGGGTGAGGTGGGGAGTCGCATTGACCTAGGCATGACCTTTCACCGATTGCCCGCCTTCCCCATGGGTGCTAGAATCGGTACGTCCTCGAGCCGGCGGTCGTCGCGGGGTGGACCCCGCGGCGGCGTTGAGCATCCCCGCTCATCGAGAAGCGCCCCCGGCTCCACGCACCTCGCACCGTGGCCAGGATGACCGACTGGCAGAGATATCTCCAACCTGAGAAGGTCGAAGAGGCGCTGGCCGCTCTGGACGCGGCCGGCGGTCGGGCGCGCCTGGTGGCCGGTGGCACCGACCTGCTGCTCGATATCCAGCAGGGACGTCACCCGCCGGTCGAAGTCCTGGTCGACGTTGTTGGGATCCACGAGATGGGCCATATTCGGGTGGACGGCGACGTCGCCCTGATCGGCGCCGCCGTCCCTCACGCCACCATCGTCGACCATCCCGTGCTCAAGGCGCGCGCCACCGCCCTCACCGAAGCCTGTGGTCTGATCGGCGGCCCGCAAGTGCGGGTCGTCGCCACGCTGGGCGGCAATGTTGCCCACGCCCTGCCGGCCGGCGACGGGACGATCGCTCTGCTGGCGCTGGACGCCCAGGCTGAACTGGCTTCGTTGGACAAGCGAGAGTGGCTGCCGATGGCCGGCCTCTTCGCCGGACCCGGCAGGACCACCTTCGACCGCAGTCGTCAAGTGCTCGTTGGCTTTCGCTTCCCCTTGACGACGGCTCGCGAGGGCTCGGCCTTCTATCGGGTTATGCGGCCCCAGGGCGTCGCTATCGCCATTCTCAACGCCTCCTGCTGGATGCGGTTGTCGATGGGCGGGCAGGTCGAGGCGATCCGCATCTCCTGCGGACCTGCGGGACCGACGCCTCAGCGGTGCGTTGGGGCCGAGGCGGCCCTGATCGGTTCTTCACTGTCGACCATTGAGTGGGACAAGGCCGGCGGAGCCCTGCTGGACGACGTTCGCTTCCGCACCAGTCCCCATCGGGCGACGATTGAGTATCGGAAGCATTTGGCCGGTATCATCCTGAGACGTGTCGTCACCGAGGCCTATCAGCGAGCGGCCCGGCCGGCCGCGGAGGGAGCATGAGGCTCTGGGTGAATGACGTCGAGCACGACATCGAGCCGGCGCCCGGCGAGATGCTCTCGACGCTGCTCCGCGAACGGCTCGGCCTGACGGGGACGAAGATCGGGTGTGACGAGGCGGAGTGCGGCATCTGCACCGTCCTGCTCGACGACCAACCCGTCTTGTCCTGCACACTGCCGGCGCCCAAGGCCGCTAATCGTCGGGTGCGTACCATCGAAGGGGTCGCGACCAACGCGGGTCTCCACCCCCTCCAGGAAGCCTTCGTGGTACTCGGCGCGGTCCAGTGCGGTTTCTGCATTCCTGGGCAGATCATGGCTGCGCTCCCGTTGCTAAAGACGAATCCGACCGCTTCGGAAGTGGAGATCCGCGAGGTCCTCAAGGACACGCTCTGCCGCTGTGCCGGCTACCCGACGATCGTGCGGGCGGTTCAGGCGGCGGGGGCCAAGATGGACCACGGCGCTCCCATCGTGCCGCCGCAGCTGGCGGAAGCAAGCACGACGGACGTCGTCGGTCACATCATGCCCAGGCCGGACGCGGTGGCCAAGGTCACCGGCAAGGCGCTGTACGCCGATGACTTCCGTTATCCCGAGATGCTCATCGGCAAGACATTGCGCGCCGGCGTTCCGCACGCCACGCTCGTTCGGTTGGAGACGGACGCCGCGCGACGCCTGCCGGGCGTCCGTGCCGTGATCACCGCGGCTGAGATCCCCGGTGAACACAACCACGGCCTGGTGGTTAAGGACTGGCCGGCCCTGATTGGGATCGGGGAGAAGGTGCGCTACGTCGGCGACGCGGTCGCCATCGTCGCCGCCGACAGTGAGGAAATCGCCCGGCAGGCGCTTGCCCTGATCCTTGCCGAGTACGAAGCGCTGCCCGTCGTGAGCGGCGCGGTTCAGAGCCGCCAGCCGGAGGCGCCGGTCCTGCACGAGAAGGGCAACCTGCTCAAGCACATCAAGGTCCGCAAGGGCGACGTCGAGGCCGGCCTGGCCGAGGCGGCTCTCGTCCTGGACGAGACCTTCTACACGCCGATCACCGAACACGCCTTCCTCGAGCCGGAATGCTCGATCGCGCGCCCGCTGCCCGACGGGAGGATGGAAATCGTCGTCGGGTCGCAGATTCCCTATTCCGATCGCGAGCAGGTGGCGCGCTGCCTGGGGCTGAGGCACGAACAGGTGCGCGTGATTGGGACGTTGATCGGCGGCGGGTTCGGCGGAAAGGAAGACATTGCCGGCCAGATTCACGCCGCGCTGCTGGCGCAGGCCACCGGCAAGCCGGTGAAAATCCTCTACGACCGGCACGAGAGTCTGCTGGTCCATCCGAAACGGCACGCCACCCAGATCCGCGTCCGCCTGGGAGCGGCCCAGGACGGTCAGCTGATTGCCTGCGAAACGGAGCTGTACGGCGACACCGGTGCCTACGCCTCGCTGGGCGAGAAGGTGATGACGCGGGCGACGACCCATTCCGCCGGGCCGTACGTCGTGCCGCACGTCAAGGCCGACTGTTATGCCATGTACACCAACAACCCGCCGGCGGGCGCCTTCCGCGGCTTTGGCGTGACGCAGTCCGCCTTCGCCATCGAGTCGCTGATGGACGAACTGGCCGAGCGCCTGCACCTTGACCCGGTCGATCTGCGCCGCCGTAACGCGTTGCAGGTGGGCGCGGTCACGAACACCGGGCAGCAGCTCACCGAGAGCGTGGGCCTGATCGAGTGCATCGACCGCGTCGACGCCGAGATTCGCCGGAGAGCCGGGGTCGACCCGTTCCACCCGCGCCGCGTTCCCGGTCAGCCGCATCTGCGGCGCGCCTGGGGCTTCGCCGCCGCCTACAAGAACACCGGGCTCGGCGGCGGAGCACCGGACCGGGCGGCGGCCGAGGTCGAACTGTACGACGACGGCACGGCCGAGGTTCGAACCTCATCGGCCGAGATCGGGCAGGGCCTGGTGGCTGTGCTGCAGATGATCGCCGCCGAGGAGCTGCACTTGCAGCCGGAGCGCGTCCACGTCCTGCTGTCTGACACCGATCTAACCCCCGACGGCGGGCCGACGACGGCCTCGCGCCAGACCTACGTCACCGGCAACGCCGTCCGCTTCGCTGCTGAAGGCGTGCGCCAGGCGATGACCGCGGCGTTGGCCGAGCGCTACGACCTGCCGCCCGAGCAGGTCCGCTTCGTTGAGGGTCTGGCACAGGTTGACGGGCAGCGCCTGTCGTACGGCGATGTTGTGCGATTGATGAAGGCCGAAGGCCGGCAGACACGCGCCGCGTACGAATACTGGGCCCCGGCCACCCAGCCTCTCGGCAGTGAAGGGCGGATGCACTTTGCCTTCTCCTTCGCCGCCCAGGCGGCCGAAGTGGAGGTTGATACCGAGACCGGCGAAGTGCGCGTCCTGTGCGTGATCGCCGCCAACGACGTCGGCCGGGCGATCAATCCGCTGGGTCTGCTGGGCCAGGTCGAAGGCGGGGTGATGATGGGATTGGGCAACGCCCTCACCGAAGAGTTCATCGTCGAGGACGGACGGGTCTTCTCCGACCACCTGGCGCGCTACCGCATGCCGGGGATCAGTCACACCCCGGAGATCGTGTCGATCGTCGTCGAGCATCCAACGAGCGAAGGCCCCCACGGCGCCAAGGGTGTGGGAGAGATCGTCTCGATCCCGACGACGCCCGCCATCACCAATGCCATCGCCTTCGCCACCGGAGTGCGGATCCGCCGCCTGCCGGTCGATCAGGACTGGCTGGCGCTGGAGATCGCGCGACGCGGCGCCCTGCCGGAGGCGAGCTGATGCTGATCCACAACGTGCGCCTGGTAACGTGGGGCCTGACCAACGAGATTCTCGACGGCGGGGCGGTGCTTGTGGAAAAGGGCCGCATCGCCGAAATCGGGCCGGAAGCCCGGATGCTCAAGCGCCATGCCCGGGTCGAACGACTCGACGGCGGCGGCCAGCTCCTGATGCCGGGCAACATCTGCGCGCACACGCACTTCTACGGGGCCTTCGCCCGCGGCATGGCGATCCCCGGACGCGCCCCGCGTGACTTCCCGGAGATCCTGCGCAAATTGTGGTGGCCGCTCGACAAGGCGCTGACGCCCAACGACGTGCGCGCCTCGGCCGAGGTGTGCCTGGTCGACGCCATCCGCCACGGCACGACGACCCTCATCGATCACCACTCCTCGCCCAACGCCATCGACGGTTCGCTGGACGTGATCGCCGAGGCTGTCGACCATGCCGGATTGCGGGCCGTGTTGTGCTACGAAGTCACCGATCGCGACGGCCCGGTGCGGGCGCGGGCGGGCATCCAGGAGAACGTGCGCTTCCTCAAGCGCTGCGCCCGGGGCGTGGCCGGAGGCAGAGTCGCCGGCCTGTTCGGGTTGCATGCCAGCCTGACCCTGTCGGACCAGACCCTGGACGACGCTCGGGCGGCGGCGCCGGAGGGGACGGGTTTCCACATTCATGTAGCCGAGCACGAGGCCGATCAATACGACAGCCTGGCCAAATCCAGGACGCGCGTCGTCGACCGGTTGGCGAAGCACGGTATCCTCGGCCCGAACACGATCGCCGCCCACGGAATCCACACCGACGCTCGCGAAGCCGAGCTGCTCGCCCAGAGCCGGACGTGGGTGAGCCACCAGCCGCGCTCGAACATGAACAACGGCGTCGGCGCGGCGCCGATCGAGTCGCTGGTGCGGGCCGGGGTGCGCGTGGCGCTCGGCAACGACGGCTTTTCCAACGCCATGTGGGAGGAGTGGAAGACGGCCTACCTACTGCACAAGGTCTGGCATCGCGACCCGCGCCGGATGCCGGGCGACCTGGTGGCCGAGATCGGGGCCTACAACAATGCGGCACTGGCCTCGCAGTTCTTCCCCGGCGCGCCGCTCGGCGTCCTGGCGCAAGGCGCCCACGCCGACCTGATCCTAGTCGACTACCATCCGACGACTCTGCTGACGGCCGGCAATCTGCCGTGGCACATCCTGTTCGGTTTCCACGAATCGATGGTGACGACGACCATCGTGGCGGGCCAGATCCTGATGCAGGACCGGCGCCTGCTGACGCTCGACGAAGCCGAAATCACCGCCCGCGCCCGGGCCCTCGTCCCGGGCGTGTGGCAGCGCTACGCCGGCTTCGTCCCGAGCGACAGCCAGTAGCCTCCGGAGGTCGCCGTGCTTCCGTCGAACCCCCACCCCCTTCCTCCTGGATCCTCATCCCCCTTTCCGCCGAGAGCGGCCGCAACTCCCAAGGAATCTGGGCGGAGAAGGGGTGGAGAATCTGGGGGATGGGGGGAGCAAAGCTCCCCCATCCCCCAGAAATACCTCCCCTCCCCCTGCGGGGCCTCGTCGGGGTCGAGTATCGGCTCGGGCAGGGGGAGGGGTTAGGGGTGGCGGCTGACTCGTGCTCCTTTCCCGCAAAAGGCGAGGAGGGTGAATGGCTGAACAGCGGCTCATCCTGACCCTCGGGTTGATCGGGGGGACAGGGAAGGAAGGCAAAGGCCTGGCCTATCGCTGGGCGCGGGCCGGCTACAACGTCATCATCGGTTCCCGCACGAAGGAAAAGGCCGAGGCGGCGGCCCATGAGCTGAACCAACGCCTGGGGGGCGAGCCGGTGCGAGGGATGCTCAATCCGGACGCCGCCTGGGCCTGCGACATCGCCATCCTGACCGTCCCCTACGAAGCGCACACGGTGACGCTCGAGTCCGTCCGGGAGACGCTGGCCGGAAAGGTACTGGTCGACGTGACGGTGCCGGTGCGGCCGCCGAAAGTCTCGGTCGTCCACGTGCCTGCGCAAGGCAGCGCCGCACAAGAAGCTCAGGCTCTCCTCGGCGATCAGGTGCGCGTCGTCTCTGCGTTTCAAAACGTTTCCCACGAACACCTGGTGGAGGACCATCCGATCGCCTGCGATGTCCTGGTCAGCGGCGATGACGCCGAGGCCAAGAAGCAGGTGTTGCTGCTGGTCGAGGCGGCCGGGATGGTGGGGTGGGATGCCGGGCCGCTCCCTAACGCCGTCGTGGCCGAAGGGATGACCTCGGTGTTGATCGGGATCAACCGCCGCTATAAGATGAAGGGCGCCGGGATTCGCATCACCGGAGTCGACCAGACCTAGCCTAGAAGTCCGGCCGGCAAGTGCCCCAAACGGAGATCGGTGGGAGAAAATGCTTGTTCATGGCATGTTTCCTTAATATGCGATCCCAGGAAAGGGGCACGGAATTGCGTCCATCGACGGCAATCCAGGCTGTCTCGCCCGCCAGAGGTTTCCGGCCGGACTTCTAGCAATGTCGCGGCCCGAGTCCGTCACGCTCACTGCCCTCCCGGGCATCCCCCTGATTCGCTCCGGCGACGATCTCGCCTCCTTGATCCTCTCCTCGTTGTCCTCCGCCGGGGTGGCGCTGCAGGACCAGGACGTGATCGTCCTCGGACAGAAGATCGTCTCCAAGGCCGAGGGGCGGCTGCGCAACCTGGCCGAAGTGACTCCCGGCGAGGCGGCGCGCCGGCTGGCGGCCGAGACGGAGAAAGACCCGCGCCTGGTCGAGCTTGTGCTGGCGGAGAGCCGGCGTGTGCTGCGCACGCGGCCGGGGCTGATCATCGTCGAACACCGGCTGGGTTTTGTCTGCGCCAACGCCGGGATCGACCATTCCAACGTCGCCGGCGAGGACGAAGGCGGTGAAGCCTGGGTCCTGCTCCTTCCCGAGGACCCGGATGCGTCCGCCCGCCGACTGCGCGCGCAATTGACCGAGGCGACCGGCGCCCGGGTCGCGGTCCTGATCATCGACTCGCACGGACGCGCCTGGCGCATGGGCACCGTCGGGGTCGTCATCGGGGCTTCCGGGTTCCCCTGCCTGCTGGACCTGCGCGGGCACGAGGACCTCTTTGGCTATCGCCTGCGGGTAACCGAAGTCGGCCTGGGCGACGAGTTGGCGGCGGCAGGTTCGATGTTGATGGGCCAGGCGGCCGAGGGACGGCCGGTGATCCACATCCGGGGGCTTGCCTATCCAGCCCGCGACGGTTCGCTGGCCGAGCTCATCCGGCCGGCGGAAGAGGATCTGTTCCGGTAGGCGAGGGTCCGGGCTCTTGCAAGGTAGTCCCAGGCTTTAGCCTGGGTCCGGGCCCCTGCGGGGTAGTCCCAGGCTTCAGCCTGGGTCCGGCCCTCTTGCGGGGTAGCCCCA
>CAZMVJ010000054.1:2930-8515 GCA_964569445.1 uncultured Anaerolineaceae bacterium | reverse complement strand
CCGAGCTCATCCGGCCGGCGGAAGAGGATCTGTTCCGGTAGGCGAGGGTCAGGCCCTCTTGCGGGGTAGCCCCAGGCTTTAGCCTGGGTCCAGGACATTCCGGGGTAGCCCCAGGCTTTTAGCCTGGGTCCTGGCTCTTGCGATGTAGCCCCAGGCTTCAGCCTGGGTCCGGCCCTCTTGCGGGGTAGCCCCAGGCTTTAGCCTGGGTCCTGGCATTGGCCCGGGTCCATTTTGGCGGCGAGGAGGATTCAATGATCGACGGAGTCCCAGAAGAGTCCCGGGACCTACTGCTGGATGAGACGCGCGCCTTTGCTTACCTGGCGACTGTGATGAAGGACGGCTCGCCTCAGGTGACGCCGGTCTGGTTCGATGTCGCCGACGGATTGATCCGGGTAAACACAGCCGAAGGGCGAGTCAAGTGCCGCAACATGAAGAGGCGCGCCGGCGTGGCTCTGGCGATCGCCGATCCGAAGGATCCGTATCGCTATCTTCAGATACGCGGCCGGGTGGAGCGCTGGACGAACGAGGGGGCGCGCGCTCATATCGACCGGTTGGCAAACAAATACCTGGGGAGACAAACGTACGACGGTCCGGCAGACGAGCAACGCCCCATCTTCTTCATTCGGCCGGGAGCCGCGCCCGGCCTCGGATGACCTCGACGACGGATCTCCTGGACCTTCTTCGCCGCCGCCGCTCGGTGCGGCGATTCGCCGAAACGCCGGTCGATCGAGCCGGGCTCGGGCGGCTCCTCGAGGCGGCGCGGCTGGCGCCGTCGGCGCACAACCGCCAGCCGTGGCGCTTCGTCGTGGTCCAGGGCGAGGCCCGCACCCGCCTGGCGGAGGCGATGGCGGCCCGTCTGCGGACCGATCGCCTGGCCGACGGGGCAGCGCCGGAAGTGGTCGAGGCCGATGCCGCTCGATCGCGCACGCGGTTGACGCAGGCGCCGTCCGCCGTCCTGGTCTGCCTCACGATGGAAGCGATGGACCGCTACCCCGACCCGCGCCGCAACGCGGCCGAGCGCATGATGGCGGTCCAAAGCGTGGCGATGGCAGGTGAGAATCTCCTGCTGGCGGCGGCGGCCGAGGGGTGGGGCGCGTGCTGGATGTGCGCGCCGCTCTTCGCTGGGGACGAAGCGCGCCGCGCCCTGGACCTGCCGCAGGATTGGGAGCCACAGGGTCTGGTGCTGCTTGGTGAAGCGGCCGAAGCGCCCGCGCCCCGGGGGCGGAAGAGCCTGAAGGATGTGACGTTGTGGCGCTGAAGGTGGCTGCGCTCGCCGGAGGCGTCGGCGGCGCCAAACTGGCGCACGGGCTGGCGGCCGTCCTGCCGCCCGAGGACCTGACCATCATCGTCAACACCGCCGATGATTTCGATCACCTCGGACTGCGCATCTGCCCGGACCTCGACACCGTCGTCTACACCCTGGCGAGCGTCGCCAACCGCAAGGCCGGGTGGGGTCGGGATCGCGAGACATGGAGCTTTCTCGAAGCCACCGGCGAGCTCGGTGGGCCGACGTGGTTTCGCCTGGGGGACCGCGATCTGGCGCTGCACGTCTGGCGCAGCCAGAGTCTGCGCTGGGGGATCCCCTTGAGCGCCGTCACGCTCGACGTTTGCCGCGCGCTGCGCGTCGGCCCGGCGGTCCTGCCGATGACGGACGACGACGTGCGGACGATGGTCCAGACCGATCAGGGAGAGATGGCCTTCCAGGAGTATTTCGTCCATCGGGCGTGCGAACCGTCGGTGCACGGATTTCGCTTCTTCGGCGCCGACGCCGCACGACCGGGCCCGGGAGTCCTCCAGGCGATCGAGGCGGCCGATTTGGTCATCGTATGCCCCTCGAACCCGTGGGTCAGCATCGACCCGATCCTGGCGATCCCCGGCGTACGCCAGAGTGTGGCCTCCCGAACGGCCATCGCCGTGTCCCCGCTGGTTGGCGGGAAGGCCCTCAAGGGACCGGCGGCGAAGATGGCGGCCGAACTGGGGATCGAACCCACGCCAGCGTCGATCGCGGCACACTACCGCGGCGTCGTCGAGGCGTTGGTCTACGACCTGGCTGATCCCGACGCAAGGGATTCACTGGCCGCCGAGGGAGTCCGCTCGATGCGCACGGGGACGGTGATGCGCTCCGACCGCGATCGGCGGCGCCTGGCCGAGGAAGTGCTGACCTTCGGCGCTTCCCTTCTCGGCGAGAGGACGACATGACGACTTGGGCCATCGTCCCGGTCAAGCCCCTGCGGCGAGCGAAATCCCGCCTGAGTTCGGTTCTCGGCGCGGAAGAACGACTGGAGCTGAGCCGGGAGATGCTCAACCGCGTTCTCGAGGCGCTGGCCAAGGTGCCCGAGATCGAGAGGACGCTCCTGGTGTCGCGCGATTCGGAGGCGATGGCGCTGGCGCGGCACCACGGTGCGCGCACGCTTTCGGAGCGCCCGCCGATCGACCTCAACCAAGCCCTGCAGCAGGCAACCCGGGCGGCCGTCGGCTCCGGCGCCTCCGCCGTCCTGGTGGTGCCGGCGGACCTGCCGCTGGTGACGGCGGACGATCTCCGCGAACTCGTCTCCCTGGCCGAGTCGCTGCCGGTTGTGGTCATCGCGCCGGATCGGCGCCAGGCAGGGACGAACGCCCTGCTGGCCTCGCCGGCCGGTTTGATAGAATATGCATTCGGCCCGTCCAGCTTCGATCGCCACCGCGCTCTCGCCCTTGCGGCCGGTGCAAGAGTCCTGGTCTGCGACCGGCCAGGGCTGGCCCTTGACCTCGACCTGCCGGAAGATCTGGGCCTTTTCCGGAAGGCCACGGGCGGGAAGGCCGCCTGATCCAGGAGCCCCATGCCCCCACCACGCGTCGCCCTCTATCTCCAGGATGCCCATGATTTGCGGGATGGATTGGACATCGTCCGCTACGCCGAGAGCCGCGGTTTCGAGGCCGTCTGGCAGGCCGAGTCGCGGCTCGTGCGAGACGCCATCGTTCCAATGGCGGCCTACGCCGCCGTCACCGAGCGGCTCAAAGTCGGCTCGGGAGTCATCAACAATTGGACGCGCAATATCGGCCTGCTGGCGGCGACGTTCCTGACGCTGGATGACCTGGCGCCGGGGCGGATCATCTGCGGTATCGGCGCCTGGTGGGACCCGCTGGCGCGCAACGTCGGCATCGAGCGGCGTAAGCCGTTGGTGGCGATGCGCGAGACGATCGAAGTTCTGCGCCGCCTGCTGCGAATGGAGCGCGTCACCTTCCACGGCGAGTTCCATCATGTCGACGGCATTGAGCTCGACGTTGTCCACGGCCGGCGCGAGCCGCGCCACGTCCCGATCTACATTGGGGCCACCGGACTGAAGATGATGGAACTGACCGGTGAGATCGCCGATGGGGTCGTGCTGAACTACTGCGTGCCTCCGGAGTACAACACGGAGGCGCTGGCGGCGCTCAAGATCGGGGCGCAGCGCGCCGGCCGCCGCTGGGAGGACCTCGACCGGCCGCAGCTCGTCGTGTGTTCGGTCGATCCCGATCGCGCCAAGGCGCTCGATACGACGCGTGAACTCCTGACGCAGTACCTCGCCCAGCAGCCGCATATCGCCCAGGCCAGCGGCGTGGCGCCGGAGATCGTGACCGAGATCCAGTCGATCCTGGGATGGCCGGCCACCCACGAGCAGATTCGCGCCGCCAAGCATCTGGTGCCGGACGAGCTGATCCTGCGCATCACCGCCTCCGGCACGCCGGAGGAAGCGCGCGCCAAAGTTGACGAGTACCGACGGAGCGGGGCCACCTGTCCGATCCTGTACCCGGTCGGCGGCGACGTGCGCCTTCTGATCGACACCTTCGCCGCCTAGGAGAGTGCTGAAGAATGGTGGTCGCCATCTTGCCCCCACCCCTTACCCCTCCCCCGGTGACCGCTCGGTCTCATCGGCAAGAGGCTCTTTCCGGGGGAGGGGAGGCTATTCTTAGGAGGTGGGGGGAGCTCTGCTCCCCCCACCTCCTAGATCTCCAACCCCCCCTCCGCCCAACTTCTTGGCAGTCGGCCCCCGTTGTCGGCGGAGAGGGGGGAGGGGGTGAGGCGGAAGACGGTTCTTCCGAAACCTGCGAGGGCGCGCCGTCATGGATGTGATTCCGACTGCGCCGCGCGAACGCGTCAAGCAACCCAACTCGAGCACCTGCTTCGTCTGCGGCGTCGACAACGAACAAGGACTCGGCCTGTCGTTCTATGAGACGGGTAGCGCCACCGTAGAGGCCACGGTGGTCCTGCCCGAGCACCTCCAGGGATACCCGGGCGTGGCCCACGGCGGGATCGTCACGGCGCTGCTCGACGAAATCACTTTGCGGGCGGCGGTCATCGGCCAGCCCGAACATCTGATGGTCACCGGCAAGATCGATGTCCGTTTCCGCCAGAACGTCCCGATCGGGGTGCCGCTGCGGGTGGTGGGAACTTTGCTCGAACGCAAACGCCGCGCCGTCCGAACGCGGGGCGAAGTCTTCCTCCCGGACGGCACCGTAGGCGCCGTAGCCGATTCGATTCTGATGGATCATCCCCAATCCGGGATGAGCCCCGAAGCGCTGGCCGCCCTCGGTTGGCGCGTGATCCCGGATTAGGAATATGTGGCAAGACTCTTCTCCTACTTCTCCCCTGTATCCCTGGCGACACCTGCACCATAAGGCCTCGTGTCCGGGGGGTGGAGGATATGGGGGATGGGGGGAGCAAAGCTCCCCCCATCCCCCAAGGATTCCTTCCCCTCCCCCGGCAAACGTTCTGTGGCGACGACGGTTGCTCCATGCCGAGGGAGGAGTCAGGGGTGGGGGCCCGAGAAGGGCCTGTCTTGTTCGGAAGGTCGCAGGGATTGGAGCCAGGGTGTGGCGCCGCTGAAATACGTCAGACCGGAATCGATCGAGCAGGCGTTGGAGCATCTCGCCTCGGGCGTTGCGCTCGGCGGCGGGACGACGCTGGCGCCGCGCCGCAATTCGCTCGAGACCGTCGTCGACCTGCAAGGCTTGGGAATGTCCGACCTGGAGGTCGCGGGCGGCAAGGTCGTCGCTGGCGCCGGCTGCAGCCTGCAGCAAATCGTCGAGGCCAAGGGGACGATGGTCGAGGCGCTGGTGGAGGCCTGCCGACGCGAGGCCGCCTGGAACTTGCGCAACATGGCGACGCTGGCCGGCGCGGTGTTGGCCTGCGACGGACGGTCGCCTCTGACGACGGCGCTCCTGGCCGTCGGCGCGCGCGCCGTGCTCGCCGGCGGCGAGGTCATCGACCTGGACGATCTCCTGGACCGGCGGCCGCTGGCGGCCGGGACGCTGGTGACGGCGCTGCAGTGGAAAACGAAAGCGACGCTGCGCTACGAACAGGTGGCGCGGTCGCCAGCGGACCGGCCGATCGTGGCGGTCGCCGTCGGGCACACTGACGGGTCGGCGCATCGCGTCGTGCTGGCCGGATTCGGGGACCGGCCGGTCCGCGTCGCGCGGGCCGAGAAGGCCCTGGCGGCGGATGACGTGCGGGCCGCCGGCGAAGCGGCGGCCGAGGCCTACGCCCAGGCGGATGACGCCTGGGCCAGCGCCGAATACCGTTCGCACGTCGCGTCTGTTCTCGTCCGCCGCCTGGCGGCGGGAGA
>CAZMVJ010000054.1:0-2830 GCA_964569445.1 uncultured Anaerolineaceae bacterium | reverse complement strand
GACAAGGCCCCGAGGGAGAAGGGCTGATGCGCCTGCGATTGACCCTCAACGGTCAGCGCGTTTCCGCCACGATCGCGCCCGAGGCGACGCTGCTCGAGGTACTGCGCGGCGAGTTCGGCGTCTTCGGGGTCAAACACGGCTGCGAGACGGGCGAATGCGGCGCGTGCACCGTCCTGCTCGACGGCGAGCCGATCAACTCGTGCGTCCTGTTAGCGGCGCAAGCCGACGGCAAAGAAGTGACGACGATCGAGTCGATCGGCCAGCATCCCGAGCAGGGGTGGCGCCTGACCTCCGGGCTCGACCCGCTGCAGCAGGCCTTCGTCGAGACGGGGGCGATCCAATGCGGCTACTGCACGCCGGCGATGATTCTGGCGGCCCGGGCGCTCCTGGCCGAACAACCGGATCCGGACGATAAGGACGTTCGCGAAGCCCTCTCGGGCGTCCTGTGCCGCTGCACCGGCTATCTCAAACCGGTCCAGGCAGTCCTGCGCGCCGCCGCCGTCCTGCGAGGCGAAGAGGTTGCTCCGATCGGTGGCTATCTGGCGCGGCCCGTGGACCTGGGCGGTCAGCCGGTCGGCGAGGAGCCGCCCGCCTCCGGCGGCGTGCCGGAGGTGTTGACCCGCACCGGAATCATGCCCCAGATCCGCGTCTCGACCGACACCCGCAACTGGGCGACCGTCGGGCGGCCCGAACCGAAAGTCGACGCCGTCAAGCTGGTGCAGGGCAAGCCGGCCTTCACCGCCGACATCGAGATGCGCGGGATGTTGGTGGCCAAGGTGCTGCACAGCCCGCACGCCCACGCGCGGATCAAGGACGTCCGCGTGGCCAAGGCGCGGGCTCTGCCCGGCGTGGCGGCGGTCCTGACGTGGAAGGACGTGCCGCGGGTCGTGTACTCGACGGCCGGCCAATCCGATCCCATCCCCGGTCCGCTCGACATGTTCTCGCTCGACCGCAAGCTGCGTTTCGTCGGCGACCGGGTGGCGCTGGTGGCGGCCGAGACGGAAGCGACCGCCGAGCAGGCGCTGAGCCTGATCGAAGTCGACTACGAGATCCTGCCGGCGATCCTCGACCCGGCCCAGGCGATGGCCGACGGCGCCGTGGTGATCCACGACGAGCCGGAGTACGTCAATTTCGCCGAGTCGGACCCGACCCATAACCGTGCGGCGCACATTCACATCGACATTGGCGATGTCGAAAAGGGCCTGGCGCAGGCCGACCAGGTCTTCGAGGAGAGCTACGAAGTCCCCAAAGTCCAGCAGACGTCGATCGAGCCTCACGTCGTCGTCACTTATTGGGACGAGGACGATCGGCTGGTGATCCGCACCAGCACGCAGGTGCCGTTTCACGTCCGCCGGCAGCTGGCGCCGGTGCTGGGGCTGCCGCCGAAACGAATCCGCGTCATCAAGCCGCGCATCGGCGGCGGCTTCGGCGGCAAGCAGGAAGTCATGGTGGAGGACGTCGCCGCCCATTTGACGATCGCCACCGGGCGACCGGTGCGCTTTGAGACGACCCGGGCGGAGGAGTTCACCTTCGCCCGTTCCCGCCATCCGATGCGCATCCGGATGCGGACGGGGGTGAAAAAGGACGGCACGATCACCGCCAACGAGATGACCGTGTTGAGCGACACCGGCGCCTACGGCTGCCATGCGCTGACGGTGACCGGCAACACCGGCCACAAAGCCATGGCGCTCTACGTCGGCGACGGCGAGTTCCGCAAGGCCCCCAACATTCGTTTCCATGCCGACGTGGTCTACACCAATACGCCGCCGGCCGGGGCCTATCGCGGCTACGGGGTCCCGCAGGGGTTCTGGCCCGTCGAACGCCACATGGAGCGCATCGCCCGCGCCCTGGGGATGGACCCACTCGAGTTCCGGCTGAAGAACGCGCTGCGCGTCGGCGAATTGCACCCGTTCAGCACGGCCTGGTCGGAAGGGCGCCAGCCGAGGCCGGAGATTGTCCAGTCCTGCGGGCTGGAGGAGTGCGTCGCCCAAGGCGCCGCCGCCATCGGCTGGTATGACAAGTACGGCAACGCCCGCTGGCGGCGCGTCGCCGGGAAGCCGCACTTGCGGCGCGGCATCGGTGTGGCGACGGTGATGCAAGGCACGGCCATTCCCTATCTCGACATGGGCGCCGCCAGCCTCAAGATCAATGACGACGGCTCGTTCAATCTGCTCGTCGGCGCCACCGATCTGGGCACGGGTTCGGACACCGTCCTGGCCCAGCAGGCGGCCGAAGTGCTGGGCGTGCCGGTCGAGGACATCATCGTCTACTCCTCCGACACTGATTTCACGCCCTTCGACAAAGGCGCCTACGCTTCGAGCACAACCTACATTTCCGGAGCGGCGGTCGTCCAGGCGGCCGAGAAAGTCGCCGAGCGGATTCGGCTGCGGGCGGCGCGCATGCTGAGCGAGCAGATCGGCAAGAGGGTGCGGCCCACCGCCGTGCGGCTGGCCGACCGTCAGGCGTGGGCGCCGGACGGGAGTTCGGTGACGCTGGCCGAAGTGGCGCTGGACTCCCTGCACCGCACCGACCAGGAACAGATCATGGCGGTGGGGTCGTACGTCTCGCCGGTGTCGCCGCCGCCCTTCGCGGCCCAGTTTGCCGAGGTCACCGTCGACATCGAGACCGGTGCGGTGCGCGTCGATCGCCTGGTGATGGCGGTCGACTCGGGCGTGATCGTCAACCCGCTCACCGCCTCCGGCCAGATCGAGGGCGGCATGACGCAGGCGCTCGGCTACGCCGTGTGCGAGGAGATGCTCTACGACGCCGAAGGGCGCGCCCGCGAGACGAGCTTCGCCGACTATCACATCTTCCAGGCGCACGAGATGCC
>CAZMVJ010000053.1:0-15952 GCA_964569445.1 uncultured Anaerolineaceae bacterium | reverse complement strand
TGCTGAAAAGAAGCGATCCGGCCAACGCTCCCAGCGGGCTCCACCCGCCGAAGTAGACCAGCGCCACGGCGATGAAACCCATCCCGGAGGTCAGGTTCTGTTGGAAGACGTTGAGCAAAGCGATCGACAGAGAGGCGCCGGCGACGCTCGACAGGATCCCCCCCAGCGTGACGGTGGCATAGCGGACACGGTTGATGCTGACGCCGAGAGCGTCGGCCGCAGCCGGGTTCTGTCCGGCCGCCTTGATCCGCAGCCCCCAGGTCGTCCGGTTCAGCAAGACCCAGACGAGCGGCACAAGCAGATAGGCGAAGTAGACCATCAGGCTGTGGTTGAAAAGGAGATCGCCGAGGACGGGGATGTCGCCCAGCACGGGGAGGCGCACCGGGCCGAAGCCGCTGACGGTCTCGACCGAGCCGAGCGTCATTCGGAAAAGCAGTTCGCTCATTCCCAGGCCGAACAGGAACACGCCGATACCGCTGATCCCCTGCTCGGCCTTCAAGGTCACGGTAATGACGGCATTGGCCAGGCCGAGCAGCGCGCCGACGACGATCGCCGCCAGCAAACCGATCCATGGACTGCCGGTCCGGAAGGTCAGATAGAACCCGGCATAGGCACCCATCAGCATGATGCCTTCGACGCCGAGGTTGAGGACGCCGCTCAGCTGGCCGATTGTCTCGCCCAGGGTGGCATAGAGATAGGGCGTGGCAAGACGAATCCCGGAATAGACGATTCCCGCCAGAACGGCCGGCGTCAGCAAATCCTGGATCATGGCGGCGCCGGCTCGGCGCCGGCGAGCGACAACGCCCGCGCCGCCTCCGCCTTCTGTTGGCGCTGGACCATCCGCCGCCGCCAGATGTCGCTGGAGACGACGAAAATGACCAACAAGCCGTTGAGCGCCGTGATCATCGACGACGGAATCTGGACGGCGCGCTGCATGGCATTGGCGCCGACGATCAGGCCGCCGAAGAAGATCGATGCCGGGATCGCCCCCAGCGGATGCAGCTGTCCGAAGAGGGCGGCGACAATACCGTTGAAGCCGGCGCTGCCGGTGAAACCGGCCGCCGAGCCGTCGGTGAACATGCGGTGGTTGACGCCCATCACCGTTACGGCGCCCGCCAGCCCGCACAGCGCGCCGCTGAGGACCATCGCCAAAACCCCGTAGCGGTTGACGCGAATCCCGGCCCGCCGCGAAGCGAACGGGTTGAGCCCGACGGCGCGAATGCGGAAGCCGATCGTCGTGCGCCACAGCAGCACCCAGGCCAGGATCGCCACGATGATCGCCAGCAGGAATCCGGCATGCAGGCGCGTCGGGATCAGGCGCGGCAGGTCGGCGGCGATGGTGAAGCGCGCCGTCTGGGGGATGAACGACCCGCTCAGGGCTTGTTCCGGATCCATCAGGGGTCCGCGCAGGAGAAAGTTCAGCGCCTGCACGGCGATGGCGTTCATCATGATCGTGGTCAGAATCTCGTTGACCTGCAGCCTGGCCTTGAGAAGCCCCGGCACGGCGCCCCACAATCCGCCCGCCAGGAAGCCCAGTCCCAGGCCGAGGGGGATGAGGGCCCAGGAGGGCAGCTCCGGCAGGTAGAGGATGGCCGCCGTGGCGGCGAGCGCGCCAAGGATGAGCTGTCCCTCGCCGCCGATATTCAGCATGCCGCCGCGGAAGGAGATGCAAATCCCGACGGCCACCAGCAGCAGGGGAGTCGCCTTCACCAGCGTGTCGGCGATGGAGTTCGTGCTGCCGAAGGCGCCTTCGAACATAGCGGCGTAAGCTTCGGCCGGGCTGACGCCCAACAAGACCAGCAGCAGCGCCCCGACCAGGAGCGCCGCCACGACCGCGGCCAGCGGAGTGAGGACCGCCAACGAAGACGGCGAGAGAAGTCGAGACTTCATCCGCACCCGAATCCCGCCATCATCCCTTCGCCGAGAATTGTCCGGACAGCTGGCGCGGGCGCAGGGGCCCGCCTCCCATCGTGTATAGCCCAGCCGCAAGCGAGGGTGGAGTGATGAAAGACCCGCGGATGCGGGCAAAGTCTCCCCGCTAGGTGGCTATTAGCCTCGCACCTTCACATCGACGGCGAACCCACGGCGGCGCGCCTGCGCCACGAAATCGGCTCCCCCCATGGCGGCTTCTACCGGCACGACGCCGCGGGCGACCTGACCGAAGGCGATGGCCTCGGTCAGGATGGCGGCGTGCCATCCGGTCCCCTGTTCCATGGCGCTGAAGCCGGTGGCCTCATCATACCGATGAAGCAGATCGACCACGACCTCGGCCGGGCGGCCGCCCTTGGTCCCCTTGGCCAGGATGCGAATCAAGATCAGGTCGCGCGTCTCGACCGTCGCCCGGATCTGCGGGTCCCACAGCGCGTGCAGCACGTGTCTGGGGATGACCGGCTGGCCGTCGACCTCCACCGGCGCCAGATCGAGCAGCCCCAGGCGTTGAATCGTCTTCAACTGGACAAAGTTCCCGGGATAGCGGACGGTCTTGTTTTGCAGGGTGCGGAGTTTCCCGGCGAACGTGCGCGAGGCCGTGGTCAATCCGCCGGCGGTCGTGAAGGCCTCCAGCTTTCCCAGCGGCGCCGGAAACTCCACTTCTTCGAATTCTTCGAGAGACGGGATGCCCACGGTCCGGCCGTCGCGGATGTACATGCAGTCGCCGAAATACTCGTTCGTCAGCCCCTCGATGCTGAAGTGCAGGGTGTAATTCCACGGGGCGGACGGCGCCTGCGGCAGCCCGCCATCCCACATGTAGACGTCGGTCGTGTGGTCGAGCTGTTCCATGGCGAAGACGATGAGCGACGTCCCCATGCCGGGAACCTGGCCGCAATCCGGAACGATGGCGCACCCGGCCGCCGCGGCGTCGTCGGCGCGGGCAAGCTGTTCCAACACCACGTCGCTGTTCCCTCCGAGGTCGGTCATCCCGGCCCCGGCCTGGATGGCGGCTTCCGTCAGTCCCAGATTGAAGAAGTACGGGACGGCGCTGAGGAACGCCTGGATGCGCTCCTTGCGCAGCCAGGCAGCCAGCGTGTGCGGATCGGCGGCGTCGAGCGACAGCGAGCGCGCCAAGGATCGACCGAGCAGCTTGTTGACTCGCTCGGCCGACCTCTCGGCTTGCGCCGCGTCGCTGTCGGCCATCCAGATCACTTCCGCCTCGCCAAAGCGTCCGAAATCGTAGGCGGCGGCGGTGCCCTGGCGCCCGGCGCCGACAACGGCATAACGGTATGTCATCGAACTTGCCTCCTCATCGAGCAGGGGGATCCCCCTGCGGGGTTTCCAACCGGAAAGAAGATCGAGGCGACGGGCTCAGGCGAACTGTTGAAGGATCGAACGGACCGTCCCGAGATAGCTTGCTCCGAACAGGTTGAGGTGGTTGAGCAGATGGTACAGATTGTAGACCGGGAAACGCGCCCGCCACCCCGGGACCAGGGGGTGGACCTCGGCGTAGGCCCGGTAGAAACGGTCAGGGAAACCGCCGAAGAGATCCGTCATTCCCAGTTCGGCTTCCGCCCAGCCGAAGTGGCAGGCCGGGTCGATCAGGCAGGGCTCGCCGCGTGGACCGGCGATGACGTTGCCCGACCAAAGGTCTCCGTGAATCAGGCTGGCCGGCTCGTCGGGCACGAGCTCCGCCAGGCGTCCGGCGACGGTTTCCACACGCCGGGCATCGCCGGCCTCGAGCAGGCCGGACTTCAAAGCGAGTTCCGCCTGGAACTGCAGTCGATGCCGCCCGAAGAAGTCCCGGCCATCTGCGGTCCACGGATTGGGCTGTGGCGTGCGGCCCAGGTAGTTGTCATGATCGAAGCCGAAGCGGCGACCGATCTGCCCGTGGAGCCGGGCCAGCTCCCGTCCGAGCCGCTCCCAGTAATCGGCCTGTTCGGCGGCGGGCGCGAGGTCTTCCAGCAGGAGGAACGACTCGCCCCACAAATGGGCCTGCGGAACCCGCGGCCCACCGTCCACGACCAGAGCCGACAGACCCCGAGCCTCACGCTCGAAAAGATCCGCCGGGACGTCATCGTTGATCTTGAGGAAGAGACCGTGCCCGTCGGACGCCATCAGTCGATAGCTGCGGTGGATGCATCCACCGCCCAGCGGAAGCGCCTCGGTAATCTCTCCCCATCCCCTCGCCCGGCACCACTCGACGACGGGCGTGGGGAGGGTCATGCCCTTCCGCCCTCGAGGGCCTGGAGCAGCCCCTGCACGCCGGCTTCGACGATGCCGTAAGTCGTTTCGAATCCCTCGTCGCCCCCGTAGTACGGATCGGGCACGGAGTCGTCGGGGCCGGAGGCGGGATCGAACTCGCGCAGCAATCGGATCTTGTGGGCCTGCTCCGGAACCCGCGTGCGCGATCGCAGCTCGCGGCGGTTCTCGGTATCCATTGCCACGATCAGGTCGAACTTGTCGAAATCGCTCAGGCGGATCTGGCGCGCCTCGCCGTCATAGACCAGGCCGTGGCGGGCGGCCGTGCGGCGCATGCGCGGATCCGGTGATTCGCCTTCATGCCAGCCGCCCGTACCGGCCGAGTCGACCTCGTACTTGCCGTTCAGGCCGGCTGCCTCGGCCAGGTGCCGGAAGAGATTCTCCGCCAGCGGGCTGCGGATGATGTTACCCATGCAGACGAAGAGAATCCGTCGGGGCTCGGCCACGGCGGCATTATAACCGCCGCACCCAGGCCCTCTTCGACTCAGACTATTGCGTCGTGGAACGGAAGCGGTTGGATCCCGACCGCGCGGCCGGCGGGGGACAGAACAAACTCACCGGAGCCGCCTTCGACCGCCGAGGCGCGCACGAGCGCCAGCCCGATGGGTCCGAATCGGGGGGAGAGCGCCACACTGGTCAACCGGCCGATGGGCTGTCGGTCCAGCAGGACCTCCTGAGGAGGCTCCTCCAGCCTGTCCAAACGAAGCCCGACAAGCCGGCGGGCGACGCGGCTGCGGCTCTCCATGCGGGCGATGACCTCCTGCCCGATATAGCAGCCCTTGCTGAAGCTCACCAGGTCCCACAGTCCGACTTCCAGCGGGATGGCGTCTTCGTCGATTTCACGGCCCACCGCCGGCGAGCCGCGCTCGACGCGGATAGCCTCATAAGCCTGGACGGCGGAGGGTCCGGCTAGATACCGGCCCCATCGTGCGTGTGCCCGTGACGCCATCTCGGGGCCGGCCAGAAGTTGGAATCCCTGTAGAGGAAGCGCGGTCGTCCACAGCAGGCCGTCTCCAAGCTCCAAGAACGAACCCGGCCCGGCCGGGGGCGATCCTCCCAGCTCCTCCACTGCGGCGGCGGATGTCGGGCCGTAGATCCCCAAAAAGGAGAAGGGGGCCGAGACGATTTCCGTCTGTACGTCGTCGTTGAAGAAGATGTAGCGACTGAGCCACTCTCGGACGCTGGCTGCCCTTCCCGGAGTCGTCAGCAGCAGGACGTCTTCGGGGCGGCGCAGCACCTGGACGACGTCGACGGTTCGACCGATGGCGGTGGTCAGCACCGTGCCGCGCATCCCGCCCGGCGCCAGGCCGGTCATATCGTTGGTCGACATGCGATGAAGGAAGTCGAGCGTGTTCGCCCCACGCATACGCAACAGCCCCGGCACGTCGTGCTCGACGACCAGGCAACCGCCGAGGGCGGCAGCATAGGCGGATCGAAGCTCCGGCGAAGGGACGATCTGCGGCCTCTCCATCGGGACGATTATAGCGGGGCGAACGCTCGCTTCCTCCCGTCAGCCCCGCGGAGGCGGGGGTCCAGGATTGAATCGACTCTGGATGCCCGCCTGCGCGGGCATGACGAACGCCCGCCGGCTCGTCACCCCGCGAATCGCGCTTCGCATCCCGAAGGGGAGGCGGGGGTCCAGGATTGAATCGACTCTGGATGCCCGCCTCCGCGGGCATGACATCCACCCTCCCGTCACCCCCGCGAATAGCGCTTCGCATCCCGAAGGGGAAGCGGGGGTCCAGGGTTGAATCGACTCTGGATGCCCGCCTCCGCGGGCATGACGGTCTTCTTGGACCGCTCTGCTTCCTTTCGGCGCTCCGCCGTTGACGGGAGCGACGGCCTCCAGCGAGTCCGCCCCGAGCGGTGTGTATAATCCGCGCCGGCACCTTCCTTGCAAGGTGTCCGGCTAGGAACCGATGGTGGGACGGAACCGACGCGCCGACGATCTCTCCATTTCTGAGCTGGAGGCCCTCCTGGCGCACAAACGCGTGGAGGCCCGGCGCGTTCGCCTCGAGCAGTTCCGGGCGACCGGTCGCACGCTGCGCCTGGAGGCTCCGGCCGACCTGGGCCCGGCTAAGGCCGTCGACACGATCGGAGAGCCGGTCGGGGAGCCGTCCCGCAGGCGCGTAGCCGTGAACCGGACCCTGCTGCTGGTCGAAGTTGGAGCGGTCCTCGGTCTGGTGGTGATCCTGTTGAGCGGCCTCGGCGCGCTGCGAGAGTTGAACGCCGAGGTGGGGGCAGCTCTGGAAGGCCCGACGCCGCAACCGACACCGCTTATGCGCGCGGTGGTCCTGCCTTCCGGGCATACCCCGCCCACGGCGCCCGGCGGAGCTCAGCCCAACGAGTCAGAGATCCCCGAAAGCCTGCGCCCGTTTGTCGAATCGCTGCCGGTGGTCGGCCTACCAACCCCCGGACCGGAGCAAGCGCGCAGTCTCTTCATCCCTGCCCTGTGGACCTCCTCGGCGCCCGTGGTCCAAGGCGACGGCTGGGAGCAGTTGAAGAAAGGCGTCGCCCAACATCTGGCCACGGCGGACCCGGGCGACTCCGGGAACATGGTGTTCTCGGCGCACAACGACATCTTCGGCGAATTGTTCCGCGACCTCGATCAGTTGAAACCGGGCGACGAGGTCCGGGTATCGACGGCGACGCGTGAGTATGTCTATCGCGTGACCGGCACCGTGATCGTCGAACCGACCGACGTGTATGTCATGGATGCCACCGCCCGCCCGACGCTGACCCTGATTTCGTGCTACCCTTACCTTGTCGACAACAAGCGCATCGCCGTATTCGCCGAGCTGGCGACCGGTTGATATACCGACCGTCCGGCGTCCAGGGAGGATCGAACCCGACGTGGCCAAGAGAAACGAGAAAAGCGCCAGCCCGCGGAACCGTGCGGCGCCAAGGGCCGCCGGCGTCCAGGAATTCCAGCCCGACTACGGCTACGTGCGCGCCGACTTGCGGCGGATCGCCTACCTGGCGGGGGCCTTCCTTTCGCTGCTCTTCATCCTTTCGTTCCTCATCGATTGACGTCTGCCCGGGCGGCCGGAGAGGGGCGTGACCACCAGCAACAACATCGAACGGCCTCGGGTCCGCTTCAGCCTGCGCTGGAAAATCACCCTGCCGTTCATGCTCCTGGCGCTGATGCTCGGCCTCGGGGCGACGTACCTCGTCAGCGCCTACCTGGCGACGTCGGCCCAGGAGCGTTTCCTTCGTCAGCTCTCCGACAGCGGTCAACAGGCTCTGGACGGGGTCGTCCGGACGGAAGGCGACCTGCTCACCCTGGAACGTCTGGTGGCCAATACCGACGGCGTCTTCGCCGCGGTCGAGGCGGAAGATGCCGAAGACCTGCGCGACCGCATTCTGCCTCTGGTCATCAACTCCGGTGCGGATCTCGTGGTGGTGGTCAACCCCGAGGGCATCAGCCTGCTGACCGTGCGCCAGAAGCCCGGCGGACAGGAAGGGGAATACGAGACGCTGCGCGGAGAGTCCTATTACGCCGACTGGGAATCGGTGCAGGCGTTGCTTGGTCCGGCGGCAGGCGAGAAGCGCGCCGGCCTGGAGACGCTCGCGTTGGGAGAAGATGGGCGGACCGATGTCTTCCTGACGGGAGGCCCGATCTCCACCACGACGGGTCAGATCCTGGGTGCGGTCCTGGTCGGCCGGTACGTCGATGAGCTGGCCATCGATCTGAGGACGCAGACGGGCGCGACGATGTCGATCTACGACCCCCTGGGTTCGTTGCTGGCCAGCTCGAATGAATCCGCCTCCTCTGACGTTCAAGCCCTTCCCGAAGACACCATCACCCACCTGACCTCGGGCGACCAGGATCAAAGCCCGGTCCGCAGCTTGATGATCGGCGGAACGCCCTACGGGGAAGTCCTGACGCGCTTCGTCGCCCGCGGCGGCGAGGATTTCCTGGGCTTCCTCGGCGTTTCGCTTCCGGAAGCGACGGTGACGACTACCGGCGGGCCGGATCCGCGCGTCGTGGTGGCCTTGAGCGCCCTGGCGCTGCTGCTGGTGGTGATCATCGGCCTGTTGATTTCGAACTCGATCACCCGGCCGCTGGTTCGCATGGCCGACGCCTCGACCGCGGTCGCCACCGGCAATCTGGAAGCGCGAGTCCCGGTAGAGGGCAGTGACGAGATCTCGGTCCTGGCTGGCACCTTCAACCGCATGGTCGAAGGACTGCGCGAGGGGCTGATCTACCACGACCTGCTCGGTCGGGCGGTGACCCCCGAAGTGCGCGAGGAGTTGCGCCGAAGCCTGTCGGACGGGGCCCGGGCGGCCAGCGTCCAGGCGACGCGCGCCACCGTCCTGGTCGCCGGTCTGCGCGGTGTCGGCACGAGCCGCGGAGGGCAGGATCCGGCCAAGGCGATGGCTTCCCTGAGTGAATACTTCGCCGCGCTCGTCCCCCTCATCGCCCACCACGGCGGGGTCGTTTACCGTTTCGACGGGGAGATCGCGGTGGCGCTCTTCGGTCTGCTTCCGAAGCCTACTCCAGCTCCCGTGGGAGCGATGCAAGCAGCCCACGCTGCCTTCGAGCTCATCGAGTTGGTGGAGAGGCTCAACTCGCGCAGGGCGGAGGCGGGCGTCCGTCGGCTATCCCTGGGGGTGGCCGTCGCCACGGGCGGCATCGTTGCCGGAGGGCTCGGCACTCGCGACCGAATTCAGTACACCGTCATCGGCGAGGCGGTCGAGTCGGCGCTCGAAATGGAACGCATCCTGCGTGAGACCTCGGCCGAAGGCCTGCTGGTGAACGGCGGGGCCCACAAGGCCCTGGGCGGCGCCCGCAGCCATTTTGAATTCGGCCGCCACGGACAGGCCCAAGTCCGCGGCAACGCGGCGCCGTTGGAAATCTTCGAGGTCGTCGGACGAAGCCGGCGGCTGCTGGAGGCCGGCGGCGCCGATTTCTTCGACGACACGACGGCGCCTCTCGAAAAGGACGCCCCGCCGGCAATGGAGAAGTCTAAGTAGGACTCAAGGCCCATATCGTCCCTTCTCCCGCCCGCCTACATTTGAAGATACCAGGGCAGGGGCTTCGCAAGAAGCCCTGCTGTGGCTTCCCGGCGGGGATGGAGTTGGTAGGATGAAGGATTCTGGGCGACGCTGGCTGATCGCGGCCGTCGGGCTGTTCGCGTTCCTGCTCGTCGGGTGGGTCTTGCTGGCTTTGCAGTTGAACTCGGCGCTGGCTGGGCCGTTGCCCTTCGGCCCGGGATTGATGTCGAAGTTGAGCGCCGACTACCGGGCCGATGAGGGGGGACGCTCGGTGGCACTGATCGCCCTTTCCATTCTGGAACCCGCCATGCAGGCGCTCGGCTTGACCGACGAAGAGGCCGCCGCCGCCCACGAGAGCTTGGAGCTGGCCATGAGCCAGCCGGTTCCGACGGCGACCGCCATGGACTTTGACGGCGCGGCTCCTTTTACCGCGACCCCGACCGTCACCATCACCCCTCTCCCGACCGATCCCCCGACGCCGACGCCAACGAACACGCGCCGCCCGCCGACGAAGACGCCCAAGCCGACGAAGACGCCCGAGCCGAAGGATACGGAGGGGCCTGCACCCACGGACACATCCGTCCCAACCGGCATCCCGACGGCCATCCCAACGCCCGACGACAACGTTGAGCCCAGCATCCTGACGGTAGCCTTCGATCTCACTCCGCCTGGCCCGATAACAAGCTGCAGGTTCTACGTCGTTGACATGAACGTGTTCGACCCGGCGCCCTCCTCAGGGATCTCGATCTATCCAGTCTTCGCTCGCGTCACGTACCCGGACAGCTTCCAGGATTACTTCACGCTCAGCATATTCTCCGGAGGTTTCGTGAGCGGGCCGGGCTCTGATTGGGACGCCCACTACCGGGACAGAGTTGCCTTCTCGAATCCTTCTCATGTGGTCGTCTTCGGCGAGACGATTCAGGTCGAGTTGAAGGTGAAAGACGACGCTGGCAACGGATGGGTGATCACCTCCCCGGTTTCGTTCACGGTGGAGGATGACTGTCCCTCATAGGTGACCGTGACGGGGGCTGATCAGTCGCCGCAGGATTAGGCGCCCAGGACCACATACTTCCCTGATCTTGGGGCGATCCAATCCGCTCGCTGATTTCCTCGTGCTATGATCTTTCTGAGCCTCCCACGTTGTGTGTGGGAGTCTCTTCTGTCACCCTCCGATGTGGGACAAGCTAGAAACCATCGTCCGCCGCTACGAGAGCCTCGAGCAGGAACTGGCCGTTCCTAGAGGCGATTACCAGGGCTACGCCGCGCTGGGCAGGGAAGAGGCCGAGCTCGAGCCCTTGGGAAACCGCCAACGCAGGTTGCTCGCCTCCTGTGTGGCCCGCACTCATCTCGGATGACCTTCCCGGAAGCTTCGAGCTTCCGGGAAGGTTGGGAATGCTATAATCCTCTTCAGTCTCCCACGCAAGTTGTGGGAGTCCCTTCTGTCTGGCGCCTATGTGGGACAAGCTAGAAACCATCGTCCGCCGCTACGAGAGCCTCGAGCAGGAACTGGCCGTTCCCGGAGGCGAGTACCAGCGCTATGCCGCGCTGGGCAAGGAACGGGCCGACCTCGAGCCCTTGGTGCGCGCCTATCGGGCCTGGCGCACCGTCCAGGATCAGTTGGCCGAGGCGCGGCAGTTGCTGGGATCGGACGACCCGGAGGTGCGGGCGCTGGCCGAAGCCGAAGTGGCCGAGCTCGCGCCGAAGACCGGGGAGTTCGAGCTCGAGATCCGAAACCTGCTTCTCCCCAAAGATCCACGCGGCGACCGCAATGTCATCCTGGAAATCCGCGCCGGGACGGGCGGCGACGAGGCGGCCCTCTTCGCCGCCGATCTGTTCCGCATGTACGCCCGCTACGCCGAGAAACACGGCTGGAAATCCGAAACGCTGTCGACCAGCGACACCGGCATCGGCGGGCTGAAAGAGGTCATTCTGCAGCTCCGCGGGCGCGGCGCCTTCGCCCGCCTCAAGTATGAGTCGGGCGTCCACCGAGTGCAGCGCGTCCCGATGACCGAGTCGCAAGGGCGCATCCACACCTCGACGGCGACCGTCGCCGTGTTGGCCGAGGCCAACGAGATCGAGATCGACATCCCCGAGAAGGATATCAAGATGGACGTCTTCCGTTCGGGCGGGGCGGGGGGACAGAACGTCCAGAAGAACGCCACCGCCGTGCGCCTGACCCATCTGCCGACGGGGATCGTCGTCCAATGCCAGGATGAACGGTCGCAGCTGCAGAACCGAACGCGGGCGATGAGCATCTTGCGCGCCCGACTCTACGACCAGGCCATCGAGAAGCAGCAGGCTGAAATCGACTCGGCGCGCCGCACCCAGGTCGGCAGCGGCGATCGGTCCGAAAAGATCCGCACCTACAACTTTCCTCAGTCGCGCGTCACCGATCACCGCCTCGGCCTGTCGAACCACAATCTGCCGGCGGTGCTCGATGGCGACCTCGATTCCTTCCTCGATGAGCTGATCGCCCGCGACCAGGCGGAACGCCTGCAGGCGGCCGGCGCCTAGGGCCGCAGGCGGTGCACGTTCGGCAGGCCTTGCACCAGGCGCGGGACGTGCTCGAGCCGGTAAGCAACTCGCCTTCTTTGGACGCCCGGGTGCTGCTGGCGGACACCCTCGGCGCCTCCCCGAGCTGGCTCTTGGCCCATGATGACGAGGTGCTTTCCCTCGAGGCCGAGGGGGTTTTCGTGGATCGGCTTCGCCGCTGTGCCGGCGGTGAGCCGCTCCCGTATGTGTTGGGCTGGTGGGAATTCTACGGTCGGCGGTTTTCTGTTTCCCCGAGTGTCTTGATCCCGAGGCCGGAGACCGAGCTCCTGGTCGACTTGGGGCTGGCCGAGCTTCGCCGACGCGGCGCTCCGGCCCGGGTGATCGATGTCGGGACCGGTTCGGGCTGCATCGCCGTCAGCCTCGCTGCGGCGGCGCCAGGGTTTACCGTCGTCGCCACCGACGTCAGCCGGCAAGCGCTGGAAGTCGCCCGAGCCAATGCGAAGGCTCACAGGGTCCGGGCGCAGCTGCAGCTGGTGCAGGCTTCGCTGTTGGACGGATTGACGGGCGGATGGGACCTCGTTTGCGCCAATCTGCCATATGTCGCAACCGAGCGGCTGCCCGATTTGGCGGTGGCCCGCCGCGAGCCAAAGCTGGCGCTCGACGGCGGCCCTCGCGGAACGCAACTCACCGCCCACGTCGTTCGGTCCCTGAACCTAGGCCTTGCCCCGGGAGGGCTTGCGCTGCTCGAAATCGACGAGGACCAGGCGGAAGAACTGATGGCGGTTGCCCAGGAATCGATGCACGACGCCGTTGCCGAGATCATGGTCGACCTGACCGGCCGGCCCCGGCTGCTGCAAATCCAACGGAGCCACGGTGACGACTGAAACCCGCGTGATATCGGCGACGGGCGATCGTTGGCTGCCCGAGGCCCTGGCCGTCCTCCGGGGTGGCGGCCTGGTCGCCTTTCCGACGGACACGGTTTACGGGCTTGGCGCACTGGCGTCCAAGGCCGTGGCCGTCGAAGCTATCTTCCTTGCCAAAGCGCGGCCGGAGGAGAGGTCGATCCCGATTCTCGTCGCCGGGTGGACGGAGGTGCAGGGTATTGCGCTGCCGGCGCCGCCAGCCGAGCGGCTGGCGGCTGCTTTCTGGCCCGGCCCGCTGACGATCGTGATGGAGCGGGACCCAAGTCTGCCGGCCGCCATCGGGCCGGCCGGGACCGTAGGCGTCCGGGCCCCCAATCACGCGGTGGCCTTGGCGCTCCTTCGCGAGGCGGGCCCTCTCGCCACCTCCTCGGCGAATCTGTCCGGCGACCCGAGCCCTCGGACCGCCGCCGCTGTGCTCGGAACCCTCGGCGGGCGGATCGACCTGTTGATCGACGGGGGCCAAACCCCGGGAGGCCGGCCTTCGACCGTCGTCGATTGCACGGGGGAGATCCCGCGGCTGCTCAGGCCCGGACCCATTACGCTGGAGGCTATCCTGGCGGCATGGAGGTAGCAGGGCTGCGCTCATCCTGCGCTTAGCCGGGGTTCATCGAGCGCTCACCCGGCGTGGGCATACTGACGGCTACATTCTCCTCCTCAGAGCCGCGCCGAAGGTCCTTGAGCAAGGCCCAGGCGCGGCTTTCATTTCTGCGCGCTTGAACCCAACGCTAGGCCACCTAACTGAGCAGGTCCCGCCAGGCAAGGCGAGGCAGCCTGAGCAAAGGGAGGCACCCTGAGCCTGTCCCTCGCTACGCTCGGGATGAAACATCGAAGGGTGCCGATCAAGGAGCTGCCGCCGTTCCACCGGTTTGCGGTTTCCACGGTTCGCCATACCAGCCCAGGTAATCTACCAGCCGAGACGACCAGTAGGCGGCCGTGTGTTCGCCGGGGGCCGAGCTCCACGCGTAGCTCAGGCCGAGGTCATCCAGGAGCGCCGCCAGTTCTTCGGCGCCGGCGCGCGATGTGTCGCGTTCGGCGACGTCGATCCACAGCCTCGGCACCTGCGACGTCCGCCGCGCCTGCGAGACCCAGTCCGCCAGATAGAACATGTCCGGTGGGAGCACGGCCGGGCTGTGCAGGCCGATCGCGCCGAAGAGCTCCGGGTGCTGCAGGCCAATTCGCAGCGCCCAGCCGGCGCCGCGGGAGAGGCCGCCGATTGCCGCCAGCTCTGGGTCGTTGTCTCCGGCGTAGGTCGCCCGGATGTATGGCAGCAGGACCTTGGCAACCGCCGCCTCGAAATCCAACCCCTTCCGCTCCCACGGCATCACGATCACCAACGGCGGCAAAGTCCCATCCCGGATCAGGGCATCGGCCGTCTCGTTCACCCCGAGGTCATCCCATTGGCTGTCAGTGGACTGCAATCCATGGAGCAAGATCAAGACCGGGTAGTCCTGCCGGCCCTGGTCTTGGTAGCAGGGAGGGAGGTAGACGCGAATCGGCAGGCTGCGAGCCATTCCTTCGGCCACGACCTCCTCGACCACGATTCGACCGGGCTGCGCCAGGCAGGCCCGGGGCGTGGCACTGGGGATCGCGGTCGGGGGTGGAGCGGTCGCCGATGGGAGCGGTGGAGGCGCGGCGGGAGTCGACGACGGCGTCGCTGTCGTCGTTGACGCCGAGCAGCCGGCAAGCAGGACCAGAACCAGCGCCGAGAGTCGTCTCATGGCAAGGAAAACCCGCCGGCCTGGACCCCGTGGGGGGCAGAACGGCGGGGGCGCCTGTTGAATTGAGTGTACCAGCACCTTCGTACCGGGGTCAAGGTCCAGGACCGCCCGGCTCTCGCCCCGGAGGCCGCGGTAGAATTCGTGCGCGTCCGGGTCCGAGGCTTTGCCCAATCGGGAGTGCTTCCCCATTCTCCACCAAGGCCTTCCATCGTTTCCATGACACACACTCGAACGGAGCCGGCCGCCTCCCGCACCGTGGCAAAGGTGACGACGGCGGTGTTGCTGGGGGCGGTCATGCTCCAGACAGCGCTCCTCTTGCGATGGGTCGTAGGCCCCTCGCTCGTCGACGGCCGGGAGCTGATCGGACTCTCGGCCCAGGAGCGGAGTGCGCGGCTCGCCTTTGGCGGAGGCTTCGCCGACTACGTCGCCTTCCTGCGCGCCCACGTCCCAGAGGCGGCGACCGTCATCATCCCTTCCGAAGTCGACGACTACGCGCTGGGGCATGTGGGGATCATGCAGTACTTCCTTTTCCCAAGGACCGTCGCCGACTGTCCGTCGCAGCAACTTCCGGCGGAGTGTGTCGCCGGCCTTGGCGGGATGCAAACGTATATCATGGGTGTCGGTGCATTTCCCCCGGCCGAAATCGCGCTCGCCCGGCGGGATTACATCGCCTTCGACAGCCGCCTGGGGCTGTATGTCCCGCGCCTCGGGACACCCGCTCAACCCTGAAGCATGGACTCGCCGGCTGCGGCGCTCCTCGCCGACATCGCCCTCCAGCTCGTCATCCTCGCCTTTGGCTTCTCTCTCAGCACGATCATCCTGCGCGGTGCCGTCCGGCTCGAGCATCTGAGTCTGGCCTACCCGATCGGACTCGGGATCTTCACCTGGATCCTGTTCCTCGCCTCCTGGGCTGGGCTTGGGCTCACCCTGCCGACGATCGCGGCGACGGCTCTCTTCGCCGCCGGGGTCGCCGCCTCCGTCGCCCTGGCCCGCCGCCGCCCGGCCGCCGAGCCCCATATCGACTCGGGGGACGGACCCCGTCGAAGCCGAAACCGAATCCTCTGGCTCGTGCTTGCCGCCACGCTGGCCGGACTCGTCGGTGCTCTGGCGATCCTGAGGTCCTACTCCGCCTGGGATGGGATCGCCATTTGGAGCGTCAAGGGGTACGGCATCGCTGCGGCCGAGTCGATTTTCGGGGCCAGGCAATGGGGCGCTTTCGGACTGCAGTACCCGTTGAATCTGCCGCTGGCGATCGCCGCCGTCCGATTGATCGATGGCGACGTCCTTCCGGGCTCGAAGATCGTCTTCGCCTTGTTCTACCTCGCTCTCGTCCTCGGGTGCTACGTCTTTCTTCTACGCGTCAGTGTGCAGGCTCGCGTGGCGGCCTTGGGCGCCCTCCTGATCGCCACCACCCCGATCGTCCTCGATCACGGTACGAACGGCTACGCCAATCTCCCCATGGCCGCCTACCTGGTTTTGGGGGTCCTGTACGCGATCCGTGGAATCGTCGACGGGTCCGCCCGACTGCAGCTCGTGAGCGGAGTCCTGTTCGGCCTGGCCTGCTGGACCCGGCCGGAAGGCGTGATGGTTGTTGGCGCCGTCATGGGAACCCTGGCCATTTTCTTTGCA
>CAZMVJ010000052.1:0-16058 GCA_964569445.1 uncultured Anaerolineaceae bacterium | reverse complement strand
GTGTGCTGCTCAAGCTCGGCGCCTACGGCTTCCTGCGCATGGTGCTGCCGCTCTATCCGCAGCAGGCGGCGACCTTCGCCGGGGCGCTGGCAGCGCTGGCCGTCCTGTCGATCATATTGGGCGCGTTCGGCTCCTGGGGCCAGGCCGACTTCAAGCGGCTGGTGGCCTACTCGTCGGTCAACCACATGGGCTTCGTCCTGCTCGGTGTGGCGGCGGCCGCCAAGGCTTACGGGACGCTCTCGGCCAACGAGGCCGTCATCGCCGTCAACGGGGCCGTGCTGCAGATGTTCAACCACGGCTTGTCGGCGGCCGGCATGTTCCTGCTCGTCGGCGTCATCTATGAACGGACCCACACTCGCGAGCTGAGCGCCTTCCGCGGGTTGTTCCCGCGGGCGCCGGTCTACGGCGGGATTCTGATCTTCACCGCCATGGCTTCGCTCGGCCTACCGGGGCTGAATGGATTCATCTCGGAGTACATGGTGGTCCAGGGCACCTGGCCGATCTTCAGCGCCTACACGGCGTTGGCGATGATCGGCCTGCTGATCACCGGCGCCTACATCCTGAAGGCGGTCGGCAGCGTGCTGCACGGCCCGCTGAACGAGAGTTGGGCCGGGCGCAAACTGGAAATCAACCGGCGTGAAATCCTGGCGATCGCCCCGCTGATGGTGCTGATGCTCAGCATCGGGGTCTGGCCGCTGTGGATCCTGCGCGTGATCGAGCCGACGGTGTCGCGGTTGTTTGGGTAGGATCGAAGATGAATCTCGTTGCGCGGTCCAATCCGAGTTGCTTTTCTGACGGTCGGTCTCCGGCCTCGCCCCCTACCCCCTCTCCGCGGAGCGCGACCTTCGGAAACGGAGACACGTGGCGGAGAGGGGGTGAGGTTTCTGGAGAGTGGGGAGAGCGGAGCTCTCCCCACTCTCCAGTGACTCTCACCCCTCCCCCTGCGAGGCGTTTTCGAAGGCCGAGGTTGGCCCAAGTAGGGGGAGGGGTCAGGGGTGGGGGTGTTCCGCCGCGCACAACGGCCGAGCCCGCCTCCGAGGGCGCCGCATGAACTTCCCGATCCTGAGCATCATCGTCTTCACGCCCATGTCCGCCGGCCTGCTGTTGTTCCTGATGCCGGCGCGCCGCCCCCAGTTGATCCGCCTGGTGGCTTTGGCGGCGGCGATCGTCGCCCTGGGGTTGTCTGTCTTCGCCTACGTGAGCTACGACCAGAGCCTCGGCGGCTATCAGTTCCAGGAGCAGGCGAGCTGGATCCCTCAGCTGGGGATCTCCTATCACGTCGGCGTCGACGGGATGAGCCTGCCGCTCGTCCTGCTGACCGGGATCGTCATGCTGACCGGTGTGCTCATCTCGTGGGGCGTCGACGATCGGCCGCGCGAATTCTTCGGTTTTCTGTTCATCCTGGCGACGGGCGTCTTCGGCGTCTTCGTCTCCCTCGACCTGTTCGCGCTGCTGTTCTTCTACGAGATCGCCGTCTTCCCGATGTTCCTGCTGATCGCCATCTGGGGCTGGCAGGTGACGCGCGAGTACGCCGCCATGAAACTGACCCTGTACCTGTTCATCGGGTCGGTCGTGGCGCTGGTCGGCGCGCTGGCGATGTACTTCGCCTCCGGTCTGGGCACCTTCGACATGCTGCTGTTGGAGGGCGCCGGTTTCTCGACGGCCTTTCAGCGGCTGTGGTTCCTCCCCGTCTTTTTCGGCTTCGCCGTCCTGGGCGGGATCTTCCCCTTCCACAACTGGTCGCCGGACGGACACGTGGCGGCGCCGACGGCGGTCTCGATGTTCCACGCCGGCGTCTTGATGAAGCTGGGCGCCTTCGCCGCTCTGCGCGTCGGCATCATGCTGCTGCCGGAAGGGGCGAAGTTCTGGGCGCCGCTCATCCTGGCCTTGGCCCTGGTCAACGTCATCTACGGGTCGCTCATCGCCAGCGTCCAGACCGACTTCAAGTACGTCATCGGTTTCTCGTCGGTGTCGCACATGGGACTGGTGATGCTCGGCTTCGCCACCCTCAACCAGAACGGGCTGACGGGGGCCGGCCTGCAGATGTTCTCGCACGGCGTGATGACGGCTCTCTTCTTCGCCGTGGTCGGCATCGTCTACGACCGGGCCCACACCCGCGAGATCGCCAAGCTGGGCGGCTTTTCCAAGGTCATGCCGCTGGTGGCTGTGGCGTTCATCATCGGCGGCCTGGTGTCGATGGGCATGCCGGGATTCAGCGGGTTCGTGGCTGAGTTCCCGATCTTCCTCGGGCTGTGGCAGGTGCAGCCGATCGTGGCGATCATCGCCGCGCTCGGCATCGTCATCACCGCCGGCTACATCATGCGCGTCATCGGCCGGGTCTTCTACGGCGAAATGCCGGCCGAGTTCGCCGGCCACATCGGCGCCATCCGCCTGCAGGACCGCGTGGCCCTCGTCGTGCTGGCCGGCCTGCTCGTCCTGATCGGCCTGCAGCCCGGGGTGATGGCGCCGATGATCGCCAGCGGGGCGCAGGGCGTCCTGCGCGTCGTGGGAGGCGGCTAGATGACCCTGCCCACCTTCACCCCGGCGATGATCAGCGCCTTGCTGCCCGAATTGCTGCTGCTGGCCCTGGCGGGGCTGGTCCTGCTCGTCGACCTGTTCCTGCGCCCATGGCGCAGCCCGCGGCGTTCGCCGGGACCGCGTCCTTCGACGGGAGCTGGCGGCCAACGCGGGCTGGGGTACCTGACGGCCGTCGGCCTGACGGCCATTCTGGTCCTGGTGCTGATCTACGGCCGGCCGGAGGATCCCCTTCTGGTTTTCGGCGGGATGATGCGCTTCGACCCGGCGTCGTTCGCCTTTGCTGTGGTCTTCCTCTTCGCCGCCGCCGTCACCGCTCTGCTATCGGTCGACGTCGACGGGGTCGGCGATCGGGGTGAGTACTACTTCCTGGTGATCGTGGCGACGCTCGGTCTGTGCCTGATGGCTGCCGCCGCCGATCTGATCCTGCTCTACCTGGCCATCGAGACGGCCTCGATCTCGCTCTACGTGCTGGCCGGCTACCTCAAGCGCGACGACAGGTCGACTGAATCGGGCCTGAAGTACTTCCTGTTCGGCGCGCTGACCTCGGCCGTCATGCTCTTCGGCTTCAGCTTGCTCTTCGGCGCCACCGGGCAGACGAACCTGTACCTGCTGGCCGATCAGGTGCGGCAGGGCGGCGTCTCGGTCTTGTTCGTCGGCGGCGCGGCGATCCTGGTCTTCGTCGGGTTCGCCTTCAAGATCTCGGCCGTCCCGTTCCACTTCTGGACGCCGGACGTGTACGAAGGCGCGCCGACGCCGGCCACCGCTTACATCTCGACCGCCTCCAAGGTCGCCGGATTCGCCGTGCTGCTGCGTTTCCTGCTGGCCTTCGCCGCGCCGACGAGCGGCGCGTGGGTGGTCGTCCTGACGGCGATGGCCGTGGCGACGATGACGCTCGGCAATCTGCTGGCCCTGGTACAGACCAACATCAAGCGGCTGCTCGCCTATTCTTCGATCGCCCATGCCGGGTACGCGCTGATCGGCGTCGTCACCCTGTCTAAGCTCGGCGCCGCCAGCGCCGTCTTCTACCTGGTGGCCTACGTCGTCACCAACCTGGCGGCTTTCGCCGTGATCATCCTGTTCGCCAACTCGACCGGCTCGGACCGAATCTCCGACTACGCCGGCCTCAGCCGGCGCTCGCCCGGCCTGGCCCTGGCGCTGTTGGTGGCGATGCTCTCGCTTGCAGGGATGCCGCCGTTGGCCGGGTTCGTCGGCAAGTTCTACGTCTTCGCCGCCGCCGTCCAGAGCGGCCTGATATGGCTGGCGGTCATCGGCGTGTTGAACGCCATCATCGGCCTGTACTACTACCTGACCGTCCTCAAGGTCGTCTACTTGCACCGCTCGCCGGACGAGGACAAGCCGATTGCCGTCGGCGCGCCGTATGCGATCGCCCTGGGAACCTGCATCGTCTTCATCCTGTTCATCGGTGTCATCAGCGGGCCGTGGATCGACCGCGCCCTGGCGGTCGCTACCAGCCTGTTCTAGCCGGCGACGCCTGCCGACGAAACCAACCTTTACGGTCCAAAAGGGAAGGCCACGGGCCGCTCGTGATACAATTCTCGATCGATGCAGCCGCCCCGGCGCCCTCCCGACCGCAGCCAGGCCGACTTGACGACGGCGCTGGCGGGCCTGCTGGGGCAGGTCGGTTGCCTCACCGTGATCGTGATCCTGGCCGCGCTGGCCGCCGGCCTGTGGCTGGACCAGCGCCTGGGAACCCGACCGACCTTCACGCTGGGTCTGGTCCTGGGAAGCATCCCGCTGTCGATCTACCTGATGGTTCGAGTGCTGCAGAGCGGGATGACCCGCATGCAGCCGCCGGTCCAGCCGAAAGGTCAGGAGGATGACATTGGCCCGAAGACCTAGGTGGCGCTTCGGAAAAAACCGGTGGTGGGTGCTGCTGTTCATCGTGCTGGGAGTCGTGGCGGCCGCTGCCTGGCCCCCGATCCGCCCCCACGTGCAGTTGCCGGCCGAAGTGCTCAGCGCCGCGCCGCTCGTCACCCTTCCTCTGGTCGGCCCGATCTACCTGACCAACACCCTGGTGGCGCTGCTCCTGGCCGATGTGATCCTGCTCGGTCTGGCATTGGCCGTGCGGCGCTCCACCGCGCGCGGGAAGATGGTCCTGGGCGGCATCAGCGGCGCGCTGGAGGCGCTGCTGGAAGTCCTTTTCAACCTGACCGAGTCGACCGCTGGGAAGCGCGCCAAACGCATCTTCCCATGGGTGGCGACCATCGTCCTGCTGGTGCTGGTGGTCAACTGGATGGAGCTGATCCCCGGCGTCGATAGCGTCGGGCTGCTTCATCCGGCCGAGGGCGCCGCCGAGGGCCACCCGGTGCAGCTGCTGGGGGTGCTCGGCTCGCTTCCGGTCGCGACGCTCGTCAAAGGCGCCCTGGAGGAGTCGAGCGGCTTCACCGTCGTTCCCTTCGTGCGGGTGGCTTCGACCGATCTCAACTTTCCGCTGGCGCTGGCCCTGATCTCGGTCGTCATGACCCAGATTTATGGTGTGCAGGCCCTGGGCGCAGGCTACTTCGGCAAGTTCTTCAACACGCGGACCCTCTTCACCAAGCCGATGTTCGGCGCCATCGACTTCGGCGTCGGCCTGCTCGAGCTGGTCTCGGAGTTCTCCAAAGTCCTGTCGTTCAGCTTCCGGTTGTTCGGCAACATCTTCGCCGGGTCGGTGCTCCTGTTCGTCATGGGCAGCCTGGTGCCAGTCTTCGTTCCGAGCATGTTCATGATGCTCGAGTTTTTTGTCGGGATGATCCAGGCCGTCGTGTTTGGGATGCTGACGTTGATTTTCATGTCCCAGGCGACGGCGGGGCACGCCGAGGGCGCCCACTAGCGCTTCTCGATTCATCAACGGAGGCGAAGGATTCGATGGATGGCGATATCGTTGCAGCGGCGACGGTGCTCGGCAAGATGATCGGCGCCGGGCTGGCCATGGTCGGCGTGATCGGGGGTGGGATCGGCATCGGGGTCGTGGCCGGCGGCGCCGTCCAGGCGATGGCCCGCAATCCGGACGCCTCGGGGATGATCCAGACCAACATGATTCTGGGGATCGCCTTCGCCGAGGCCACGGCGATCTACGCGTTGGTCATCGCCCTGATGATCTTGTTCGTCTTCTAGGGAGGTTCTCTTGGAAGCGTTGGGAATCAATCTGGGTTACCTGCTGGTCCAGATTCTCAATTTCGCGATCATCTTCGTCGTGCTGCGGGTCTGGGTTTACAAACCGATCCTGGGGCTGCTCGAGAGACGCCGCGAGCGCATCGCTCAGGGGCTGGAAGACGCCCGTGTGGCGGCCGAGGCCCGCGCCCAGGCCGACGCCAACCAGAAGGTCCGCGAATCGGCCGAGCGCGCCGAGCAGGTGGCGCGTGAGATCCATGCCGCCGCCGAGAAGGACGCCGCCGCCGTGCGCCAAGCCGCCGCCGGCGAAGCCGAGCAGGCGCGCAGCGCCGCGCTGGGCGAGCTGCGCGGCCAGGTGGCGGCGTTGGCGATCGCCGCAGCCCAGAAGTTGATCGGCGAGTCGCTCGACGAGAAACGCCAGCGCCATCTGGTGCAGGAGTTTTTCAGCGGGATCAAGGAAGGCCGCGTCGTCGTGCTGGAGGGCGAGACGCTGCAGGGCGCCAGCGCCGAAGTGACCAGCGCGCTGCCGCTGACCGAAGCCGAACAGGACACCGTGCGCAAGCAGCTGGCCAAGCCGCTGGGCGCCGGCGCACCGCTTTCGTTCCGCGTCAATCCGGCGATCCTCGGCGGGCTCGTCATCCGTGTCGGCGATAAGGTGATCGACGGCTCGGTCGCCGGGCAGCTGGAAGGGCTGCGCCAGAGCCTGCGCTGAGGGTTGGCCCTGGTCGCAGCTGAAACGTTACACTCCAGAACGCCGAACCCCCTCCCCATTCCCCTTCCCCTGCGCGGGGCCGATCTCGAAGCCCCAGTAGACCTGCAGGGGGAGGGGAGGGTTTTCTGGGAGGTGGGGGGAGCGAAGCTCCCCCCACCTCCCAGAGTTTCTTCCCCCTCTCCGCCACGATGCTGCAGGCGAAGGTGTGCCGTCCGCGGAGAGGGGGTAGGGGGTGAGGCGGGAGACCACGGCTACCGGAGGGGCTCCGCCCCTGCCCCTCCTTGGTCATTCTTCCCTCCCCCTGCGGGGTGCGAGGAGATGCGATGTCGCATCAAGCAGGGGGAGGGCAGGGTGGGGGTGCGTTGGAATCCGGGTGCTGGTGACCTTGAGATCCTCGAGTCTTCGTGATGCGCCTTGCCGCCCTCTTGACTGAGATCGTCCCCATTGGCGGTGCCCCCGACGTCGATATCACCGGGGTGACCGCCGACTCGCGCCGGGTAAGCGCCGGCTCCCTCTTCGTCGCTCTGAAAGGCGGCACGACCGACGGGCATCGCTACTTCGTCGATGCCGCCGCCCGCGGGGCGGCCGTCCTGGCCGGCGAGCAAGGTGACCCCGGGCTCGGCCTTCCCTACCTGCAAGTCCCTGATACCCGCCTGTTTCTGGCCCGGGCGGCCGCCGCCTGGAACGGGTTCCCCGCCCGTCGCATGATCGTCATCGGCGTGACCGGCACCGACGGCAAGACGACCACCAGCTGTCTGCTCCACCACATCCTCGAGCGGTTGGGAATCGCCGCCGGCATGGTGACGAGCGTCGGGGCGCGCATCGGCGTGAAACAGGTCGACACCGGGTTCCACGTGACAACCCCCGACCCCCTCGAGCTGCAGGCCTTCCTGGGTCAAATGGTCGAAGCCGGGATGACGCACGCTGTGGTCGAGACGACCTCACACGGCCTGGCTCAGCATCGCGTCGCCGGCTGCGAGTTCGACCTGGGCGTGCTGACCAACGTCACCCACGAGCATCTCGACTACCACGGCTCCTACCAGGCCTACCTGGAGGCCAAGGCTCGCTTGTTCGCCGGCTTGGCCCAAACGGCGCCCAAGCCGACGCCGATCGAGCGTCGGGCGATCCTCAACCGCGACGATTCATCCTTCGAACCGATGCGCGCCGCCGCCTCCGTCCCGATCGTGGCCTATGGGGAGGACCCTCGAGCCGACGTGCGGGCCGAGTCAGTCTCCCCTTCCCGAGATGGACTCTCCTTCACCCTGCGCGGGCCGGGCTATCGTCAACCGGTTCGCACTCCGCTGCTGGGAGCCTATAATCTCAGCAATTGCCTGGCGGCCGCGGCGACGGCCATCGAAGGGCTCGGGCTTCCGCCGGAGCCCGTGGCCGAGGCGTTGGGGAGCTTCCCCGGCGTGCCTGGGCGCATGGAGTTGGTCGACGCCGGTCAACCGTTTCTGGCCGTCGTCGACTTCGCCCATACACCGAACGCGCTGCGCCGAGCCCTGGAGGCGGCCCGCCGCCTGGCGGAAGGGAAGGTCATCGCCGTCTTCGGCGCGGCGGGGTTGCGCGATCGGGAGAAGCGCAGGATGATGGGGGAGGTGGCCGCCGAGCTGGCCGATCTCACCGTCCTGACCGCCGAGGATCCGCGCACCGAGCCGCTGGTGGGGATCCTGGAAGAGATGGCGGCCGGAGCCCGTAGTGGCGGCGGGCGGGAAGGGGAGACCTTCGTGCGCGTGCCGGACCGCGGCGATGCCCTGCGGCACGCCGTCCGCCTGGCCGGCGCCGGAGACGTGGTCATCGCCTGCGGTAAGGGTCACGAGCAGTCGATGGCCTTTGGGGAAACGGAATACGCCTGGGATGACCGCACTGCGCTGCGGGCGGCGATCGCCGAACTTGTCGGTGCGGCCGGGCCGCCGATGCCGGTCCTCCCTCGCACGGACGCCTGACGGCGGGACCATCAGGGGGTAGACAGAACGTGTCGTTCTTGCGAACCTTGTAAGGCTGTCACGCGGCGACCGCCGTTCGGCGGGCGCCGGCCGATGGAGAGGGCGGAATCTCGATGAGCGCAGCCACTGGACCTTTATCCGAAGAGCGCACCCTGGCCTTCCTGGACCTGGCGGTCTTCGAAGACGGCGCCGCATTGCGCGGCGGCTGCCTGGTCACCGACGGAATGACGCGCCCCCTCGAGTTTCGCGTCAGCGGCCCGATCCGTCCATCGTCGCTGCAGAAAGTCCTCTACGGCGACACGCTGCAAGAGTACATCTGCACCGATCTGATCGGTCTGCCGATGCTGCAAGGGCTGGAGACCAAGCCGGACATCATCCTGGTGCGCGACGCCGAGTTCCTCAAGCTGCGCCCAAAGACCGAGCTCCCCGTTCTGTGGGTGCGGGCGACGGTCGACGGGCAGTTCGTATTGCAAACCTTCCCCGGCTTCGAGCAAGAGGCCGAGGCCGGGCGCGATACCTTGCCGCGGCGGCTGCGCGGCCGGAACATCATGGAGCCCTTCCAGCGCATCCGCAGCGCCTTGGAAGAAGCGCACAACCAGAAGGTCGGCGACGTGAAGAAGGCCTGACGTGCCGTCCGTCCGCCGCTCGACCGGCCGAGCCGTCACGCCGGTTCGCCAACCGGAAGTCGCCTCCGCCAAACAGACTCAGCTGGTTGCGCCGCCGATCGCGGCGTTTCCGCTTCCCCCCGGATTGACGATCGAGTTCGACGGCGAGTTCGAGGCCCTGCCGGCGCGCTTGGAGACTGCGCCGCCGCTGGCAGTGCCGGTCGAACCGTTCCGACCTCCGGCGATCGCCGACCTCGGCCCGCGCCTCTTTCCCGAAGGCGACGTGGAAGACCTGACCGCGCCGTTCGCCGAGCCGGCGCCGATCGGAGTGCGTTGGACTGCGGCCGGTGAACCCGTCGCCAAGGAGCGGGACGAAGACCATCGTTTCTTGTGGGAGATGCGCCCGCGGCTTGCAGCCGGAATGGCCGAGCAGGAAGCCGTGCTGGCGGCCTTCCCCGCCGCGGTGCGCGTCGACCAGCAGGAGGCGCTGCAGCGTTTGCAAAAGGAAGCGGACCTCGTCCTGATCGCCGATCCGGGCTGCGGGATGGAGGCCGTTGTCGCCCTGGGGCTGCGGGAGTTGTTCCGCACCGGCCGAGCCGAGCGCGCCCTGGTGCTGGCGACTCACGAGACTCTGCCTCACTGGGCCCAGACTTTGTCGGCGTGGGCCGCCGAGCTGCGGGTCGCCGCGGGCGCGGCAGAACCGACGGCATGGCCCGGCCGCGAGGAAGTGTGGGTCGTCGAACCGACGATGGTAGCCGAAGCGCTGCGCGCCTCGGTCGGGGCGGCGGAGGCGCTGGCCTGCGATGTCGTCGTGCTGGCCGGCTACACGGCCCTTCGCCGTCGGGGGTTCGATCCGACCTCGCTGGCGGCGCTGCCGGCGCCGCGTCACTGGGTGATGATGGGCGGGCCGCCGCCTGAGGCTGAGGATTGGCGCCTGCTCCACCGCTACCTTCATCCCGATTGGGCCGGACCGGCGGCGCTGGCCGAGATCCAGGAGCGGCTGCGCCGCCAGACCATCCGCCAGACCAAGGCCGCCGTTCAAGCGGAGCTGCCGCGCCGGTCGCGCGTCGAGTTGTGGTTTAACCTGGAGGGCGAGCAGCAGGCCGCCTATCAGGCGGCGCTGAAGGAGGAGAGGGTCCGTCTGGAACGCCTCGGCGGCGCCATCAACCGGACGCATCTCTCGGCGGCGCTCGGACGCTTGAAGCGCATTCTGGCGTTCCAGCCGGGGACGCTCGACGGCGTCAAGGTGCGCGCGCTGGTCGACCTGACCGAGGAAATCCTGGCCAGCGGCAGCAAGCTCATCGTCGTGTCGCCCCCCGACGACGAAACCGTCGCCGCCCTGACGAGCGTACTGGAAGCCTACGGCGCGGTCCGGCTGGATTCGGCGGCGAGCGCCGAAGCCCAGACGGAGGCCATCGCCCAATTTCGCGGCCGCGCGGCCCAGCGGGTGCTGGTGGCCGACAGCGAGGCGCGCGGCGACGGCGAGCCGTTCAACGAAGCGACCTACGTCGTCCATTTCAGCCACGACTGGAATCCGGCCCATCGCCGCCGGGTCGAGCAGCGCCTCTTCCCCGACCTCGGCCCCGGGCCGGCGCTCACCCTGTACGAGTTCTGGACGACCGGCACGGTTGAGGAGCGCTATCACCACCTGCTCGAGTCGCAAGGCCTACTGGCGCGCGACGTCGCCCTCGAAACCAGACCCAAGGACATCGAGGAGCGTCTGACGCTGCAGGACTGGATGCGCGAGGTCTTCGAGGTGGGCTCGGGCGGGGCGGCCGCGCGCCGAGGCAAGGTCGGCGGCACGGGCCAGCTCCCCGGGACGGGGGACCTGCGCAAGGCGTGGGCTTCCTTCGACGATGAAGAGTTGGCAAGCGCCGCTGAAAGCCTGATCCGCGCCTTCGGCTTCACCCAGGTCGAACGGGCGCGGCCTGCCGACGCCTCCGGCTGTGATTTTCTGGCGTGGGTGACGTTGGCCGCCGGCGCCGAGCAGATCTTCATCCGCTGCCTGAGGCTGGAAGCGGCCGGCGAAGTCGAGGAGGGAGAGGCAGTGTTGGACGAGTTGAAGGACCGGCCCGAGTGCATCGGGGCCTACCTGATCGCCACGGTCGAGTTCACGCCAGCGTGCCGGCGACTCGCCGAGGGCAGCGACGGCCGGCTGGCGCTGGTCGACGGCTCGGAATTCATGCGCCACCTGCGCGTGCTGGGGTTGGTAGGGTAGGTTGGTTATGCTGACCGCGCTTTGACGAACCCCCACCCGGCCTCCCCCTGCGGTTGGACGAGATGCAGGCGATGGCCCAGGGCAGGGGGAGGAGAGGATTCTCTCAAAGGAGAAGGGGCGGCTCTGCCGCCCCTTCTCCTTTGGATTCCTCTTCCCGGCGAGGAGCCCGGAGGGAGGCCGATCATCCGGCGGCGAGATCGGAATTCGCGAGGGAGCAATAGCGGGCTTCCTCACCCCCACCCAAACTCCCCCTGCAGTTAGACATCCCGCCAAGCCGGCATGAAGGGCAGGGAAGGAGAAGCTATCTCAGGGGAGAAGGGGGCGGCCGAGCCGCCCCCCCTTCTCCCCTGATTTCCTCTTTCCCCCTCCCCGCCAGGGGCAGCTCGGAGAGGGGCTGATTGTCGGGGAGGGGGTAGGGGGGTGGGGATGGACCTCCGTGTTTTCTCCAGGCGAACAGACCATGAGCCGGCGAAACGCTACTCGTACTTGAGCGCCGCCACCGGGACGAGGGTCGCCGCACGCAGGGCGGGGTAGAGCCCCGAGACGACGCCGATCAGCGTGGCGAAAACCAGGGCGAAGATCGGCAGCCAGGAAGGCGTGTAGACGGCGACGGTCGGGGGAAGGCCGCCGGTCTGGACCGTTTGCCCTGCCAGATACGCCAAGGCCAGGACGTTGATCGCCTGACCGGCGGCCCAGCCGAGGGCCACGCCGCCCAGCCCTCCGATGAATCCGATCCCGGCCGCCTCGCCCAGGAACAGGCCCAGCACGCTGCCGTTGGTCGCGCCGAGCGCCTTCATCAGCCCGATCTCGCGCGTCCGCTCGAGAATCGCCATCGTCATCGTGTTGGCAATGCCGATCGCCGCCACCAGCAGGGCGATGGCGCCGACGCCGCCGAAGACCACCTGCAGGATGGCGAAGAACGAGTTAATGCCCTGCACGAACGACAGCGGGGTGTAGGCCTGGTAGCCCAACGCGGTGATCTGGTCGGCGATGTCGAGCACGACGCTCGAGTCGCGGGCTTTCACCAGCGCCGTTGGATAACCGTCGCGTGTGCGGTTGACGCGGCGGCCGGTCAGCCACTGGTTGTAGGCCTCCAGGTCCGACAGTCGAACGTACATCGAGTAATCCGACTCGCCGCGCGTCTCTCGCAGCACGCCGGCCACTCGCAGCGGAATCGTCCGGCGCGTCTCGACCCCCTCGCTGGACCAGCGCGACAAGATCATGTTGAGCGTCTCGTCGTACAACTCGGGCGGCGTGGGAGGGGCCTCCCCCGGGCGCTGATAGGGGTTGTAGAAGTTCATCGGGACGTAGGAACCAACGACGGTCGCGCCGCGCCCCAGCTCGGTCGTACCCTGAGCCAGCGGCAAGTCGAGTTCGGCCAGCTCGGCCTCGGTCACGCCCAGGATGTTCGGGTAGTTCTCCAGGCGGCCCAGCTTGATGGTGGCCCCGCCCTGCAGGTAGTCGCGCGGATAGACTCCCACGACCCCGTCGAGGGCGGCGAAATCGACCAGGCTCTTATCGGTGATCAACTGCTGCTCGGGCGTCTCGACGCCCGGGCCGGAGACGATCACACCGCCGCCACCGCCACCGCCTCCCCCGCCGCCAAAGAAGGCCTCACCATACGTCGGCGAGACGTTGATCAGCGTCAAGTCCGAAATGCCGCCCAGCTGCTGTGTGGCGTTGCGCTGCAGGCCGATGCCCAGCGAGACCAACACCACCACCGCCGCCGTGCCGATGACGACGCCGATGGCCGTCAGCGCAACGCGGCCCTTGCGGCGGCCGATGTTGTCCCACACCAGGCGGAGCAGGTCGATCAGGCGCATCCAGGAACCTTCTTTCGCCGGCGTGGCCGCGCCCCCGGGCGTGTCACGGACTGGATTCCCGCTTCCGCGGGAATGACGTCGTGATAGATGTCGCCCCCGCGAAGGCGGGGGCCCAGGCCCTTGGCGCGTTCTGGATTCCCGCCTTCGCGGGAATGACGTCGAGCCCGGATGGAGCGCATCCTAGCCCTTCGTCCCCGGCGCGCCGGGGACGATCTGGATCGGTCCTTCGGAGGGGAGTTCCTCCTGCGGCGCCGATTGGACCGGGGCGCTGTCCAACCCCAAGAGCCCCCGCAAGAATCGCAGGACCTTGTCCCAGAAGCTCTCCGGCTGGGCCACTTCCGGGTCGACCACCCCGCCGCCTCCGCCGCCGAAATCATCCGGGATCGGCGCGGCATCGATGACTTCCACGGTCAACGTCTGCTGGATGACCTGCGGTTCATTGAAATCGTCGACGTAGTCGACCGAGACGACGATGTCGAGCGGTCCGGGCTGAAGCGGGATGACTTGCGAGTCGATGGTGAAAGACAGGCCGGTGTCGAGGTAGCCGATCGGCAGCTCGCCGTTGAGGATCTCGGTCCCATCGGATTGGACTCGCACCCGACTCAAGATGGCAGCCTTGCGGTCCAGGTTGAGCACCTGGATCGGCAGCGAACCGGGCTGGCCGACGAAGAGCGGATCGGGGGCCTGATAGAAACCGATTTCGAGCATCGGCGGCGCATAGACCAGCAGGGTGATCGTCTGGTCGTCGGTGTAGGTGCGGCCGGCGCTGTCGGAATAGATCAGGCTGATGCGCAGCGGGTAAGCGCCGGGCAGGGTGGTGCTGTTGACGATGAGCGCGTGGATCGACGTCAGCTGCGCCCCGGGCGCCAGATCGCCCAGGTAGGCGACGTTCGACTCGCCGAGCGGGGCGAAGTGCTCGAGCCCGCCGGTACTGGAGACGCCGCCGGTCTCGGCGCCGGGTGTGCCGCTGGCGCCGGTCGAGACGGTCCCGCCGCCGATGATGAGCGTCACCGAGCGGGCTTCGGATCCGCCGACGTTGGACACGCGCACTTCCAGGTTGAAGACCGAACCCGGCTTGAGCGGCTCGACGTCGACGTTGTAGCCGTTGATGAGCAGGATCGGGCGCGGCGCCAGAGTCGGCGTGACGGTCGGTCGGGCGCTGCCGCTGGAGGTCGTCTTCTTCGTCACCCGGAAGGTCAGGTTGAAGGTCTCGCTGTAGTTGGCGCCGAAGTCGTCGGTGTAAGCGGCGGAAACCTGCAGCGTCCCGAACGTCTTCAGGGCCAGCTCGCCGCTGGCGATCAGACCCTGGCTGTAGCCGGTGTCGGCGCCCGGAGCGATCACCCCGCCGGAGATGACGCCGCCGCTGCCGGAGGGGAAGAAGTCGCCGGGGACGACGGTGAAGACGATGTTGCGCGCCTTGGCGCCGCCCTGGTTGGCGACGCGGAAGTCCAGCGTGAATTCGTTTCCGGGGGTGACCGCGCCGGTCGAATAGGAGATGAGCGTCAGCACCGGGCGCTGGAAGAGCGTCGGGCTGGGCTCGGGCGTCTGCAGAACGGGCGGCGACTGGGAAGCGCCCATCGCCGCGGCGCTGAACAGCGCCACGAGCAGCAGGGCGAGCCCGAGTCGATAGGGAAGATGGTCCCTCATGCGGTGGCCTCTCTTTCGGCGGCCTCCAGGGCCGCGGCATATTCGGCGTCGGAGACAACCCGACCGTCGAGCAGGAGCAGCGTGCGGGTGGCGAAGCGGGTGATGCGCGGGTCGTGACTGACGACCAAGATCGTCCGCCCCTGGCGGTGCAGCTCGTCCAGCAGGCGCATGATGTGGGCGCCGCTCTGCGTGTCGAGGTTGCCGGTCGGTTCGTCGGCCAGGATCAGCCCGGCCTCGTTGGCGAGGGCGCGCGCCACTGCCACGCGCTGCTGCTGCCCGCCGGAGAGCTCCGATGGCCGGTGGGCGGCGTGCGTCGCAAGCCCGACGCGGTCGAGTAGCAGTCGGGCGCGCGCCTGGCGTTGGCGGCGCGGCACGCGGGCGAACAGCAGCGGGAAGGCGACGTTCTCCTCGGCCGACAGACCGGCCAGCAAATGGAACGACTGGAAGATGAAGCCGACATGCCGCCGGCGGTACTCGGCCAGCGCGTGCTCGTCCATCGTCTCCAACGAGGTCCCGTCGATGGCGATCGAGCCGGCCGTGGGGCGGTCGAGGCCCCCGAGCATGTGCAGCAGCGTGCTCTTGCCCGAGCCGGAGGGGCCGATGACGGCGATGAAGGCATTGCGTTCGATTTCCACGTCGAGGCCGTCGAGGGCGTGGATGACATTGGCGCCCATGACGTAGCTCTTGCGCAACCCGCGGATCGTGATGTACGGCTCGGCCATGGGCTACGAGGTCCGCTTCGGGGGAGGCGGCATTGGATCACCCCCACCCCATACCCCTCCCCCTGCATGAGGGAGGATTCGCCTGCAAAGGGGTCTTGCAGGGGGAGGGGAGGAATCCTTTGAGGGGTGGGGGGAGCAAAGCTCCCCCCACCCTTCTAACTTCAACCCCCCCTGTGAAGAGGGGATCAAGAGTCGTATGAATCTTGTGAGTTGGGGGGAAGTTCGCTCTGTCCACTTCTCAGAATAGGCCTCATCTCGCGCCGCACGTGGAACGTCTCGTCTGCGGTCGACTCCTGCAAAAGATGGGGAGGATTTCTTTGAAAGGGTGGGGCAGCGAAGCTGCCCCACCCTTTCAATTACCTTCCCCCCTCCCCCGGACTTCCGAAAAGGAAGGAGGGCCTGCTCAATCCGGGGGAGGGGGGTTGGGGGGTGGGGGGAAACGACAGGGCGAGAGCCTCGCAACATTCTCCAGTCGCCTCTCAGAATAAGAACGGCCGCACGATCGTCAGCCCGGCCAGCGAGGCCAGGATCGCCGCCGGGATGGCCTGCACCAGCAGCGCCACGACCTCGCTCACCACGACCGAAGCCACGACCTTGCTGCGGGTGAGGCCGCCAAGCGCCGCCAACCCCAGGCCGAGCAAGACGACGTGCCAGACCAGATAGAGGTCGAAAGTGGCTAGCACCTGACGGCCGAAGAGCGCCACCCCGGCCGCGTCGGAGGCGACGAATCCCG
>CAZMVJ010000051.1:0-16121 GCA_964569445.1 uncultured Anaerolineaceae bacterium | reverse complement strand
CCAGAACGGGCCGAACGACCACCAGCGAATCGGTCGCGGCAGCTCGGCACTGCGCGCCGCCACCATGCGGGCCAGCGACGGCGTCAGTTCCGGGCGCAAGGCGATCAGGTCGCCGCCACGATCCGAGAAGACGTAGGCCTGTTCCTTGACCAGTTCGTCCCCCGACTTGGCCGTATACAGCTCGAGGCGCTCCAGGTAGGGCGGCTCATACTCGCGGTACCCGAAAGATTGCGAGACCTGCCGGACCCGGTCGTACAGCCAGGTGCGGAAGGCCATCGCCTCCGGGTAGAAGTCGCGAGTGCCTTTGACAGGCGGAATGGCGGCCATGCCGTGCTCCCCAAAAACAAAAAGGCGGCGGGTGAGTCTCCGCCGCCTTGACTGCCCAATGCAGGCGCGGAGTTACAGTCTCTGGTCCGTAGGATGGAGATTAGATCCGCGATCCATCGGACGGCGAGTATAGCACGGCCTTTCGGAGGGTCATGGCCCGGGCGGCAGCCAGCCGTCGATCCGAATCAGCCCGACCAGACTCTCCAGGTGAGTCGTCATGACCGAGTCGGTCTCGATCAAGGGGACGCGCTCGCGGATCCTGCTGTGGATCGCCTGGACGCCCTTGCCCGGGGAGCGCGTCGGCGCCGCCCGCAGCCGCAGGTCGAGCGCCTGAGCAGCGGTGGCCAGCTCGATGGCCACGATTCGCTCGACGTTGCCAAGCACGCGCAAGAGCTCGCGGGCGGCGGTGGTGGCGTTGGCGTTGTGATCTTCCTGATCGGCCGAGGTCGGCAGGGAACGGACGCTGGCGGGCGACGCCAGTCCCTCGTTTTCCAGCACGAGGGAGGCGGCCGTGTACTGCAGCATCATCAACCCCGACTGCACGCCGGCCTGCTCCGGCCGCGCCACCAGCATCGGGGGAAGGCCGGCGCTGGTGTGGGCCGAGAGAAGTCGAAATGTCCTTCGCTCCGAGAGGGCGCCGACTTCGCAGGCGGCCGTCTTGAGGTAGTCGCTGGCCAGTCCGATCGGCTCGCCGTGGAAGTTCCCTCCGGAGATCGCCGTATCGTCGAACAGGAGGGGGTTGTCGGTGGCCGAGTTGACCTCACGCTCGGCGACGCCGCGGGCGAACTCGAGAATCTCCCAGACCGGACCGAGCACCTGAGGAATGCAGCGCAGGCTGTAGGCGTCCTGCACCTGATCCCCCGAGTCCAGCAGGCGGCTGCCTTCGGTCAACTGCCGCAGCCGCCGCGCGACGCGCACCTGTCCTGGATGCGGCCGCGCAGCGTGCAGCCGCTCGTCGAAGGCGGACGAGACGGCGCAGAGGGCTTCCAAGGATAGCGCCGCCGCCGCTTCCGCCGCGGCCAGCAACCGAGCGAGGTCAAGGCACGCCAGCGCCAGGAGGGCGGCGGCGAAAGTTGCTCCGTTGGTGAGGGCCAGGCCGTCCTTCGGTCCAAGGCCGACCGGTTGGATCCCGGCCCGCTGAAGGGCCTGGCGGAGAGGCAGTCGTTCCTCACCGAGCCAGGCCGCCGGGGAATCGGGTACGAGCTCCGGCGCGGTGAGTGCCAGGGCCAGATGCGCCAGGGGGGCCAAGTCCCCGGACGAGCCCAATGACCCTTGTGACGGGATAGCCGGTGTGACGTCCCGATTGACCAGTTCGAGCAGCGCCGCCAGGACGGGAGGGGCCACGCCCGAGAGTCCGATCGCCAAGGTATTGGCCCGCACGACCATCGCCGCACGAGTCACGTCGCGCGGAAACGGGTCGCCCACGCCGACGGCGTGGCTCAGGATCAGGTTGCGGGAAAGAGCCGCCAGCTCGTCAGGTGGAATCCGGCGGTTGGCGAAGATGCCAAACCCCGTGTTGACCCCATAGACGGCGCGGTCCCCGTGCGCCAGCGCCTTCACCCGTTGAGAGCTGGCCTCGACGCCCCGCTGTGCGGCGGCCGTCAACTTGACGGCGGCTCGGCCGCGGGCCGCCGTCTCGATTGACTCGAGGGTCAGCGAATGGCCATCGAGTTGGATCGTTCCGGTCGCAGGCGGCATGGCGTTGGGGAAGAGGAAACCGGTCCGGATTCCGGATTATATACCCCGGCGGAGGCAGGGAAGAGCGAAGGAGGGCGCGAAACCGGCTGGGTGACGTCGGTCAGGGCGCGGCGGTAACCGGCGTCCACAACCGCAGGCCCAGGTCTTCGATCTGCAGGGCGACGTCGGCCACGCTCGCGGCCAGGAGCATCGTGCCCCACTCATCGGCCAGCGGCCGGATCTCATCGATCGAATCGACGGCGACCATGCGCTGCGCGATCTCGGACGAATCCTCGGCCAGGGCAATCGCCGCCTCGAGCTGCGCAACGAGCGTGCGCAGGGAGGCGGCGGTTTGTTCGCCGACCTCTGGGTTCTGCAACTCGCTTTGGGCCATGGCCAGGGCCAGCCGCAAGTAGGGGATCAGGCCGAAACCATCGCCCGGGTTCTCGGGAAGCCCGCCACTTTGATTCCAGTCACTGTAGGCCTCCGACGCCAGGCCCTCCAGCACGTTAATCGAGTGCTCTAAGTGTTGCTTGGCGCCTGTGAGATTTCCACTATCGATCGCGGACTGCGCGAACCCAAGGTGGCTATCGTGAGTCTGTGCCTCTCTTCGCAACCCGTCGACGATGCCCTGCGATGTGGGGACACCGCCGGACGAATCGTTGAGGCGGCGGACCTCTCGAACCAGCTCCTGCGGTGCGCGCGCCACGTAACGAATCGGCCCGGGCAGGTCGGGCGCCGGGTCCGGGTCCGGCTCGATACTGACGGCGAACTCGTTGAAGGCGGCCAGCAGGTTTTCCCCATCCGGGTCGACAAACGTGATCGACAAGGTCCCCTGAGAGAATTCGGTGCCGGCGAGTTGTGAGCTTCCGTCCACGCCGATAAGCCAGGCCGAGTAGGCGAAGCCCGGCCCAGGCGCCGGAACGTCGCGCACGACGGCCTGCACCGAGGAATCGGCGAATATCGAACCACCGGTCGCCAAGGCGGCCGTGGGCTCAGGGGTTGGAGACCCGATGCCCGCCGGCGCTTGGCTGGGCTCAACGCCGGGTGAGATGGTGGTCGGTTCTCCCGCGATCTGGCTGGTCGGCGTCGCTGAAGGAGACAACAGCGACAGTGCCCCCAGCCCGACGACCGCCACGCAAACGGAGATCACCGCCAGAGCCGCCACGCCGATCCACAGGGGCCGTACCGGGAATTTGCGCTTGGCGGACGGGGAAGGCGTCGAGCCCCGAACGCCATGGGAAACCACGGTCGCCTCGCCGGCACGTATGGCGTCTCGGAAAGCGGCCGCCAGGTCGCCGGCTTTCTGGAAGCGGGCGTCCTTCTGCTTGCGCAGGGCCCGGTCGACAACGGCCTGGATGCGCGGGCTTGTGTTAGCCAGTGGCGGAGGCGGGACGTTGGCCTGTTTGTACAGGACCGATGCCGTTGTATCGACCTCGGGGTCGAACGGCAGGACGCCGGCCAGCATTTCGTAGAGCATGATCCCCAGGGAGTAGTTGTCGGAGCGGGCATCCACCGCCTCACCACGCACCTGTTCCGGGCTCATGTAAGCCGGTGTGCCGAGGATGGTGCCGGTCAGCGTTTGGGTTGTGGCCCCGCTGATGCGGGCGATGCCGAAATCGGTCAGCACCGGTTCGCTGTCGGCCGGCAAGGGAATCGCCGGATTGAGCGGGACCGACCCTTCACGGAGAATGACGTTGGAGGGCTTGACGTCACGGTGGACGATTCCCTGGCTATGGGCGTAGTCGAGGGCCGAAGCGACTCGATCGAGCAGGCGCGCCACCGTCTCGAGGGTCAGACTGTGACCGTGCTCGTGCAGGCCTTTGAGGTAGGCCGACATCGGAAGCCCGCGCAGCAGTTCCATGATGATATAGGGGCTTCCGTCGGCCAGATCGAAGTCGTAGACCTGGACGATGTTGGCGTGGCGCAAGGCGGCCACCGACTTCGCCTCATCCAGGAAGCGGCGCTGCAGCTCCGGGTCGTCGGTGAGATGGCCGTGCAGGATCTTGACGGCGCGCGGGACGTTGAGCGTCGAGTGCAAGCCGATGTAGACATCGGCCATCCCGCCGCGGCCGATCATCTTCTGGATCTGGACTTTGGAGACGGTCCGGCCGACCCAAGAGTCGGTCATGAGGCCGAGGCGGTGGCGCCGATCGCTTCGGGAGACTGGACGTACACCCGCGAGCCGACCTTCAACTCGCCCCCGTGCGCGACACGGGCCAACAGCCCACGCCGCCCCAGGATCGCTTCTTTCAAACCGGGACGGAGGCTGTCAAGGAAGTCGCAGGGCGTGCAGTCTCCGGTGATCTCCAGCACGACGTCTTCGATGTGCAGGCGGGCTCCGCGCGGCAGTCCCGGCAGAGGAAACCCGGAGATGGTGATGTTCTCCCGAACCATGCCGGGCGCCAGGTCGAAACCGGCCAGCGTCTCGGCATCGATGACCAAGACCTGACGGCGGGAAGTCCCAAAGGCCGCATCGCCGGCGAGGCCCATGTCCTCGACGGCGTGGACAGCCGAGCGGGCTTCCATCCTGGACCCGTGAGCAGGCTTGACGAAGAGGTGAGTGACCTGTGCGTTCACTTTGGCGACCGCTGCCCCTCGCAGCGGATGCAGGAGTATAGCACGCACGAACCCAGGACCGTCAACAGGTCATGTTATCCTACCCGGGATCTCCACCGACCCACCACGTGACCGGTTTGGCAGCCGCTCCCTCCATCCTTCTTATTCTCGGATCGCTCTTCTTGGCCGCATGGCGGGCTACCGGACGACGGACCGGCTGGGCGGCCGAGGCAGCGATTGCGAGCCTGGCTCTCCTGGCCGGCCTGCTGCTCGGCCGGTCGATTCCCGCCCGATCCAGCTTCGCCCTGTGGCCTCCCGTGCTGTCTCCCTCTGCCTCGATCGAGCTCGAGCTGACTCCGTGGAGTTGGGCGCTCCTGGTGTGCGTCCTGGCCTTCGGGGTGTTCCGGGCTTTGCGCTCGGCGTCAAATGGATCTCCGTCGCGGGCCGGGGCGCAGTCCGCATCGCTCGTCTTTACGGCCATGATCGCCGTCTCCACGGTCGCAGCCAGCCTTTTGACCCTGGTCCTGACATGGACGCTCGTCATCGTCGCTCAGACCTGGCTCGTGAGCACGAGTGGCCCGGGCCAAGGGGCCGGTCCGCCCTGGCGCCTGATCCAGACTAGCGACTTCGCGACGCTCCTGTTGTTGATCGGCGCGTTCGGCCTTACCGGAGCCGAGAAGGTTACGGCGCAGCTTCCGATCGCGCTGCTGGCCCTGGCCGGGCTCACGAGGGTCTGGTCGGCGGTCCATGTGCGAAAGCTGGGAGATGGATGGGTTGCGACCTTGGGGTTTCCGGCGACGGCGTCGGTCTTGGCCGCTCTGGCTTGGGGGTGGGGTGTCGAGTATCGAGAGGCGCCGGCATCATGGCTGGCGGTGGTTGGCCTCGCTCTTCTCCTAGGAGGATGGCTGTCGGGCTGGTTGGCAGATGCAGTGGACCACCGAACCAGTGGGTGGATCGCCGGGGTCAGCGGCATGGCGCTGGTCGCGGCCGCCGCATCTCCAGATCAGGTGGAAGCGCCGCTAGCGGCGGCCGCTGCCCTGCTGATCCTGGCCGGAGCGCTGGCAGTCCCTCCTTTACAGGGAAAGGTCTCGGCGAGGATTGGCGCCGGGATCGCCGTGCTGATGATGGTCGGTATCCCGGGGCTGCCTGCGGCCATTCTGTTCGGAGCGACCGTGCCGGGCGCCAGCGCCTCGGCCTTGGGGTGGGTGGCGGTGGCGGGAGCGGGCCTTCTGGCGTCGATGTCGCTGAGGGATGCGCTCAGCCCGAAGGCGGATCCCGATCCGCAATGGGCCTCGCCTATGGCGTCCGTGGCAGCCGTCATGATGACAGCCCTTGGCGTGACCTTCTATCTCCGGCTGCGCGCGCTGGTTCCGCCGCCGGCGCCGGCGGCGGTCCCGGTTGCTCTGATTGCGGCGATTGTGGGAGCTGCGGTGCGGGGACGAATCCCGGACAGTCAGCGCGTGCGGATCGCGCGGGCCCTGCGTTGGCCGTCGGCGATCACCTCGCCGCGGCGCGCCGCGGCGGCGGCCGGGCCGGTTGAGGCCTTCGTGCGCGGCGCGCGGGACGTGCTCGAAGGAGACGCCTCATTGCTGTGGGCGCTCGTCGTCGTCGTCGTAGGATTGCTGCTGCTTCAAGGAGCGATGTGACCTCGATGGTGGACATCGTCGTGGGGTTGGGCCTTGTCGTTTCGCCGCTGTGTGCCGCGGGCCTGAACCTGGCGCCACCCCGGCGCGTGGCCCTGGTGCTACTGATGGGAGTATTCGCCGGGGTCGGGGCGAACATCGGCCTCGGTCAGCAGCTTCGGATCGGCCTGGCTCTCCTGGCAACCGGCGGGCTGGCGAGCGCGATTCTGGCGATCGGCTTTGAGCGCACACGCTGGCCGGGGCAAGGCGAAGGGGTGGGGTTGGTTCCCGCCGGACGCGCCTTTCGTGCGGCGACAGTCTTGCTTGTGGCGGCGGCGGCGTGGGGCATCGCCGCGCCCTACGCCTCGGGGATCGGGGCTCTTCCCGCCGGGCGCGTGACGGCCGCCCTGATGATCATGGCGATGGGTCTGCTTCAGCTGGGATTGAGCCAGGAGCAAGGTGCGGCTGCCCTCGGGCTGTTGACGGCCCTGGCCGGGTTCGAACTCTTCTATGCCGGCCTTGAGCCATCCCTGGCGCTGCGGGCCGTGTTGGCCGGAATCATGCTCGGGGTCGCGCTGGTCTCGAGCGTACTGCTGCAGCCATCGGGCGAGGCAACGCAAGGTCGGCGGACCGGATGAGTGCGCCGCTGCTGCTTCTCATCCTGGGAACCGTCCTGGCCGTCGCCGCCTTCGCCCTGCGCGCCCGAGGTTGGATCCCGTGGCTCATCGCCGCCGGAGGGTCGCTGCTGCTGGCGGCGGTCGCCCTCGGGATCGTGCTCGGTGAGCCCTTCGAGATCATGGGTTTCGGAATTCGCCTGGAGGCAGGCTGGACGTTTCTCGGAAGATCCCTGGTCCTCCGTCCGGAGAACCGCGCCCTGGTGAGCTTCGTGTTCGTCTCGGGGGCGATCCTGCTCGTGTCGGGTTGGGCATCGGATGCGCCGCGCCGCTTGGCCTCCGTCGGGCTGCTGATCCTGCTGACCCTGGCGGCGGCGATGATGGTCCAGCCGTTCGTTTTCTCCCCGACGCTGATCGCGGCGGCGGCGATTCTTGGATGCCTGGTCGTCGTCCGACCCGATGGACGAGCGGGGAGGGCGCCGCCGCGGCTGATGGTGTCCTACTCGCTGGGAATGATGGCCATCCTGATCGCCGGCTGGTTGATCGAGGTCGGCGGAGCGACGGTCTCGCCGGAGTCGCCGGCGCGTGCCGCCTCCGTGCTGCTCGCCCTTGGGTTGGCGATTCTGGTGATCACGCCACCGTTCCACACCTGGTTGACGGCCTGTTCGGACGAAGCCCATCCGCTGGCGTTCGCGTTCATCGCCGTCGTGCTCCAGACGGGCGGCCTGTTCCTCCTGGTCAATTCCCTGGCCAGCTACGCGTGGATGCGGACGGACCCATTGGTGTACGCCTTCCTCCGAGGCATCGGGCTTGTGATGATCGGTCTGGGCGGATTGTGGTGTCTGGTGGAGCGGCGGGGACCCCGCCTGATCGCCTATACGCTTCTGGTCGACTTTGGCATCTCGCTGCTGGCGTTGAGCCTGGCCGCACCGGGTGGATCCGGGATCGCCCTGGGAATGGCAAGTGCCCGCCCGTTGAGCGTGGCGGTTTGGGCGGCTGGAGCGGCGAACCTGTTTGCCTCTGAGCCGGGAATCGCCGATGAACAGCGGCCGATTCGGCCGATCGCAGCTGCGGCCGCCCTGATCGGCGCGCTCTCGTTGGCCGGTATTCCGCTTACCGCCGGTTTCGCGGGTCGCTGGATGACGCTGGCGAATGCCCAGGGCACCGATGTGGCGGCGGTGGCAGCCGTCGTCTTCGGACTGGGGGCCACCTGGTTCGCCATCGGGCGGTGGGGCTGGAAGCTGTCCGCGCATCCTCGCGATCCCGGCCGGACTCTGGGCCGTGGTCGGACGGCCGTCCTTCTGGTGGGTTCGGCGATGATCCTCCTTCTCGGTCTCCTGCCGGCGTGGCTCTTTAGCTGGGCGCCGGCGGCCCTCGCTGGTCTTGGTGCAGGGTGATCACGAGGGCCAAGAAATCGCGAATGCTATAATCCGCCTGTGGCCCCGGCGGAACCGGCAAAGACCGACTCCCTCGAGAAACGTCTGACCTGGCTGGACGACCAGCGACGGAAAGACGCCGAACTTCTCCGCAAGCTCGCTTCACAACTGAAAGCCGCTGAAGACCTGGTCGGGAAACACAACCGGCAGCTGCAGGAGTTTTCGGCCGAGTTGTCGCGCCTGGGAGCCGTGGCGGCGAAGATCCAGGGCGTTGATGACACGCTCAGCAAGCATCGTCAGGAAGTCTCGCGCCAGTTGGAGTCGGCCGAAACGCGCCGAGCCGAGAGAGAGAAGTCGCTCGAGCAGCTGCGGCGAAAGGATCACGACGAGGTCGCCAAGGGTATCGCCGAGGTTCGCCAGGAAATGAGCGGCCTGGTGGATCTGCGGCGCGAGTTCGACGCCCGACGGGACGAGGAGGTCCGGCTTGCCCGCAGCGTCGGCGCCCTGGGGGAACGTCTGGACTCCCTGGCCGAAGGACAGCAGGGCCAGGAACAGGCGATGGTGGGGCACGAAGACTCGCACAAGCAGGAGGCGCGCAGGTCGGCCGATTTGCAGAGCGAGGTGACCGACCTGCGTCTCCGTCAGGAAGGTCTGCGTGGTTCCTTGGATACCGTCGAGGATCGGATCCGTCAGCTCGATATTCGTTCGGCCGAGTACAGCGCCGCCGAGGTCGAACGGCGCGAGTCCACCGCATCGTGGATGGAAAGCCAGAATCTCCGGATGGCGGACCTGGAGCGGGTCTGGGGCGAGTACGCCCGCCGCTTCGAGGCGTTTGAGAAGCGCGCCGGCGAGATCGACGAACGAGTACGAGCGTTCGAAGATACGCATCGGGCGATGCGGCAATTGCAGGCCGAGTTGGCCAAGACGCTCGAGCGCCTGGAGCGCCGCATCGCCGAGATCGGTGAAACGCAGCGATTGACGGAAGACCGGCAGAAGCAGGAGTGGTCGGGGTTCCAGGCGGAGGATCAGCGCCGCTGGAGCGCGTTCAAGCTGAGCCACGACGAACAGTCCCAGGAGCACACCCGGCTGCACCAGCGGCTGGCGGACGAGGTGACGCGCCTGGAGGAAGCCACGACTCAGGCCCTGCAGGGCTCCATCCGGATGGAGGATTCGACGCAGCGCCGCCTCACGGAGCTGCTGGCGATGCTGCGTGAGTGGGCGGGCGAGGCCGAACGCCGGCCGACGCGCGTCCGCTAGGACGTCCGCCGCGCCGCCGGTGCGGTTTTCCAAGGACCAACATGTTGCGCGTCGTGGGTACGGCCGGACACGTCGATCACGGCAAGTCGGCGCTCGTCGAAGCCCTGACCGGCACTCATCCCGACCGCCTGCGCGAAGAGCGCGAGCGGGAAATGACGATCGATCTGGGCTTCGCCTGGATGACCCTCGACGATGGCACCGAGGTCGGGATCGTCGACGTCCCCGGTCACCGGGATTTTATCGACAACATGCTGGCCGGCGCCGGCGGGTTCCAGGCGGCGATGCTGGTGGTCGCCGTCGACGAGGGCGTCATGCCGCAGACCCGCGAGCACCTGGCCATTCTCGACCTGCTCGAAGTGCCGCGCCTGGTCGTGGCGCTGACCAAGATCGATACGCTCGAAGATCCCGAGTGGGCGCTGCTCGTCGAAGACGACGTCCGCCGATTGTTGGCGCCCACGGCGTACGCAGCGGCTCCGCTGGTCCGGGTGTCCGCCCGGACCGGTGAGGGGTTGGCGGGGCTATGCGAATCGCTGGCAGCCGAACTGAGGCAGGTCCCCGGACCTCGCGACCTCGGACGCCCGCGCCTGCCGGTCGACCGGGCCTTCGTCATGAGCGGCTTTGGCACGGTCGTGACCGGGACGCTGCTCGACGGAAGCCTGTCGATCGGCGATGAAGTCGTCATGCAGCCGGGAGGTGAGCACGGCCGGATCCGGGGACTGCAGACGCATCGGCGGGCGGTCGAGCGCGCGGCGCCGGGAAGCCGAGTGGCGGCCAACATCGCCGGGTTGGACGTGCATCAAGTGGAGCGGGGGGACGTGTTGTCTTTGCCCGCCGGCTACCAGCCGACGCGCAGAATCGACGCGTACGTCCGTCTCCTTCCTGACGCGCCCGCTTCGCTGCGCCACGGTCAATCGCTGAAGGTCCACCTGGGCACCGCCGATGTCGTTGCCAAGATCCGGTTACTGGACCGGGACGAGATCCTTCCGGGCGAATCGGGCTGGGCGCAACTGGTTCTGGCCAAGGCCGTCATCGCCGCTGAAATGGATCGGTTCATCCTACGCCGGCCGACGCCGCCGGCGACCCTCGGCGGAGGGCTGGTAGTGGCGGCGCTGGCGGAGCGTGCGCACCGGCGACGCGATGCCCGAGTGCTGAATGCGCTCGAGCAGCTGCGGCTTGGCCGCCCGGCGGATCGCGTGCTGGTCGGGCTGAGCGAAGCCGGACCGGTGCGGGTCGAAGAGGCCGGGAAGGCGGCCGGACTGACTCCGGCGCAGATCGCCGAGGCCATGGCGGAACTTGTTTCCGATGGGCGGGTGGTTGAAATCGCCGAGGGGGGCGACTCGGCGGGGGAGTCCGTCTATGTCGCCGCCGACTGGTGGAGGCGAGTCGGCGTGAAAGCCCTGAAGTTGCTCGACGCTTACCATCGAGAGTATCCGCTGCGGGCAGGGATGCCGCGTGAGGAGTTCCGCAGTCGACTCGACGTGCCGACGCGCCGGTTCGAAGCCGTCCTGTCGGGACTGGCCACCGATGGCGTATTGACTCCGGTCGGCACACGCGTGGCCCGGGCGGGCTTCGAACCCAGGTTGAGCGAAGACGACACGCGCCGCCTGGCCGAACTGCGCCGTCGATTCCACGATGCCCCCTCGGCGCCGCCGTCGATCCGGGACTGCCGCCAGGCCGTCGGAGACGAACTCTGGACTCTGCAGACGGCTCGCGGCGAATTCGTCGAGGTCTCGGAGGACGTCGCCTTTGATGTCGACACCTACCGCCGGATCGTCGACGAGATTACCCAGGCTCTTGAAGGAGGCGGGACGATCACGGTGGCAGGGGTCCGGGATCGGTTCCAGACGAGCCGCAAGTACGCCCTGGCGCTCCTGGAGCATCTGGACGCGACCGGCCTGACGGTCCGCATCGGGGATGAGCGGCGGCTGAAGACGGTCGCCAATCAGAACCCGGGATCGCCGTCCGGGTAGACCCAGCGGCCGGCCACCATTGTAGCCCTAGGCCGGACGGCCGCCAGATCGGCCGGGGCCAGCCGATAGGGGTCCTCCTCCAGGACGATCAGGTCCGCATAGCAGCCCGGCTCCAGGCGGCCGAGACGGTCGGCCATGTCCGCCACCTCGGCCGGTCCCTCGGTGAATCCCAGCAGCGCCGCCTCCAGCGGAATTCGCTCCTCGGGGAACCAACCTTCCGGGCCAGGGGTGCCGTCGGCGCGGCAACGGGTGACGGCGGCGTGCAAGCCAAGGAAAGGGTTCGGGGATTCGACCGGCGCGTCGGACCCGAAGACCGCCAGTGCGCCGCGTTCGAGCTGCGACCGCCACGCGTACGCGTAGCGGCTCCGCTCGCCCCAATACTGGTCGGCCATCGTCATGTCGGATGTGGCGTGGATCGGCTGCATCGAGACGACCAGGCCGAGCTCGGACGGGCGGGCCAGGTCGTCCGGGTGAAGCAGCTGCAAATGCTCGATGCGATGACGCAGCGGTGGAAGCGCGTGCCGCCGTTCGAACTGGCGCAGGGCGGCCAGGCCTTCGATGACCTCGTGATTGGCCCGGTCCCCGATGGCGTGAATGGCCAGCGGCAATCCGCTGTGGGCGGCGCGGATCCCGGCCTCGAGGATTCCTTCCCGATCGATCAGGCTGATACCGGTGTTTCCGGGTTCGCCGGCATAGGGCTGCAACATGGCGGCCGTCCGTGGGCCGAGGGCGCCGTCGGCGAAGATCTTGACGTGGCCGAGGCGGAGCCAGTCATCGCCGAAGCCGGATTGCAGCCCGAGGGCCGCGGCCTGGTCGAGGAGTTCGATCGGGATGCTCTTGAGAACGTGGAGCCGCAGCGACCCCTGCGCATGCAGGATCTGCAAAGCGCGAAGACAGCTCGGTCCGTCGAAGTCGTGGACGGCGGTGATCCCAAATCGCCACAGGCCGGCCTGCGCGGCGGCGATCTCCTGGGCGATCGCTTCCGGGGCGGAAGCGGGGATCCGATCGGCGACCAGGGACATGGCCGCCTCCAACAAGATTCCGGTGGCGGCCCCTTGGCCGTCGCGCACAATCACTCCCCCCGGAGGATTTGGCGTGCCGATCTCGATCGGCGCCGCCTGCAATGCCCGGCGGTTGACCCACGCCGCATGCAGGGACTTGGCGGTGAGGTAGACAGGATTCTCCGGGGCGACGCCATCGAGTTCAGTCGCCGAGCCGTGACCACCCCAATCGTTCTGGTTCCACCCGTGGCCGAGGACCCATTCGCCCGGACGAGTGCGCGCCGCCCGCGCCGCCACGCGGCGAAGGCATTCCTCCCGAGTGGCCGTCTGGCAGTCGACCTGCGCCACCGCCCGCGCGTACTTCTCGAGATGGAGATGGGCGTCGCACAAACCGGGCAGGACGGCCCGCCCATGGAGATCGATCGATTGGAGCTGGCCGGTCCAGGCGGCGGCGAGGTCGTCCCCGTCGCCGAAATCCAGGACCCGCTCGCCGAGGACGAGCAGCGCCTCGGTCGAGTCCGAGGATCCGGCGCGCGGATGGATCACCCCGTTGCGGAGGAGGGTGGCGGTCAGGAGCGGGGGGCTCACGGCCGAACGGCTCCGACCGGACGCAAGTCAGGCAGGCCGAGGGCGGCTGCCAGCAACTCCACCGGATGAATGCTCGGGATATGAGCGTGGGCCTCGATCCACCATCGGCACGTTTCCGAATCCGTCACAACGCGATCGACACCCGCCGCGCGCGCTTGCGCGAAGAGCTCGCCTCCGACATCGAACGCGACCTGGTAGCGTTCGGCCTTGAGCCCGTAGGTGCCGGCCACGCCGCAGCACTCCGCCCGCGAAATCTCCAGCCGCAAATCGGGAATGGCGCGCAGGACTTGCAGCGCCGGCGACCCGATACGATGAGAGCGCAGCTGACAGGGCGCGTGATACAGGACGTGCAGCGGGACCGAGTGCAAAGGGAGTTCGGGGAGCCCCGGCAGGAGGACTTGCTCGAGGTACTCGAAGAAGTCATAAGTGCCTTCGCCGACCGAATCGACCTCCGCTCCCGCCAGGCCAAGGACCGCGCGGTATTCATGCTTGAGGGCGAGAGTGCAGGAGGTCGAAGTTCCGACGATCGGTATCCCACGTTCCGCCCACGGGCGCAGCCCATCCAGGTTGCGGCGGGCGCGCTGGCGAGCGGCGTCGAAGGCGTGATTGGATTGCAGCGGCAGCCCGCAGCATACCTGGGGCGGGATTTCGACCTCGACACCGAGATGTTGCAGCACCTGGATGGTCATCTCGCCGAGCCACGGTTCATAGTCTTCGGTGCTGCATCCGTGGAAGAATGCCACCCGCAGCCTCGACGGCGCGGCACGCGGGGGAGGTTCGCGGCGGAGCAGATCGGCCCGGGCGCGGCTCAGGGGTCGGGCGGCGACCACGGGCAGCGGTGCATGCCGGGCCAGCCCGATGAGGCGGTGCGCCAACCCGCGTAGCAACGGGGATTGAAGGGCAAAGCGCGCCAGCGGCCGGATCGGCCGCATCCAGCGGGCGACCTCGGCAGGGCGCGAGAGTCCCCAGTCGCGCAAGGCCAGCCGAGGACCGGGCCGGAGCTCGGCCTTGGAGACGATGTTCATTTCCGCGACCGGCACACCGTGGGGACAAACCCGGCTGCACACCCCGCAGCCGGAGCACCAGGTCGTGGCCGGGTCGATGGCGTCCTGTCCAGGCTGCCAGAACCGTCCGATCTGTGGCCCGACGGTTTTGGGGCCGGGGAACAGGGCGGTGGCCCCCGCCACCGGGCAGGCGGCCGTGCAGATGTTGCACTTGACGCACAGATCGCTGTCGAAGTACGGCGGGGGGGTCGGGAGGACCTTCACGGCGGCTGACATCGAAGGAATCATGACAGCGCCGCTTCGACGGCGGAGAAGGCCGACGCCAGAGCGATCGCCTGGCGGGAACCTTCGAGGATGCGATCGGAGCCGGCCAGCAAGCCTCCGGCGGCGAAGAGGTTCTCGAAATACGGTCGACCGCGTCGATCGCAGGGGCGGAACTGCGCGTCGACGCGCAGGCCGAGGCGGGCGAAGGGCTGTTCCTCGAAGAGGGTGGGCGCCACCCACTCCTCCCGATCCTGGGAAGTCTCGATCGGCAGACCGAAGACGGCTTCTTGAACCTCGCCGTTGGGAAAACTGAACCAACCGCCGTGAAGCGCCCCGCCGGTGGCCAGCAAAACGGCCTGGGCCCGATACACCCGCGGGCCTCCGGCGGTGGCGGCGACCGCGCCGGAGACGAGCTTTCCTGCGCTTCGCCCATCGACCTCGCCTCGCGCCGACGGACCTTCGATCAGATCCACGCCGGCTTCGACCGCCAATCGGCGCAGGGCGCGTTCGACCCTCAGGCCGGGAAGCGAAGGGGGCAGGGTCGGAATCTCGAAAGGCTCGACCCCCAGGTCCGCCTCGAGCATGGCGAAGGCTTCCACGGCGCGGTCGCGGCCAAGCACTGCCGGGAGCCCCAATCGGTGGACGCCTCGCATCTTCGGCTTCCACGCGCTCGCCGCCTCGTTACGGTAACCTTCGTCGTCGAAAAGGGCGGCGACTTCCTGCGGGTACAGATCGCGCGGCGATCGGCCCTGCGGAAGACCGAGCTCGATGATCCCGCGCACGTCGACTCCCTGGGCGCGGAGACCGGCGGCCGCCAGCGCCCCGGAGAAATCGCGCAGCCCAGACAAGTGACCGATGTGGATCGGCTTCGAATCATCCAGCGAGCCGGAGGTCATGCTCACCGGCGCGGCGGCGGTAATGTGCGTCGTGCCGAGAGCGGTCGGCAGCCGCCATCTGCGGTCGAGGCTCCCGACATAGGGGAGATGGACATCGTGCAGGATCTCGAGGAACGCGGCAAAGGCCGCCTCCAACGCGGACCAACCGGCGATGCGCAGAGGATGAGATCGATCCAGGCGGCCCAAGGCGAACCGCAAATCACCGTCGCGCCAGATATCGATGCAGCCGTGGGAAAGGATCAGACCGCCTCGACCTTCGGTGATGAGGCGGACGGCGGCGCCGCGCCGCGCCGCCACGACTGCGGCGAACAGACCCGTCAGGCCCGCGCCGATGACGAGCAGCGACCTCCTCACCGGTCGTCCACCTTGGCGGCCTCGGCGCCGAGCAGCTCAACCTGGACGCGCCGTAGGAACTCGGCCTGACGCAGGCCCCGTCCCCACGCCAGGGGTCGCAGGCCGCGCCAACGTTCCTGTGCGAAGGCCGACAGCCCGCCGTCCGCAGGCGGATCGGGGAGGACGAGCGAAGCCACGGCGGCCGCCCGGTAGGCGCAGAAGGCGCCCTGGCACGGCCCCATGCCGAGCCGCAAATCACGCCGCAGATCATCGAGGTCGGCGGATCCACTCTGGCGCAGGGCGTCCTCGATCTCCCGCCGCGAAACGAGTTCGCATTCGCAAACGAGGGAAGACTCGATCGGCGGGGAGGATCGAATGCGCCTCGGTCTTTCGTCGAGCGCGTAGTAGACGGTCTCCTTGGAGGGCAGCGGAGTCGAGGCTGTGCGGCACGGCTGTCTCACCTGGGACAGCCGTGCGATGTGATCGACCACGTCCTCGGCCATCTTGCGATACGTCGTCAATTTGCCGCCGATGATGCTCACCAGTCCCGGCACGCCGTCGGAGGTCTGATGATCGACCAGGACGTGAGCTCGGGGCAGCGCCCGGGTAGCGCCCCGATCCCCTCCGGGATGC
>CAZMVJ010000050.1:264-16266 GCA_964569445.1 uncultured Anaerolineaceae bacterium | reverse complement strand
CGCTGGTCGGCGTCATCGCCGTCTCCTATCTGATCGAAACCATCCTCGACCGGCCGGCGTGGGGGTTGGTGGCCTATCACGCCGTCGTGCCTATGTTTTCCGGCAAAGAAAGCGTCCTGCTGGCGACCGGCATTCTCGGCGCGACTGTTATGCCGCACGTGATCTTTCTCCACTCCGCGCTGACACAGCACCGCATCCCCACGACCAACGCCGCGCACCTCAAGCAGTTGTTCCGTTTTGAATTGATCGATGTGACCATTGCCATGGGGCTGGCCGGGGTGGTTAACGCGGCCATGTTGATCATGGCCGCTTCCACGTTCTTCGCCCAGGGCCTGACCCACATCGCTTCCATCGAAGAAGCCTACCGCACCCTCACGCCCCTGCTCGGGTCGGCGGCCAGCGCTGTCTTTGCGATCTCCCTGCTCGTCTCGGGTCTGTCCTCCTCCGCCGTGGGGACGATGGCCGGCCAGGTCATCATGCAGGGATTCATCCACCGGCAGATTCCGATCTGGGTCCGGCGCGCCGTCACGATGGCCCCGCCCATCTTCGTCATCGCACTGGGGTTGGACCCCACGCGCACCCTGGTGCTCAGCCAGGTGGTGCTGAGTTTCGGCCTGCCGTTCGCCATCATCCCGCTGGTCATGTTCACGCGTCGAGGCGATATCATGGGGCCGCTCGTCAACCGGCGCATCACGACTATAATCGCCAGCATCGTAGCGGCGCTGATCGTCGCGCTCAACCTGTACCTGCTGGCGCAGATTTTCTCCGGGGGCTGAGGTGTATCGCCACTTCCTCGTCCCGCTGGACGGCTCCCATCTGGCCGAGGCCGTGCTCGCCGGAACGCTGGAACTCGCCCGCCGTTGCGGCGCGCGCGTGACCCTCCTGCACATCCTCGAGCAATCGGCCCCGGCGACGATTCACGGGGACCGGCATCTGCGGCACATCCCCGAAGCCGAGGCCTACCTTGCCGGCCTCGCCGCCCGCCTCGACTTTCCGCACGACCGCCTTACGCTCGAAGTCCATCCGCACCCCGAAGCTGACGTGGCCCTCAGCATCTTCCGGCACGCCGCTGAGCTGAGCGCCGACCTCGTCGTCCTCTCAACGCACGGGCTAGTCGGTTTGCGCGAGTGGCTGTTTGGGAGTGTGGCCCAAAAAGTCCTGCGCCGCGGGGCGCCGCCCGTGTTCATGCTTCAACCGACGGCGCGCGGAACCGCCCCTGAGTTCCGCCCGGCTCTCGCCCTCGTCTATCTCGACGGAACCACCGCCGGGGAAGCCGGTTTGACCGCCGTCGAACAGTTGGCGCGGCAGTGCGGGATGGCACTTCACCTGCTGATGTGCATCCCCACGCGCTCCGCACTGACCGGGGGGCGCGCGGCTACCGGGATTTTGCTGCCCACCACGATGGCCGCCATCCTCGACCTAGCCGAACGCGACGCGACGGATCAACTCCGGACGCAACTCGATCGTCTGCAGGCCGGCGGGGTTACGGCCACCGCTCAGGTCGTGCGCGGCGACCCGCTCTCACAGCTGGTTGAAGTCGCCCTCCACCTCCCCGCCGATATCATCTGCCTGACCACGCGGGGAGAATCGGGACTGGAGGCTTTAGGCACTGAGGAAGTCGCCCCCAAAATCCTGACCCGTTTCAATGGGGGCTTCTTCCTCGTGCATCATGAGGGTGAACTTCCAGCACATCCCCAACCTGATCCCGCTCAACCGGTACGAGATAATGCCCGGAAACAGGATGACACTCCACCCGCTCGGGCGGTGATTTTTTCCACCGCGCCACCCCACCGCGGCCAGAATAGATCTCCAGCATGACCACGACCAATCTTCCCCATCATTCCCTCGACGGTTGCGCTTGCGAACGCGATCACCACAACCGCAAAGACCCGCACCGCCGCGCGTCCTCCGGACGATCACCACCTCGGTCATCGATCGCACGTTGATCGGGCTGACGGTGCGATCCTGGTGGCCTACCTCTTCGCCATCCCAGCCAACGAGATCGTCATCCCGACCATGCTCATGCTGACGGTCCTTGTCACCGGCGTCATGCTCTTCAGCCCGACCCACAACCCGTGCAGCACGACACTGACGGTTCCCGGCGCTGGACGGCGCTGGCGGCGCTGATCCCGCTGGCCATGGCCCTCGCCGGAACCTTCTTCGTGGCCCAAGCCTGGAGGCTGATTGCCGGGGCGGGCTGAGTCGGGATCTTCGTTCTGCGCCATTCTTCCATTAGAAGGCATCGGGGATTCCTCAGTCGGCCTGCGGCCTCCCTCGGAATGACATGAAGGGGAACCCCTCTCTCCCTTGTCATTCCGAGGCCCCCTTCGCTTCGCTCAGGACAGGCTCCGGACCGAGGAATCCCCATGTTGCTGGCCGGTGGAACCCCCCCCGGAACTATCCCTTACACCCACGCATGACTCCCCGCAGACCCCGCCGGGCGGAACTGCACTACTGTCCGGCCTGTCGACCCCGGAGAATGGGAGAGCCCACAGCGGGCGGAGGCGCGCATGGTCGACTTTTCCGGGGCTCTTCTGGAACTGATCCGCTTGACCTCCACCGATCTCCCGCCCGACGTCGAGGCGGCGCTGCATCAGGCGCGTTCGCGCGAGCAGCCCGGCTCGGCGGCGGCCGGTGCGCTCGATTCGATCCTGGAGAACGTGTCGCTGGCGCGGGAGAAGTCCAGCCCGATCTGCCAGGACACCGGCACGCCTCTCTTCTATGTGAGGCACCCGGCCGGATCGAGCCCGCGCCAGTTGCGCGAACAGATCCGTCAGGCGGTAGCCGTAGCGACGAAGAAAGCCTACCTCCGGCCGAATGCCGTCGACTCCCTCAGCGGCAAGAACAGCGGCGACAACTTGGGCGGCGAGGCCTTCCCTACGATCCACTTCGAGGAGATCGACAGCGACGACCTGACCGTCGAGTTGATCCTCAAGGGCGGCGGGTGCGAAAACGTCGGCGCCCAGGTTTCGCTGCCGGACGACCGGCTCAACGCCGGCCGCGATCTGGAAGGCGTCCGCCGCGTCGTCCTGGACGCGGTGCACCGGGCGCAAGGCCAGGGGTGCGCGCCGGGGATCCTGGGCGTGGCCATCGGCGGGGATCGCGGTTCGTCCTTCGCCGCCTCCAAAGAAGTCCTGCTGCGTCCGCTCGACGACGTCCACCCGCAGGCGGGACTGGCCGAGCTCGAAGCGCGCCTGCTGCAGGAAGGCAACCAGCTGGGCATTGGGCCGATGGGCTTCGGCGGAGAGACGACCCTGCTGGGAGTCAAAGCCACCGATTTGCACCGCCTGCCGGCCAGCTTCTTCGTGTCCGTGTCCTACATGTGCTGGGCCTATCGCCGCCGCCGCATGGTCGTACACGGCGACGACGTGAGTTACAGCTGAGGAGGCCGCCGTGGATCACTTGAGTCTTCCGATCTCACCCGACGACATCCGACGGCTGAGGGTGGGCGACCCGGTGCTGCTCACCGGGGTCATGCTGACCGGCCGCGACGCCGCGCACAAGTGGATGATCGACACCTTCATCAAGAAGACCCGCCTCCCCACCGGCGATGACCTGCAGGTCGAGCAGGCCATCCGCCCGCTGCTGGCCGGCGGCGCCATCTATCACTGTGGGCCCGTCGTCGGCGGGCTCGACACCCAGGACTACCGCTTCCTGGCGGCCGGCCCGACGACGAGCATCCGCGAGGAACCGTATCAGGGAGACGTCATGCGGCATTTCCAGGTGCGTGCCGTCATCGGCAAGGGCGGCATGGGGCCGAAGACACTTGCCGCCTGCGGCGAAGCCCCGGGGGTTTACCTGCACGCCATCGGCGGTGCGGCGACGCTGATCGCCCAGACCGTGACGCGCGTCCTGGGCGTCCACAAGCTCGACTTCGGCGTCCCCGAGGCGATGTGGGTCATCGAGGTGAAGGACTTCCCGGCCGTCGTGACAATGGACGCCCACGGTAAGAGTCTGCACGCCGAGATCGAAGCCCGCTCGGCCGAACGACTGGCACAGTTGGTCGGCGCTTGAGCGGCGAGGGAGGCAAGAGAATGGCCGCCGATTTCCGCAAACAGATGGGCCCCTTCATCACGGCCCGCCGCGATCCGAAGGTGGTTCGGCTCCCCGCCCTCAAGTACCTGATGATCGCCGGCCGGGGCGATCCGGCGAAGGGCAAGGAGTTCCAGGAGGCGGTCCAGGCTCTGTATACGCTGGTCTACAGCCTCAAGTTCAGCGGTAAGCCCGGTTCGCGGCAACGGGCGATGCCGGTGCTGCCGCTGGATGCGCTGTGGTGGATGCCCGGGCGCAAGGGGTTTCCGGCGAATGCCCCGCGGTCTGCCTGGCGCTGGCAAGCGATGTTGGCCATGCCGGGATTTGTGACGGAAGCGATGTTAGCCAAGGTCCGCAAGGACGCGCTCGCCAAGAAACCTATCCCGCTGGCGCGCAAGGTCCGCCTGAAGACGTGGACGGAAGGGCTGTGCGCGCAGGTCCTGCACGTCGGACCGTACGCCGCCGAGCGCCCGACGATCGAGCGCCTGCACGACTTCATCAAGGAGCAGGGATATCGGCCGACCGGCCGCCATCATGAGATCTATCTGAGCGACCCGCGGCGGACGTCGCCCAGGAACCTCAAGACGATTCTGCGCCAGCCGATGGTTTGAGCGCCGCCCTCGGATAGACCTGTAGGGGCGCGGCACCTGTCCTGAGCGCAGCCGAAGGATGCCGTGCCCCTACGCTACGGATCTCAGCCCCAGGACCTTGTCGAGGTCGAGCACGCCCTCGGCCCCCCAGCCGCGTTTCCCTTTCTCAACCACAGGCCGGAAGCGCTCATAGAGGGCGTAGGCTTCGACGTCCAGGCGATCCGCGGTGTACGACGCAGCCAGGAGGCGCATGGCGCGCTCGGTCGGGGCCAGAGCCGCGCCGAATTTACCCTGCAGGTAGCGGCGCACTCCCTGTGGATCCGCCGGGTGACCGCGCTCGACCGCCCGAACCCCTTCCGGCGTGATGAGTGCCGGCAAGGAGCGCCCCATCAGATTGACGAAGACCAGATCGGCCTCGGCATCGTCCTTCGACTCTGGCGAGCCATCGGGCTCGCGCGGATGGTAGATCCCCAGCAGTTGTCCCTTGGTCTGTGCGGTGTAGCCGGCCAGGGCCTTGCCCAACGTCAAGGCCTCCGGCGCGTCGAATCCGAGCCGCTCGGCGACGATCGCCGCCCACAGCGTCAACACCGGCGCCCGATTGATCGTGACCTTCACAAGACGCCTCCTTCGGGATTCTGGCTCGGAGTCAGTCGGGACCGGAGGTAAGCGACCGCCGCTCCGGTCCGGTCGATCCCGGCGCTGCAGTGGATCAGCAGCGGTGGCGGCAACTGGCCGAACGCACGCCACACGCGGGGCAGGTCGGCCGGCGGGATCGGCGGCGTCTGCAGGTCGGTCACCGGAACGGAGGAGACGGCCATCCCGGCACGGCGGTAGGTCTCCAACAATCCTCCCGGGACGCGCCGGTAGTAACCGAGTTGCCGTTCGTCGAGCAGACACAAGATCGAGCGGATGCCCTGGGCGCGCGCTTCGTCCAGCCAGGCCTCGACCTCGGCCGGATCGACTTCGGCTGGGTTCGTCCCGCCGAAACCCGGTCGAGAGGACCGCGCCAGCCGGCCGGGGATCACCCACTCGATGGCCATCGAAGACTATTCTACGCGGGTCTCTACGCGGGTCACGCGCCCAACGCGGGCGCCTGTCGAGACGGCCCGAGGTCAGGGTGCGGGAGGCAGAGCGGGCGGTCGGTCGGGGACCGGGGAGGCGACTCGGGGTGTGCCTCGGGGGGCTTGGACCAGAATCACTCCGGCGACGATGATCAGTGCCGCGATCAGCCGCGCCGGGCTCAGCGCTTCGCCCAGCAACCACCAGGCGAGCAAAGTCACCTCGATCACCTGGGCGGTGGCGATGACGCCGGCCTCGAGCGCCCGCAGCGTTCGCAACGCGAAGTTCCACAACGTAAAGGCCAGGGCGGTGTTGGCGATACCCAGCCACAACAGCAGCCCGATCGATGCGGTGTTCAGGGCCGGCGTCGGCTCGACGGCCAGGCCGACGGCGAGCAACAGAACGCTGCCGATGCCGACGGTGATCATCGTCACGTCCTGCGCTCGCAGATGCGAGTCGCGCATCACATAGCGAGTCAGCAGGTTGGAGGCGGCGCCGCCGGCGGCCGCCAAGAACGCCAGCAGGATCCCGGCTACTTCGCTGCCGGCCAGCTGCGCCGGAAACGTCAGATACACGCCAAGCACCGTCAGCGCAACGCCCAGCCACTGACGGCCCGTCGTCCGCTCCCCGAGGAACAGCCCGCCGGAGAACGCCACCAGGATCGGGATTCCCGCTTGGAAAACCAGGTTGGCGGTGATCACCGGCAGCAGGCTGAGGCTGACGAAGATGGCGCCGGGGGAAATGGCGAAGGCGACGATCCCCAGCCCGATCAGGGCGCGCCAGGTCGGCCGCGGCAATCCCCTCGGCAGCGGCCCGCCCTGCAGCCGATGCAGCGCCAACAGGCTGAGGAACCCGATGAAATAGCGCATCCCGGCGAAGGTCAGCGGCGGGAGGGCCTGCAGGCCGATCTTGACCAGGATATAGGACGACGACCACAGCAGGGTGACGAGAACGGCCACCAGGCTGGCCACCGCGCGCGGACTCAGGCGCGTGCCCATGTCGATCCGGAAGGAGGCCGCCCGGTCGTCCACGAGATGTCCCCTGCGGGGTCCGTCAGCGGATCCCCTTCGGGAGGCGAAGCGCGATGAGAAGTACGATTCCCAGCGCCGGGGAGAGCGCGACGAAGCGCCGGGCGTTGGCCGATCCGTCGCGCGACTAGCCGACATCCGCCGGGAGCCGAGCGAAGACCCGCTCCGGCGTGAAGCGCGCCGCTTCCTCGATCGCCTGATCGACGCGTTGGAACAGGCGCTGCCGGGCGCGGACGTCGTCGGCGTAGTTTTCAGCACCGCTGTCGACCTTGAGCACCGGCGCCCATCCCTGCCGGTCGATCCAGGCGGCGTAGTTGCGATTGAGGGCCTCCAGGAACGTCGAGTCGATCGCCTGCTCGAAATCGCGGCCGCGTTGGCGGATGCGCTCCTGCTGGACCTGAAGCGGCGCGTGAACGTACAGCAGCAGGTCAGGCCGAGGCAGGAGTTCAGCCAGCGCCCGATAGAGGGTCTGGAGCGTCGTCAGATCGATCGAGTCGAAGGCGCCCAGCTCGTGATAGGTGGCGGCGAAGACTTCGGTGTCCTCATACAGGCAGCGATCCTGCGCCGCCGGGCCGTCGATCTCCAGAGCGCGCATGTGCTGGCGCGTCCTCCCGCCCAGATAGAAGGCCTGCACCCGCAGCGCCAGGCCCTCCAGATTCTGATAGACCCCGTTCAAGTACGGGTTCTCCTCCACCGGCTCATCGATGCGCGTCCAGCCGGCACGCTCGCTGAGGATTCGCACCAGCGTCGATTTGCCGGTGCCGATGCTGCCGACGACGGCGATGTACGGACGCGCCCGACCGCTCTCCGTCACCGCCAGCGGCGGCGGTTGCGTCAGGCGCAGTTCTTGCTCGGCCTCCTGCAGCCGCTGGACGAGCTGCTGCAGATCCGCAGCGATGCGGTACTGAACCACGCCGTCGATCATCAGGTTGTTGCCGCCGGGCTCGCAGGTGCGGAAGTCGGTCTTGAGCCCGATGCAGAACTTGCCCAGGGCGTAGCCGATCCCGGCTTCGATGCAGGCGCCTTCGTCCGGCGCCCGGCCGTCGAGGATGAACAGGACGATATCGCTTTCCATGACAGCCAGGCGATTGCGTTCGAAGATGGCATCGCGCGCCTGGTGCACCTCCAGGCCGCGTTCGACCATTTCCGAGATCAGGCCGGCGTCCTCCTGGGGGAAGTACGTCTCGTACCCCAGGGAGCGGATCATGTTGTTGAGCTCGATATTGAAGCGCCGTTCGGCGTGGCTGAAGAGCGGACCGGCGATGTAGACCCGCAGCGGGCGGTCGGGTCCCTCGGTCCAGTCTTTACCGCGCCGGACTTCATGCCCCCTATGCATCGCGCTCATCGGCCTCTCCCCTATTTGCGCAGCCGCTCCTGGCCTTCCCCGCCGGAGCCTGTGGCTGCGCAGTCGACGGCGTCGCCAGACTTCTCGCCGCGGTCAAACAACGCGCAACCGACCACCGGCCGCGCAAGGACGATGCCCGCCCGGGGTCACCCAGAAATAGCCAAGTTTTCCTTCAGCGAACGAGGAAAGGACCCAGAGGTGCGCCCGCTTTTCCCCATCGGGCGCGCCCCCACGCGTGGACCCTCTCCCTCCGGCAGTACGGCAGTACTGGCTCCGAGGAGTGTAGCATATGTTGACTTCAAGTCAACGCGGCCAGATGTAGGGGCACTCCCGTGCGACATGTCCCCCTATGGGGTGCGTGGCCGCTTGGCCTCGATTTCCTCGAGCATTCGCAGATCGCGCTGGGCACTCCGCCACCGAACTGCCAGGCTGGCCAGATACAGCCCGATCAGACCCAGGATCACGCTGAATCCAAGGATCATGTAGTTGACGGTGTCGGCCGGTGCGTCTTGTAGGAACATGGCTCGCCTCCTGGCGGGATCTCAGGCCGACAGCATCCTGAGCTTGAGCTGCTCGATTCGTTCGTGCAGGCCTTCCAATCGCACGCGGTGCCAAAGCAGAGCGGCGTAGAGAAAGGTGAACGTGAGCAGGCTGAACATGAAAGTCTGGAGCATGTGCGGCGTCATATCGAACGTCCCTTGAGCTGTCGGGTCGTTGCTGCCGATCACGACCGGATGGATCGTGCGGAACAGGCGGATCGAGAGGAAAGTCAGGGGAACGCTCAGGAAACCGACGATGGCGTAGACGGCGCCGAAGCGAGCCCGTCGATCGGGATCCTCGATGCCCTGGCGCAAGAGCATGTAGGCGATGTAGACCAGCTCCATGACGGTCGCCGTCACCAGGCGCGGATCCCAGGTCCACCACGTGTTCCAGATCGGGCGCGCCCAGATCGAGCCGCTGAGGATGTTGATCAAGGTGAAGACGATGCCGATCTCGACCGATGCGACGGCCAGGCGGTCCCAGCGCCGGTGCTTGCCCGCCAGGTAGATGCCGCCGGCGATGGCCGTCACCAGAAAGGCCAGCGCCCCGACCCATCCGGCGGCGACGTGGAAGTAGAAGACACGCTGGACTTCTCCCATCACCGCTTCGAGCGGCGCGTAGAAGAAGACCAGGTACAACGCCACGGCGAACATTGCCGCCGTGATCCAGCTCAGTATGCGCAAACCCTTCGGTGTCGGATCCATGAACGTCTCCTCTACCTTCTCGATTTGTTGAACCCTTCGCACCCCCACCCTTCCCTCCCCCGCTTGGTTGCGCGGCCGCGACGGATCCATTGTCGGGGGAGGGGGTGAGGGGGTGGGGGCAGATGGACCGCCACTTTCATCACTCCTCCACCACATAGTCAAACACCCACCAGGCCACCACGAGGAAGATAACATCGTACGCGACCAGCAGGCGAATCCAGGTGTCGATGTCCGCCAGCGGCACCCCCTGCAACAGGCCGGTGCTGGCCTTGACGGCCGGAATCAGGACAGGCAGGACCACCGGAAAGAGCAAGATCGGCAGCAGCACGTCCCGCGTGCGCGCCTGCACCGCCATCGCCGCCAGCAGCGTCCCGACCGCAACGTAGCCGATCGTGCCCAGGACGATTACCCCCACCAGCCCGGGCACAAACAGATCGGTGTTGTAGAGCAGGCTGTAGACCGGCAGGACGACGGCCACGACGATCCACAGAAAGGCGAGGTTGGCGCCCACCTTGCCGAAGAAGATGGCGCTGCGGTCCACCGGCGCCAGCAACAGCCCATCCAGACAGCCGCGGTCCTTCTCGACCGCCATCGAACGGTTCAACCCCAGCGTGCCGGCGAAGACAAAGGTGACCCATAAGACGCCGGCAGTGATCGTCGAACGGGTGCGCACATCGAGCTCGAGGGCGAAGTTAAAGATCAGCAGGACGAGCAGCGCGAAGACCAGCATGGCGCCGAGCAGCTCTCGGCTGCGCAGTTCGGCCGCCAGGTCTTTCCAAACGACGGCGCCGACGGCGCGCAGGAAGGCCGAGGCGCGCGCCGGCGGAGCGTTCAGACCAGCCTCAGCCATGCGCCACCGCCCGGTATAGCGCCGGCAGATCGTCCCACTCCGCCTGGCCTCGGCTCAGGGAGCGGGCGATCACGCCCCCCGACAGGACGTCGATGCGCGACGCCAGGTCGGCCGCCCGCAGCAGATCGTGCGACGTCATCAGCACCGTCCGCCCGCGGCCGGCCACCTGGCGCAGGACCCCGTCGAGCATGGCCGAGGCTTCCTGGTCGAGCCCGGTGTGCGGCTCGTCGAAAAGCAGGATCAGCGGATCGTGCAGCACCGCCCGGCCGATGGCCAGCCGCTGCTGCATCCCGCGCGAGTATTCGCGCACTCGATCGCGACGCCGCCGGTCGAGGCCGACCATCTCCAGAATCTCGTCGATGCGGCGCTTCGCCTGCGGCAGGCTGTAGAGCCGCGCGTAGAAACGCAGGTTCTCTTCGGCGGTCAGGTCGCCGTATAGCAGCGGTTGATGCGAGACCACACCCAGGATGCGACGGACGGCGGCGGCCTCTCCCGGCAGGCGGTGGCCGGCCAGGCGCACCTCGCCCAACGACGGGCGAGCCAGCGAGGCCAGGATGCGCAGCAGGGTGGTCTTGCCGGCGCCATTCGGACCGAGCAACGCCACGAACTCGCCGGCTTCGAGATGCAGGTTCAAGCCGCGGAGGACCGGCTTGAGGCCGAAGGTCTTGACCAGCGAGCGAACTTCAATCATGCGCCGGGAGCCTGAGCCCGGCGCATGAGATCGGCGCGCCGAGCCTGGTAGGTCGCCGCCTCGATCTTTCCGGCAGCGAAGTCGTTGTCGAGCGAGGCGATCGCCCACAGGATCTTGTCCTCGTCGACCTCGGCCCCCGGGGGTTCGGGCGCGTCTTCCACACGGGCGTCGCGCCGTGGGCGGAACCAGATCAGGCCGGCGCCCACGAGCGCCAAGGCTAAGGCCGCCACCCCGAGAACCATCGGCTGGATCCCGGCGGTGTTGGCGCCCGCCGCCGCTCGCCCGCGCAGCGTCAGAGCGATCTCGTCGCCGGCCTGCGCCGGCCCGCGTTCGTAGGTGTGAAGCGACGCTCCTGAAACCTGACGCAGACCCATGTCGGTGAACCCGTCTCCGACAACCTGCGGTCCGTCGCCGGAGACCATCGCCACCGTCGCCGCCACGGGATAGGCCGTCTGGCGCACGAGCTCCAGGCTTCCGTCGTATGGCAGGTTGTAACTGAAGACCAACTCGCTGGTGTTTTCGCCGGGGACCAGTTCGCGCCGATCGCGGAATCCGCTGGAGGTGAGCTCGAAGCGGTCGCCGATCGTGCCTCCGTCGAGGCTCAGTCCGCTGGCGCCCTCCGGCAGGTCGACCTCGATCACGCCCGCCTGCCCAGCGAAGACGGTGCGATCACCGATGTTCGAAAGCAGCCACAGCTCCACAATCTGCACCACGTCCTCGGCTGGGAAATCGAAGAGCAGGTGAAGACGGGTGACCTGGACCGCATCCGTGGCAGCCGTTGTTTCATAGACGGTGAGGGGAAGGTCAAGGTCCGCCGAGATTGGCAACTCGCCGATGTCGCTGGCGTAAAGGACGTCCTGGTAGTCGGCGGTCACCACGTAGACGCGTCCCACCGTCGGGTCGATACCGTCGAAGCTGAACGTGCCCCCGTCACCGAGGCGCTGGGCCTGCGTGACGGCTTCCTGATCGCCATCCAACCCGTGCAGCGTCACTTCCAGATCGGGCGGCGCATCGGATCCCGCCGTTCCGTTGATGACACGTCCGGTGATCCGACCGGCCGGTTCAGCGGTTGCCGGGCCTGCCTCGGTCGGTGCGGACGTGGCGCCGCCTTGCCCCATCGTTGGCGTGGGCCCTCCGCTCGCGGTGGCTTCCGGTGGGAGCGTGGCCGTCGCTTGATCCGGCGGTGCCGAAAGAGCCAGCCACCGCACGAAGGCGGCCAGCGCCCATCGCTGCTCGTCACTCAGGTTCTCGGCGTAGCCCGGCATCCCCTGGCCCACGCCTTCCGTGATGGCGCCGTAGATAGCCAACAGCGAACGGCCGGCGAAGAAGTCCACCGAAGCCAGGTCCTGGAGGTCGCCCTGCCCCTCACCTCGAGCACCGTGGCATTCGACGCAATCCTGCTGAAAGAGCGTGCTCCCGATTTCGACCTGTCCCTGGGGGAGGCCGAGTGACAGGGCATAGCCGACGACGTCCCAGCGCTGGTCGTCGTCCAGGCTGGTGAATCCCGGCATAAAGGACTCGATGCGGCCCTCCGTGACGATGCCGAACCAGTCGCGCGGGATGGCACGCTGGGCGACTTCGGCTTCTCGCAGGGCGGTCGGAGGGTTGGGAAGAGCCGAGGCCTGGGGTCCCTGACCGTCCCCCGATTCGCCGTGACAGGGGGCGCACTTCTCGGCGAAGATCAACGCCCCCGCGGCGAGGTCGGGCGTCCTCCCGGGCACAGTCGGCGGCGCCGCAGTCGGAGGGAGGCCCAGGCCTTGCGCCTGGGCTGTGGCCAGCCCGGGCGGAGGCGTGATGTCGCCGGCCAGCGAACACGCGCCGAGAGCGAGGGCCGCCGCCAGCAGAAAGGCCGCGCGGTTCACCCGCCCGCTCCGGGCACCGGCTGGCCGCAGCGCGAGCAGAAAAGATCCTCGAGGACCAGCGGGTTGCCGCATCGGCCGCAGAACCCGCTGGCTGTCCTCCGCAGCTGGGCGACTCGCCTTTCCAGATCGTCATCTTTCAGCGCCGCCGGCAGGGCGGCGGCCGGGGCGGCGGATCGCAACTCATCGAGCTCACGCAGCAGCGCCGCGCCCTGATGAACACGCGCCGCCCGCTGGGCCTGGAAGTCCTCCGGCTCGATCTTTCCCATGGCGTAGTCCATCTCGAGCTCGTGCAGCAGGTCCAGAAGCTGATCCTGTTCGGCGCGCAGCGCGGACAGGCGACGCTCGCCCGCATCCGGCTCCCGGCTGCGGCCTTCCACCAGGGGGCGGGCGATATAGGCCACCGTGACGGCGGCCAATCCGAGGACGACCAGCAGCGGCGCCAGTTCCATCTCAGCCTCCGCCGCGGGCGGCCTCGATCGAGTCGACGATTTCCTGCAGCGACTGGTAGGGACCGATCTTCACCGAGGCGATCGTCCCGTCCGGCGCCACAACGTAACTCTCGGGGACGCCGCGGATGCGAAACGCCTGGGAGATACGGGTGCCCAGGTCCGGCCCGTTGGGGTAGGTGATTCCAAAACGAGAGAGATAGGCCCGGGCTTCCGTCTCGGTATCGACGTAATCGACACCGAGGAATACGACCTCGTCATCCGAGTAGAGCTGGGAAGCCTGTTCCAGCTCGGCCGCCTCCTGTTGGCACGGAATACACCACGAGGCCCAGAAGTTGACCAGCAGCACCTTGCCCTGGAGGTCCCGCGAGGCGATCGTCTCGCCGTTGAAAGTGGTGAGAGTGAACTCAGGCATGCGCGCCCCGACGCCCACCGGCCCCTGCTGACGTCGGATCAGGCCGAAGCCCAGCAGAGCCAGCAGGCCCAGGACGGCAACCCAGACGGCGACCGTCACCCAGCGGCGGTTGCCCCGGGACGGGGGGGTTGGCGCGGAGGTTTCGTTCATACTCTCCATCGTGGGTGGCGACCCGGCCTCGCCGGGCAGTGGCGCCGGAGGCGTCGGAATCCGCGACGCGCAAACCATCAACCGCGCCGCTTCAGCTCCTCCTCCAGCCGCTGAACATAGGGGTCCGTCTCCGAGAGCGCCGCCGGGGTCGGAGCCTGCTCGGCGGCACGCCGCCAGCGGCGCATCGTCTGCCAGAGCAGGAGGCCCCCACCGATCAGCACCAGAGGCGGAAGGAGGTAAACGAGCCAGTTGAGACCGCGCGGCGGCGGTGCCGCCAGCACCCGGTCACCGTATTGCGCGACGAAGTAGTCTTTGATTTGCTGCTCGGTCCAGCCCAGGCCGAGCTTCTCACGGATGGTGGCGCGCCACTGCGCGCAGGCCTGCGTCGGGCAGACATCGAGCGGCACGTTCTCGCACACCGGGCAATACAACTGGCGGGCGATGGCGTTGACTTCGTCGTCGGAGGGCGTCGGCTCCTGGGCGGAGGCAGGGACGGCCAATAACATGAGGGCCGCGAAAACCCCCAAGGCCGCAACAATCGTCCCACTCCTCGGACGGCTTCCGGACTTACTCCTTTTTCCCTGGCGGACCCCGCGCAAAGCGAGGGGCTCTCTCCGCCGCCATGCGTCCCTCTCACCCCACCTGCCATCGGCGGAGAGGGGGGAGGGATTCTCTTGAGGGGATGGGGGGCGAAAGCCCCCCATCCCCCCAGAAACTTCATTCCCTCCCCCTGCGCCGCCGCTCCAGCCGCGGAGCTTCGCTTCATGCAGGGGGAGGCCCACAGGGCTGCTTCGCAAGGGTTCGGGGTGGGGGTTCGTGTGCAAGCCCGCCATCGAGGTCAGCCTTTAGACCCCGGCGATGGCCGGGGCGCGCGCCTGGGCGCGGCGCGGCTCGGCTTCCGGCTCACGCTCCGGCCACGCGGCCAGCAGCGTCCCGAAGATGAAGACGATTCCGCCGAACCAGACGAAGTTGACCAGCGGGTTGTGATAGATCTTGAAGGTGGCGCTCTGGTTGCCGATCGGCTCCCAGTTGACGAGAATCACGTAGAAATCGTCCTCCAGGGAGGACCGCACGCCGGGGATGGTCATCGGCTGCTGCGACTCGTAGTAGAAGTCGCGCCGCGGATAGAGCTGGCCGAGCGGCTTGCCGTCCCGGTAGACCGAAACGACGGCCCGCGTCACGTTCCGGCCGTCGGGCGTATCCCACTGGGTCACGCCGTCGTAGACCATCACGTAGCGCCCGAGGGTAAGTTGCTCCCCGCGCGCTAGGGCGCCCTGCGTTTCCGTCTGGAACAGCTCGATGCCGATAATCCCGAAGGCCATCAGCACCACGCCCAGGTGGATAATGTAACCGCCGTAGCGCCGCCGGTTGCGGCCGGCCATCCGGCCGAGGGCGACGAAAAACGATTCTCCGCGCGTCCGTCGCCGGGCGCGGGCGCCGCCCCAGAACTCGTGCAGCGTCACCAGCGCCACCAGCGACGCCAGCCAGTAGCCGAGCAGCGCCGCCACGCTGTCCATCCCGGTCGCCACCAGGACGACCGGGACAAGTAGCGATAGCGCCAACGGCTTCCACAGCGCGCTCCCCAGCAGGCGGGCCGAAGTCCGGCCGTAGGCCGAGAGGGGAGCGACGCCCATCAACAACAGCAGGCCCGCCCACAGCGGGCCGGTGGCCCGTTCGTAGAACGGCGGCCCGACGGTGACCTTCTGACCGGTGAAGATCTCCGAGATCAGTGGGAAGAGCACGCCCCAGAAGCAGACGATGAGAATGCCCATGAAAAGCAGGTTGTTCAGCAGGAAGAACGACTCGCGCGAGAGGAAGGAGCCGAGCTGGTTCTCGCTGCGCAAGTCCGGCCAGCGGTGCAACAGCAGCGACAGCGAAGTGACGATGGTAATGCCGATGAAGGCGAAGAACATCGGCCCGATGGCCGACTGGGCGAAGGCATGCACCGACGAGAGAACGCCGGAGCGCGTCAGGAAGGTTCCGAAGATGACCAGGACGTAGGTCAGGATGATCAGCACCATGTTCCAGCGCTTGAGCATCCCGCGCTTCTCCTGGATCATGACCGAATGCAGGAAAGCGGTGCCGGTAAGCCACGGCATGAAAGCGGCGATCTCCACCGGGTCCCAGCCCCAATAGCCGCCCCAGCCCAGAACGTCATAGGCCCAGCGTCCGCCCAGGATCAGGCCAAGGGAGAGGAAGAGCCAGGCCACCAGCGTCCAGCGGCGCGTGACGCGGATCCAGCGGTCATCGCTCCGGCCGACGACAAGGGCGGCGATGGCGAAGGCAAAGG
>CAZMVJ010000050.1:0-254 GCA_964569445.1 uncultured Anaerolineaceae bacterium | reverse complement strand
CGAAGCCGAGGTAGAGCATCGGCGGGTGGATGATCATCCCCGGATGGCGCAGCAGGGGGTTGAGCCCGCGCCCGTCGCTGGGAACCAGCGGCAGCGTCCCGGCCGGCTGGAAGACGGCGCTCAACTGCGCCCCGTCGATCGTCTGCCACAGGCTGCGAAACGGATTCTCGAAGAACAACACCAGGCTGACGAAGAAGGCCAGGGTGACCATCGTGACGACGATGACCCACGGCAGCAGCTCGCGATCGCGATCC
>CAZMVJ010000049.1:0-16418 GCA_964569445.1 uncultured Anaerolineaceae bacterium | reverse complement strand
TCGCAAGTTTTCCCCGAATCTCCAGCGGGTGCGTGTCATGGAAGGGAAGCGCCAGGTCCAGCGGACGCTGTGCGCCAAGTGCATCAAGCGCCTCGGGCGCCCCTGAACGCAGTTCTCCCCCCCCGTCCATCCGCCGGGCCGTCCTGAGCGTAGCCGAAGGACGGCCTTTTCTTTTCCTCAAGCGAGCGCCGTCTGCAAGGAAGCCCGCAGCGCGTGCAGGCCGGCTTCGATCCCGGCCGGATAGCCGAAAACGGCCTTGCCGGCGACAAACACGTCCGCCCCGGCCTGAGCGACACGGGGCGCCGTCGCCTCATTGATCCCGCCGTCGACCTGCAGCCGGGCTGAAAGGCGCGCCTCGTCCAGCATCCCCCGTACGCGCTGGACTTTTCCCAGGACAGACTCGATCAAGGGCATCCCGCCGTAGCCGGGGTCGACCGTCATGACCAGGATCAGGTCGGTGTGGGCGAGCGCCTCTTCCACCATCGCCACCGGGGTAGCCGGATTGAGGGCGATGCCGGTCCGCAATCCCAGGCGGCGAATGATATCGAGGCAGCGGTGGAGCAGCGGGACGGCTTCGACCTGCACCGTCAGCGAGTCGGCGCCGGCTTGAGCGAAGGCCGGGAGCATCGCTTCCGGGTGCTCCACCATCAGATGGACGTCAAGCGGCAGCTTGGTGGACCGTCGGCAGGCTTCGACGATCGCCGGGCCCATCGTCAGGTTCGGGACGAAGTGCCCGTCCATGACGTCGATGTGGATCCAATCGGCCCCGCCGTCTTCCGCCCGCCGGAGGGCATCTCCCAGGTGAGCGAAATCCGCGGCCAGGATGGAAGCGGCCAAGATCGGAGCCTGGGCCATGTCGACCGAATGATACCGTCCTGTCCGGCAATTGACAAGCGAAGGGCCCCGTCCGGGACAGTGGCGTGTGACGGCGGGTCTAGCCGAGCGATCCCGGCCACGCCTCCCGGGAGTGTTCGGAGTCCGAGCCTGCGCTGCGCCGGCCCCTCCACGGCTGCGGTAGACTCAGATCGGCCGAACTCTTCAGGGATGATCCGCGGGTCTCCTGTAGGCACGCTGTAAGGTCGCCCTCGGCGACAGCCGCGGGATACTGGGGAGGCGACCCTTCCAGGGAGAAACCTCCCTGGCGGGGATCGGCAGCCGCGAAGGGATGGCGCTGCGCGTCCACGCGACGCGTGACCGATAGACATGGATGGCGTGGGATCCAACGTGAGTCCGAACTGCGACCGACAGCCTCGTCGTCGACCTCCGGCATTCCCGGCAGGGCGGTGCTGATGGTCTTCCGACCCCGCAGCCCGACCCGCAGCGACGTCTCAGATTCGGCGCGCATCGCCGAGCTCGAGTCGCGCCTCGCCCACCTGCTGTCGCTCTTCCGCCAGATGGCTGAGATGACGGCCACGCTCAACTACGAGCGGGTCCTCGACCTTTCGCTCGACGCCGGCGCCGCCGCCCTGGGGGCCAAAGCCGGGCGGGTGATCAGCGTGCTGCTGCTCTTCGACGGAGAGGACCTGACCATTGCCTCCTCGCGCGGGCTCCCTGTCTCCGATCAGAGAGCGACGTTTGCCGCCGCCGAGGGCGCCCTGGAGCAGGCGCTGCGCACAGGAGTGATCCAGGTGACGCAGGATCCATCGCACGACCCGGAGCTGCGGCGCTTGGCGGCGATGGGCAGCTGCCGCGTGGCCGCCTGTCTTCCATTGGTGGTCGGCCTGGACGCGTTCGGGGTGATGGTCTTTGCCGACCCGCGCCCCGAGTTGTTCACCACCGATCGCCTCGAGCTGTTGGAGGCGGTCGCCCGCCAGGCCACCGGCGGCCTGCAGAACGCCAAGCTCTATCAGAACCTGCTCCAGGAGAAGGAGCGCATCACCGAGATCCACGAGGAGGCGCGCCGCAAGCTGGCGCGCGACCTGCACGACGGCCCGACGCAGTCGATCTCGGCCATCGCCATGCGGGTCAACTTCGCCCGACGGTTGATCGAGCGCGACGTCAAGTCCGCCGCCGACGAGCTGTTCAAGATCGAAGAGCTGGCGCGGCGCACGACGAAGGAAATCCGCCAGATGCTCTTCACCCTGCGGCCGCTGGTGCTCGAGTCGCAAGGGCTGGTCGCCGCCCTGGAACAGCTGGCGGCCCAAGTGCACGAGAACTACAAGCAGGAGGTCCTGGTCGAGGCTCAGCCGGGGGTGGCCGCCGACATGGAAGTCGGCAAGCAGGGCGTGGTCTTCTTCATCGCCGAAGAGGCCGTCAACAATGCGCGCAAGCACGCCCAGGCGCCGCACATCTGGATCCGGCTGTCGCGCGAAGGCGAGCTTTTCCGTATGGACATCGAGGACGACGGGCTCGGCTTCGATCTGGGGGCGGTCGAGTCGAACTACGAGTCGCGTGGGTCGCTCGGGATGGTCAACCTGCGCGAGCGCACCGAGCTGGTGAGCGGCGTCATCCGCATCACGTCCGTCCAGGGGAAAGGGACCCGCATTTCACTCACCGTCCCCCTGACGGTCAGCGCTGCCGAGCGTCTCCACCAGAACGGCTTCGTTGGCTAAGAGCGGCAAGTCGCTGCGGTGCAGTGCGACCGCGCGCCTACGACGGATCGCGTCGAAACCGATTTCCCCGCGCCACCTCCCTGAGCGGAGCCCGCCCAGTGCCAATTCTTCACGCAAGCGCGCTTCGACTGCGGGCTGACGCCTCAACGGCATCAGCCCTCCGCTCAGCGAGGAGGGCCGCTCCCCGAGAGAATCCCGTCGCATCTCTCTGGCGATGACCTCCCTGAGCGGAGCCCGACCTGTTCCTTCAGGAGCATGCCTCGAGGCTGCGGGCGAAGCCTGGCCTGAGCAAGGTCGAAGGGTCGAAGGGCCCTTGCGCAAGCGCGCTTCGATATCATCCCGAGCGTAGCGAGGGACTGCGGGCCACCGCCTGCCCGGCGTTGGCCCTCCGCTCAGCGCGGAGGATGGCGAAGTCGAAGCGCGAAGCGGATTTACGCGTCCCGCGACGGGGTAACCTTGAGCGAGCCAAACCTTGCCGTCGTCGGGCCCAGATAGCTGCCGTAGAAGCCGGTCTCTGAGCTCCAGCGGACGTTGGCCAACGCGTCCAGCACATTGCCCACCAACAGGCCGCCCGTGAACGGCCGTCGGCTTCCGCCGTCTACCACGTAACCCAGGCGGATTTCCGAAGCGAAGTCGCCGGTGGTTGGCTCGGGGGAGAACCACGACCACGACACGACCTCGACGTGAGGGCCGGCGATGAGCTCGGCCTGCGGCGTCGCCCCCGGCGGTACTTCGAGATCGGCCGAGGCGCCGGTCGCCGGCACCGAGAGATAGGTGGCGTAGCGCTGACTGGCGCAGTAAGTCTGGAAGATGTTCCTGTCGATGAGCAGCGTGCGCTGCCCCGGAAGGCCTTCCTCGTCGAAACGACCGGCATGCTCCGCATAGGGGATGAGCCGTGTCGCCCACATCGTCAGCGGATCCCCCACGACCTCGCTCCGGAAAACCGACATCCCTGGTTCCCAAGGGGAGATGCGGGAGAAGCGCGCCTTCCCGGAGGTGAGCGTCCCGATCGTCCCGCTGTTGAGGAAAGTCTCCAAGGCGGTTCCCCGCAGCACGACCGGTCCGTCGTAGCTCGGAGCCGGCTGAGCCCGTTCCCGGTCGGCCGTCTGGAGGGCGACCCGAGCCCACTCGCCTTCGACGTCGAGGTCCGCCAGGCGGCGGCGATCCATGTCGAAAGTTGTGTCGACCCGTCCTTCTCCCTGGCCGGCGAGCACGATCCATTCCAGGGATAGCCGCGTGTGGGCCTGGCGTGCGTCGACTCCCCGACTGTTGACCAGGCGGCTCTCCTCGTGTTCGACGAACCATTCGGCCAGGGTCAAGCGCGCGGCGGCCTGGGAGGCGCTCGAGCGCATGAGCCGGTCATGCAGGCTGGCGGCGGCGGCCGCCGGATCGGCGACGATCTGCGGGTCGACGGTCGGGACGTCGGGGAGCGAAGCCGGGCCGGGGAGCTGGTAAAGCGGATTGCGCGTCCGCTGAGCCGCCCGCACGGCGAACTCGATTGCCGGTCCCGCCTCCTGGCCCACGTTCAGCATCACGCGGGCCGCCCCGCATTGGGCTGGATCGCCGTCTGACGCGCACAGGACGTCGATGGCGATGTTGTTCGTCTCGACCGATCGCCGCACTTCGACGTGGCTGCGGTCGGAAAAGAGCTGCTCGCCTCGGAGATGACGCTGGACGGCGGTCCACCCCAGAAGATCACTGCGTCCGGCGAGTGAATCGACGGCGGTTTTCAGCGGATCAGCCAAGTCTCACCTGTAGCAGGAGTTGCGGGCCGCCGGAGCTGTTGGGCATGTATTCCTTGTGACCTTTGCCGCAGGTCCCCTGATCCATCTGGACCAGCGGGCCGACCCCGCGGATCGTGTCCAGCACCTGAGGAACGTACCCGCTCAGGCTGACCGGGGAGAAGACACGGCCGGTCAGTTTCCCGTGCACGATTTCCTGGCCGTAGTGGCAGGTGATCTGGATGCCCCAGCCCTGCGGATCCTCCATCCCATTGACCCAGCGGTTGAGGAAGACCCCGTGGTCAACCTGGGCGAAGAGGTCTTCGACGCTGGTCGTACCCGGCCCAAAGAAGGTGTTGCTCATGCGGGCATAGGGCTTGCGGGTGAAGTCCTGGCGGCGGCCGTTCGCCGTGCGGTGGAGATCGAGCGTCCGCGCCGAGAGCATGTCGCTGATGCCGCTGCGGAAGATGCCCTTGTCCACGATCGTCGTCGGTTCGGAGAGCATGCCTTCATCGTCGAAAAAGTAGGAGGCGTAGCCGCCGTCCAGGCTCGGGTCGTCGACGATTTCCACCAGCGGCGAACCGACCTTCCGGCCGAGGTAGTCGAAGGCCCGGGCGCGTTCCTTGGGAAAGAGATCCGTCTCGACCCCGTGGCCGAACGACTCGTGCGCCAACACGCCGGAAACACCGGGACCGGTGACGACGGTGTACTCGGCGGGCTCGATCCGCTCGGCGGAAAACATGCGGGCGGCGCCCTCGACGACGGAGTTCAGTTCCTCGTCGGTGTAGTCCAGCAGCTCCCAACCGCCCGTACCGCCCTTGCCGAGCCAGTCGTAGCGCACCTGGCCGTCCTGCGACAGGATCGCCAACACGGAGATGCGCAGCCGCACGACCTCCTGCGCCAGGTCCTGGCTGCGACTGCGGAACACGGAGGTCTCGGACTGTTCGACGTAGGCGACCCGGGCATTGACGACGCGTGGATCGATCCTGGTCAGGCGCCGCTGAATATCCCGGCAGCGCTCGAGCTTGTCTTCCAGGTTGAGTTGGCGGGCGGGCGCCTTCCCGGCCGTGGCGAAGTCGCGCGCCGCGACCGGCTCATCGGACTCCGGTGTGCGCTTCGGAGCGACGCCCAGCTCCTGATGCATGGCCCGCACGGCCTGCTCGAGTCGACTGGATTCGAACCCCGGCAGCGAACGTTCCGTCAGGACCCCGTTGGCCAGGCACGTCAGGACGACACCGGCCGAAAGGGGCAACTGGCTGATCTTTTCTTCCTGCTGCTCGACCTCGATCGAGATCCCCTCCCGGGAAGAGAGAAGAACCGCGGCATAGGGTGACCGCTGCTCGAGTTTGGCGACGGCCGCACCCAGCCGGGGGCGCAGATCGATCATGGGGGCGGGGAGTTGTGGCACGGGCACTCGATTCCTTTGGGGCCTGGTCAGCCGTTCTTGGCCGTCTCGCGCCAGATCGTGATCTCGTCCGTAGCGTCCAAGTAGTCGCGGGTCAGCTCTTCCAGGCAACGCCGAACCGTCGCCGGGCCGCCATCCGGATGACGGATCCCGTGGTCGGCATTCCAGTCCTCCGAGGAGACAGTTCGCATGTAGACCACGACCTCGGCTTTCGTATTGTCCAAGTTCTGCAGCAACGGGCGCTTGTCGGTCGATGGCTCACGAGCGATCAACTCGCCGTTCACCCGTTGGTAGCCGTTGGCGAAATCAGGATGGTACGGAGGCGGCTGGCCGTCGAGAATCGCTTTGCAGCCCAGTACGGTCAGCCGGTTCCAGCCGATCAACCGGGCGACGATGTCGCGCGGCGAGCCGTTCTCCATCGCCGCCAGGAAGCGCTCTTCCGGCAGGTCGCCGACACAAGTGGTGAATGACCGAAAGGCGCCTTCGAAGGCCGCTAACCGCCGGTCTTCCCCCATCATGCCTCCGGATGACAATGATACCGCAGGCAGAGCAAGAACCGGGGGCTTGGAATGTCATGGATGGGGGGCTCCGCGCTACATGTCACGGACAGGGAGCCTCGCGCTTCACGTCATGGACGGGGACCCTCGCGCTACATGTCACGGACAGGGAGCCTCGCGCTTCACGTCATGGACTGGGACCCTCGCGCTACATATCGCGGACAGGGATCCTCGCGCTACATCTCACGGACAGGGACCCTCGCGCTACATGTCACGGACAGGGACCCTCGCGCTACATCTCACGGACAGGGACCCTCGCGCTACATTTCACGGACGGGGAGCCTCGCGCTACATGTCATTCCGAGGGCCGGCACTCATTAGGAAGGTTCCGTGTACGAAGCGGGAGGCCCGAGGAATCCCCGAGGCGCGGCGGGAGGGAATTCGGCACCGGGAGGCGAGGCACTCCGGGGGCAGGCTCTGTCTCAGCCGAGAGGCTGCCGCTAATCCGAGGGGGAGACCTCTTCCGGCGCGCCTCAGAGATTCCTCGGGCGGCGCGGTGGGTCTGCCGGATTGACTGGGGCCTCCGTCGGAGCCGCCCTCGGAATGACATCCGGGGGGTCCCCCGCGTCTGCCGGGGCATTCGTAATAACGGCTTCGGTCGCCAGTTGTCCGCAGCCGGCCTGAATGTCGATGCCACGACGCACGCGCAGCGTGTTCGGGATCCCCTGCGCCGTCAGGACCGATCGAAAGGCCTCGGCCCGCTGCGTCTCGGTCGCCCGACCAGAATAGCCGCGTGTCGGGTTGAGGGGAATCAGATTCACGTGACACAGCATCCCCCGCACCCAGCGGGACAGCGCCTGGGCCTGGTCGGAGCCGTCGTTGACCCCTTCGATCAGGGCCCACTCGAAGGTCAGGCGGCGATGGGTCGTCTCGAGATACTCGAGGCATGCCTGGCGCAGCGTTTCGAGCGGGTAGCGTTGGTTGATGGGGACGAGTCGGTCGCGCAGGGAATCGGTGGCGGCGTGCAGGGAGACCGCCAGGTTGACCTGTCGATGTTCGCCGGCGAAGCGCCGGATCTGCGGGGCGAGTCCGACGGTGGAAATCGTGATGCGCCGGGCGCCGAAGCGCATTCCGTCGGGATCGGTGAGGCGATCGACGGCTGCCAGACTGGCGTCGTAGTTGTGAAAAGGCTCGCCCATCCCCATCAGGACGATGTTCGTCAGAGGCTGCTCCTGACTCAACCGCAGCACCTGCTCGACGATCTCGCCGGCCGAGAGATTGCGTACGAACCCCATCTGTCCGGTGGCACAGAACGAACAGCCCATGCCGCAGCCGGCCTGGGTGGAGATGCAGGCGGTCCGGCGGCGGTCGTATTTCATCAAGACCGATTCGATGCGAGCGGCCTCGTCCGATCTCCCGAGCAGCCATTTCGTCGTACGCCCGTCTTCGGAGGTCTTGTGCGCCACGGTCGTGAGCGAGCGGAAAGTGAAGGTCTCGTCCAGGGCCTGGCGCAGCGCCAGCGGGAGTTCGGTGAGGGCGGCGGAATCGACGACGCCGCGCTGGTAGACGGCGTGCCAGATCTGGCGCGCCCGGTAGGTGGGCTCGCCCCACGCCGCCAGCGCCGTCTCCAATTGGGGGAGATCGAGATCGAGTAGGGGTCGGCGGCTCATGGTCTCACCTGGCCGACGCCAGCGGAAACGCCGCCGGGCACGCGGTTAGCCGAGCCAGCTGGGCAGACGTTGCAGCAGCGCCGGCAAATCCTCGAACGTCCAGTCCGGCTGCACGTCCCGGCCGCGCAACTCGGCGGCGCTGGTCACGCCCGAGAGCAGCAGCGCCGTGCGCATCCCGGCGCGCACGCCGCCGGCGATGTCGGTCTCGAGGCGGTCGCCGACGACCAGCATCTGCTCCGGCGGGACGGCCATCCGCGTCATCGCCTCCAGGAACAAGTGGGGCTCAGGCTTGCCGACGATGACCGGCGGGCGACCGGTGGCCGTTTCGAGCGCGGCCAGAATGGCGCCATTGCCGGGGCCGATGCCGCGCTCGGTCGGGAAGGTCCGGTCGGGGTTGGTGCCGATGAACGTCGCGCCGGCGGCGATTGCCAGTCCGGCTTCCACCAGCTTCGCCCAGGTCAGCCCGCGGTCCATCCCGACGACCACGACCCCGGCGCCCTCGGCCTGATCGACCAGGGTGCATCCCGCTTCGACCAGCGCCCGCCGCAAACTCTCCTCCCCGATCACCAGCACCTGGGGTGGTTGGCGGTAGTGGCGCTGGATGTACCCTGCCGCGGCGTGGGCCGAGGTCACCAGGGCATTGGCCGGAACCTGGACCCCGATCGGCGCCAAACGCGCCTGGACCGTCTCCAGCGTCAGGGTGGCGTTGTTGCTCGCCAGACAGCAGCGCAGCCCGCGTTCGTCGATCAGGCGGAAGAGCTCGGGAACGCCCGGCAAAATCTGTTCGCCGCGCCACAGGACACCGTCCAGATCGAGGACCAGGGCGCGTATAACCGGAGCCGGTGTGGTCATCGGACGAATCGATGCATCAGGAACTCGTACGCCGGTCGGTCGATCCAGCCGGCATCGAAATCGGTGCGATCCTCGAAGTTCTCGTTGCCGACAAACCGGCGCAGCGCATCACGCGCGGCCGGCGTCAAACCCATCTCGTCCGGCCCCTCGTAATAACCGAGTCGGCGGGCGAGTTGAAGCAATTCCACCAGGATCGGTCCGGCGAGCTCGAGGCGGTCTTCGGGCGAGCTCGAGCCGAAGTACAGCTCGTGCAGCTCGAGCAGCTCCGCCAGGCGCGGGACCGGATCCGTGTCGTCATCGACGCGATAGTCGATCCAGCGGTCGTTGTGGCCGGCATAACCGCCGCCCTGGCGTACGACGAGCAGCGCCGCACTTTGCCGTCCGCGTCGATCGCCCCCGGCGCGGTCGCCGGCGAGCAGTCCCGCCAAGAGGCGGTGGCCCAGGTCCGTGTTCGACGCAACGTAGGCCTGCGCCATCGCCTCGACGACCTGCGGTCCGGCCAGGATGTTGCCCTGGATGGCGACGCCGTCGCCCGTCCATCCGCCGGCCCACGCCTGACACTCGGACCCGGTGAAAGTGGCGGCGCCGCCGGCGGGATCGACGAACCCCGCCTGGCGCTGCTCACGGCCGGGGTCGTCGTCCAGGAGAGCCTGCAGCGCCTGCGCCGCCGATTCGCCGGCGGACATACGCTGCAATCCTTCCGGACCGTACGTGGTGTTGGCGTAAGACTGCGTTGCAACGGCCCCGGCGCCGGCATGGGCCCAGGGGACGACGGCGCCCACCGCCGGAAACTTGGAGGCGACGGCGATGCCCCAGGCCGGCAGGGACGCGTCCCACGCCACGACGGAGAAGGTCGCGACTGGGCGGCGAGGGTAGGGCAAGGCAGCGGTCCGGGGTTCAGGCAGCTTGGAATTGAGCGCGGTCGGGCGGCTGGCCGAGGTCTCGCCCCGAGGCGTCGAGCAGCTTGGGCGGGGCCACGCCCCGGATGGTGGCATCGTCCACCACGACGTGGCGGACCTCCGGGCGGGAAGGGATTTCGTACATCACGTCGAGCAGCACGCTCTCGATGATCGCGCGCAGCCCGCGGGCGCCGGTCTCGCGCGACATCGCCAGATCGGCGGCGGCGTCGAGCGCCGCCGGGGTGAACTCGAGCGCCACCTGGTCCATTTCGAACAGGCGCTCGTACTGTCGCACCAGCGCATTGCGCGGCTCGGTCAGGATCGCGCGCAGCGCAGTCCGGTCGAGCGGTTCGACGCTGACGGTCACCGGCAAGCGGCCGACCAGCTCGGGGATCAGTCCGTAGTGCATCAGGTCGTCGGGGTTGATCAGCCGCAGCAGTTCGGCCTCGCCCATCGAGGCCGGGTCCTCCGGGTCGCGTGTTCCGGCGAAGCCGAGGCGGCCGCGTCGGCCGACGCGCTCGCCGACGATTTCGGCCAGCCCGCCGAACGTCCCGCCGCAGATGAACAGGACGTCGCGCGTGTCGACCTGGATGAACTCTTGCTGGGGATGCTTGCGCCCGCCCTGTGGCGGAACGTTGACCGAGGCGCCCTCGATGATCTTGAGCAGCGCCTGCTGCACCCCCTCGCCCGACACGTCGCGCGTGATGCTGGGATTGTCGCCCGACTTGCGGGCGATCTTGTCGATCTCGTCCAGGTAGACGATGCCGCGCTCGGCCCGCTGGACGTTGAAGTCGGCCGCCTGCAGGAGCCGCAGCAAGATGTTCTCGACGTCTTCGCCGACGTAACCGGCTTCGGTCAGGGCGGTGGCGTCGCCGATGCAGAACGGGACGTCCAGGATGCGCGCCAGCGTTTGCGCCAGCAGGGTCTTGCCGCAGCCGGTCGGTCCGACGAGCAGAATGTTGCTCTTCTCCAACTCGACTTCGGCGTCGCCGCGGGTGGCGATGCGCTTGTAGTGGTTGTAAACGGCCACCGACAGGACGCGCTTGGCGTGGTCCTGCCCGACGACGTATTCGGCCAGCTTGTCGTAGATCTGCTGCGGCGGCAGAGTGGGGCGGGGCGCGCCGGCCGGATGACCGCCGTGGCGCACATCCCCTTCCAGGATGTCGCGGCACAGGTCGACGCATTCGTTGCAGATGAATACGCCTTCCGGGCCGGCGATCAGCCGCTGGACCTCGGCCTCGGCGCGGCTGCAGAAGGAACAGCGCCGAGCCGAGGCGTCCCCCGCTTCGCGAGTCATCGATTGGTGTGGGTCAGGCCTTTGCGGCGTCGCTGACCGAAACCAGCACGTGGTCGACGATGCCGTAGGCCTTGGCCGCCTCCCCGGCCATGTAGAAATCGCGCTCGGTATCGCGCTCGATCACCTCGCGCGTCTGGCCGGTGTGGTTCATGAGTATCGTATTCAGTTCCTCTTTGAGGCGCAAGATCTCTTTGGCCTGGATTTCGATGTCGGTCGCCTGGCCCTGAACTCCGCCCAACGGCTGGTGCAGATGGATCGTCGCATGCGGCAGGGCGTAACGCAGCCCCTTCGCGCCGGCGGACAGCAACACTGTCCCGAAGGAGGCGGTAACCCCCACGGCTACGGTCGAAATCGGCGCGCTGACCTGCTGCATCGTATCGTAGATCGCCAGGCCCGCGTAAATCGCCCCGCCCGGGCAGTTGATGTACATCTGGATCTGCTTGTCCGGATCCTCCCGGTCGAGGAACAAGAGCTGGGCCACCATCAGGTTGGCGACCTGGTCGTTGATCGGGGTGCCCAGGAAGATGATGCGTTCCTTGAGCAGGAGCGAGTAGATGTCGTAGGCGCGTTCGCCGCGCCCCGAACTCTCGATGACCATCGGGATTAGGGCTTGCGAATCGTTGTCTGTCATGAAGGTCCTCCTCCTTGGGAGGCGGCCTGGACTTCGGCCGGAGCGGGAGGCAGGCCTTCGGCTTCGCTCAGAGCAGGCCCTTCGGCTTGGCTCAGGCCTGGCGCCGCCAGAGGCAGCTCTTCGGCTGCGCTGACGACGTCCCGGCGCCCCGAAACGGGTGCACGGTCCCGGGGTCCTCCCGTAAGGACATCGGGACGATGTGCCGGGAGGGGAGGCGCCTCCGCGCGGGCGATTTGCACGAGGCGTGCCACGGCTTTATCGGTGAGCAGGTCGAGTCGGATGCGCCGGCGGCCGGCCGGCGTATCGAGGGCGCGCCGGACGGCGTCCTTCGACTCGCTCAGGGGCTCGAGGATGCGATCCAACGCCGCCCCGGCTTCGGATTCTTCAACCTCGAGATTCTCGGCCTCGACCACCTGACCCAGAACGAGTCCCCGCTCCAGGCGGCGGCGGGCCTGCGGTTCGAGCTCCAGCCGCAGTTCGCTCTCCTCTTTCTTCTCGATCTTCAAGTAGTCGGTCAGGCTGAGGCGCTGATCCTTCAATCGGCGGTCAAGGTCCTGCAGCGTATCGTCGACTTCTTGCCGCAGCAGCACCGGGGGAAAGGCGAGCTGCGACCCGGAGACGACGGCGTCGATGACTTTGTCGGCGTATTCGGACTCGGCCTGCTCCAGACTCTGACCTTCGAGCGATTGGCGGACCTTCAGGCGCAGGTCGGACTGGTCGGTGAATTCGCCGAGGTTGCGCGCCAGTTCGTCCGACCATTCCGGGACCGAGCGCGATTTGACCGCCTGGCAGCGGAAATGGAAGATCGCCTTGCGGCCGCGCAGCGACTCATTGCGGTAATCGGCGGGGAAGGTGTATTCCGCCTCGCGCTCTTCGCCGACGCCGATCCCGAGCAAGTGGACGGCGGAGCCGGGAAAGGGGAAGTCGGTCGACTCGGCCACCAGAATCGAGATGCCGTGCTCGTCCATCAGCGCCTGGTCTTCGCCTTCCGGCGCGTCGGCGAGGCGTCCGTGAAGGTCGAGGACGACCACATCCGAATCGCGCGCCGGCCGGTCGACCGGCTCGATCAGGGCCTGCTGCTGGCGCAATCCGTCCAGAACTTCCTGGACGGCCTCGTCCTTCACCGCCGGGGTTTCGAACGGCAAGCGCAGGTCGCGGTACTTGCCGAGGTCGACTTGGGGTACCAGGGGAATGGTGTAGCGCAGCACCAGGGGGCTGCGGCTGACCACGTCCTCCAGGGCACCCGGAGCGACCGGATCGAGGGACGAGTCTTCCAGCGCCTGGCGGTAGACATCCTGGCCGAGCGCGTCGAGCGCTTCGTCGAAAACGGCTTCCTGGCCGTAGCGTTGCAGGACGACCCCGTAGGGGGCTTTGCCCGGACGGAACCCGGCGATCTTGGAGCGCTGGCTCATCCGGCGCGCGGCGCGGTGCATGGCGGCCTCGATCTGATCGTCGGGGACCTCGACCGTCAGCTGCACCTGGCGCTCGGCCAGATCTTGAGTCTCGATCTTGAGCGGCGTCATCCTCTTGTCCTGGCCTGCCGCCGGGGCGACCCGCGAGCGGCAGGAGTGGGGAAGGAGGGACTTGAACCCTCACGCCTCGCGGCACGTGATTCTAAGTCACGCCTGTCTGCCAATTCCAGCACTTCCCCGAGCGGCGATTATAACCGCCGTGACGGGCAGCTTCGCGCTTCAGTATCTCTTCCCAACCCCCCACCCTGCCCTTCGCGGAGCACCCCGGAGCGAAGCGAAGGGGCCCCCTGCATCGGCTCTCGTTGCCCTTGGAGTTGAAGGGCAGGGGAGGGAGGATCCTTGAGGAGGAAGGGGGCAGCCTTGCTGCCCCCTTCCTCCTCAAACCTCATCTCCTACCCTAGCTGCGCCTCTCGCCTCTTATGGAGAAGCGCAGGGGAAGGGTGGAGTACAAGAGAGGGACGGGAGCGGCTGTGCCGCCCCCTTTCTCCTCGGACCTCAACCCCTCCCCTAACTGCGCCTCTCGCCTCATATGGAGAAGGGCAGGGGGAGGGTGATGTTCTTCAAGAGTGGAGGGGCGGCGGAGCCGCCCCTCCATTCTTGACTCCTCCTCCCCCTCCCCGGCCGCGGGGAGGCCCACAGGGCTGCTCACCTGCACCGCACCTGCGGTGCGCCGCAGGTGCAGGTGTCGCGAGGGGTAAGGGGGTGGGGTCAAAAGGTCGCAGTCCCTCAACGATGTTTGCCGTCGAACCTCGGACTTGGTCCACAAGGAGGTTACGCTTCTTCCAGCGCTGCCACCAGCTCGCGGCAGAAGGCCGGGATATCCGGGACGACTCGTCCCCAGACGAGAGAACCGTCGCGGAAAGCTGGAGCATCCACCCAGGCGGCGCCGGCGTTGACCAGGTCGTCGCGTATGCCAAGCGATCCGGTTGCCCGGTGTCCCTTCACGATCCCCGCCGAAATCCCCACCAGGCCGGCGTGACAGATCATGGCGACGATCTTGTGCCGGTCGTACAGGTCCCGCACCAACCGGTTGACGGCCTCGGAGCGCCGCAGTTTGTCCGGCGCCCAGCCGCCGGGGACGATCACGGCATCGAAATCGTCGGCCGTCACCTCCGCCGCATCGCAATCGATGGAAGCCGTCAGCCCGCCGCTCTTGCTGTGGACGACGCGCCCGGCCTTGGTACCCACCACCGTCACCGCCGCCCCGCCTTCTTCCATGCGCATCAGCGGGACCCAGAATTCGAGATCCTCGAAACCGTCATCGACCAGAATGGCGATTCGTTTTCCGGTCAGTGTCATAGTTTCCTCCCGGTCAGGCGGAATCGGCCGCCAGCAGGCTGCTCCCGAGGGGAGCGATGACCTGGGCCACGTGCCGCAGGTCGTGTTCGGCCAAGACGGCGATCCAGTCGAGAAGGGTGATGGGGCCGAAGAGCGAGTGGCGCGCCCGGCGCTGCCACTGGGCGGCCGAAAGATCGCGCAGGGCGGCGGTGACCGCCTTGCGCGCGGCGATGAAACCCTGAACCGCCGCCGTCGCCTCCTCGTGGATGTAATCGCGCTCCGCGATCCAGTTGTCGGTGTTGACGGAGGAGAAGAACGGATCGTCCTTCTCCAGAAAAACCCTCAGGCGAGGCAGGTTTACTTCGCGATCGACGTCGCGCAAATGGCAGACGGCCTGGAGCGGGGTAAGGCCGCCGCTCGCCATTGGATGACGGAGGCCGTCCTCGCCGACGAGACGGAGCTTGGTCAACATGGCTGCCAACTGACCTTCAAAACGGGCGATCAGCGCCGCCGGCTGATTGACCGGCGGCGGTTCGACCTGTGCCTGGGCCGCCAGCCATCGGGAAGCATCAGCCAGGTTGCCCGAAGGGCGACCGTCGATCGGGACGGCGGTCACATGGAAGGTCGGCATCCCGAGTGAGGCGGCCGGCTCCAGGTCCTCGTTGGGGTCGTTGCCGACCATCGCCGCTTCGGAGGGGAGTCGCCCGAGATAGGCAAGCGCCTCGGCGAAGTATGCCGGTCGTGGTTTGGCGAAGTGAAACGTCTCGACATCGGTGATAAGCGCATAGCCGAACTCATCTGACGGCGCGCCGGCCCAGCGCAGACGATGCTCGATCGCCGGACGGATCATCAGCGGGTTGGTGGCGACAGCAACCGCCAGCCCCTGGGAAAAGGCTGCTCGGAGAAAATCGGAGGCGCCGTCCTTTCGCCGAGTGATCGTGGCCAACTGACGGTAGGTTTCGCGATAGAAGTGATCCAGGACGACCGCCACCTTCAGTGGATCGGCGCCCGTGGCCGACTCAAAGGAAGCATAGAAGACCTGCGCCAGCGTCCGCTCGGGATCTTCGTTCCCAAGCATGGCCTTCGTCCCGGCGAGGAGGGCGCCCAGAATTTGGTCCTTCGGCCCGAAAGTCGCCAGCTCTCCGGCGAGCAGATCGAAGTAAGCCGGGATGAATTTCCCCAGGTCGTTTTCGAGAAGGGTGTCGTCGAGATCGACGAGCAGCGCCTGGATCATGCGGCGGCCTGTGGCCCGACCTCGGGTCGGAATGCTTCATGACAGCGGCCGCACCCGATCTCCGGCTCGGCGACATCAGTCAGGCTCAACAGGCACTCGGCCCTCACGTCGACGCGGCGTCCTAGCCCGAGCAGGCCGGGGGACACGCTGGCCTGGAGCACCAGGTTCGGACACGCGTTCGCCAGGAGCAGGCGGGGAACTCGACAGCCGCGGCACAGGTCCGGCCTCCAGGCCGGGCTGCGCGGGTTCTGCGCGATCAGGCGGCATTCCTGCCGGTGCCGGCCGCGCTGAAAGTCCTCGAAGTAGTGCGGGCACTCGGTGCCGGCAGGCGTTTGCACAGCGGCCCCGATCAGACTCGCGTCAGATACTGCCCGGTGCGGGTGTCGACCCGGATCTTATCCCCCGTTTGGACGAACAGCGGCACTTGCACCCTTAGCCCGGTCTCGGTGGTGACCGTCTTGGTAGCTCCGGTGGCGGTATCACCCTTGACGCCGACATCCGCCTCGGTCACCTTCAGGTCGACGGCCGTAGGCAGCTCGATGTCGATCGGCTCGTCCTGGTAGAACGTCAACTTGGCTTCGAGGCCTTCGATCAAATAGTCCGCTACGTCTTCCAGGGTCGAGCGATTCAGCGTCGGTTGGTCGTAGGTCTCGGTATCCATGAAGTGGAAGAAGTCGCCATCGTGGTAAAGGAAGGTGACGATATGGTGATCGAGCCGGACGTCCTGCACCCGGTCGCCCGAGATGAAAGTCTTTTCCAAGACACCGCTGGTGCGCAGGTCGCGCACCTTGGTGCGGATGGTGGCGTTGCCGCGTCCCGGTTTGTTGTGCGAGTACTCGAGGACCTTGTACAGGTTCCCATCGAGCTCGAAGGTCACGCCCTTGCGCAAGTCGTTGACGTCGATCACCGC
>CAZMVJ010000048.1:7940-16532 GCA_964569445.1 uncultured Anaerolineaceae bacterium | reverse complement strand
GCCCAACCTACGCCTTCGAAGGGCGGCGCTCTATCCATTGAGCTACGCGGGCCGATGGTGGATTATACCCAGCGGGCGGTCGATCGAGGCCCTCTGCCGCTCGGCAGCGACAGAGGTCAGGCAGCGCGGGCCGTCATCCCGCCTGCAATTCGCCTTCCAGAACCTCGAGGACGTCAGTCCATCAACGTTCGAAAAACCGCAAGCCCTCGTCCTCGATCCTGAGGGCGAGGGCCCGCAGATCGATCGGAACGAACGGTCAGCCGCGGGCTACCGGGCGGTCCACGGATATCCGGGCACCGACTTGCGCCGCGAGCCGCTGGCGGCCCAGGTGGCGATGTCGAAGAACGCTGCCAGGGCGACGAGCAACCAGTCGAGGCCGGTCATCGGGAACAAGACGACATACGCCAATGTCGCCCAGGGCAGGAAGATCACGCCGAGCAGGGGCAGGAGCCAGCCGTTGAGGGCGAGCTGAACCTGAATGGGGCGCCAAAGCCAGAAAACCAGAAACCCCAGTCGTGGGCCGAAGAAGCCGGCCGTCATGATGAAGCAACACATTGCGGTCTCCTCCTTCTTGGGGTTGTCGAAGAGTCGCGGGGCCCGGGCCGGCCGCCCGCTCACGCGGCAGGAATCCCGCCGGCGCAGGACGGCGTCGATCCGGCTAGAAGGCCGGGATCACATCCTCCGGGATATGGGCCAGCTGCTGATGGGCGCGCGCCAAACGAGCCTGGACCGCCTCGAGCGCCGGCCGCACGGAGGCGTCGGAACAAACGCGCAGGGCGGCTTGCAGATCCTCCTGGGCGCCGTCGATTTCGAGCATGACCTGCCAGCGTTGGCTGGACAGCTCGCTGCGCAGGGCGCGCAGCAGTTCGACCTGTCCCTCGGAGAACTCTTTCCCCAGTTCCTGGCGGATGCGGCGGACTTCGTCGGCGGCCATGGTTCGCCTCCAGACCATCGGAGCCGTGGCCCGGCTCGACGGCAGCGCCGAGGTCGGGCGGCGACCGGCGACGGTGTAGAATCATCGCGCAGATTCGGTGCCACGCCACACGCGATCCCATCGACTCCGGCGCGGCAGAGAGGCAAACCGCATGGCGCTCAGCCAACTGGCGCGGTCCATCGGCGAATCTCCGACGCTGGCGCTCAACGAGAAAGCCCTGCGCCTGCGCGAGCGGGGTGAAGCCGTCATCCATCTGGGAATCGGCGAACCCAAGAACAAGACGCCGATCGCCGCCGTCCAGGCGGCGGCGGCCAAGCTGGCCGACGGAGACATCAAGTACACGCCGGCCGACGGCGTGCTCTCGCTCAAGAAGGCCGTTATCCGCTACACCGAGGAAGCCTACCAGCGCCTGGTGGCGCCCGAGAACGTCATCATCTGTCACGGCGCCAAGATGGCGCTCTTCAACCTGCTCTACACGATTTTGAATCCTCAGGACGAAGTCATCCTGCTGGCGCCCTACTGGGTCAGCTATCCCGAGATCGTGCGCATGCTGTACGGCCAGCCGGTGGTGGTCACTCCCGAGGATGGCACCTTTCATCCGCGCCTGGAGGACATCGAGCAGGCCACCGGCTCCTACACCAAGGCCATCATCGTCAACAGCCCGAACAATCCTTCCGGGGTCGTCTACGACGACGGCTTCATGGCCGAGCTGGTCGCCTTCTGCGAGCGGAAGGACCTGTTCTTGATCCTCGACGACATCTATCACAAGCTCGTGTTCGACGGACGGACTCCGCCCAACGCGCTGCGCTTCTCCAAGCGCGACCTGGATGCGGGCAAGATCATTGTCATCAACGGCATTTCGAAGCTCTATGGGATGACCGGTTTCCGGATCGGCTGGGCCGTCGCCAGCCGGGCGGTGGTCGAGGTGATGACCAACGTTCAGGCGCAAACGACCTCCTGTCCTTCGGCGTTGCTCCAGGCGGCGGCCGAAGGCGCGCTGACCGGGGTCCAGAGTGTGACCGACTCGCTGCGCATGAGCATGGAGAACAACCGCGACATCGCCTTGCGCGAGCTGGCGGCGCTCCCCGGTGTGCGCACCGTCCGCCCGGGCGGCACCTTCTACTGCCTGCCGGACTTCCGCGCCTACCGCGGCGACTCGGTCGAGCTGTCCCACTTCCTGCTCGAGACGGCGCTGGTCGTGACCGTCCCCGGCAAGGAGTTCGGGATGGAAGGGCATCTCCGCTTGAGTTACGCCGGAAGCCCGAAGGATGTGTCGGAGGGGATCGCCCGCATCCGCTGGGCGCTGGATCCGAACGCGCCCGACGAGATCTACATCGGCGACCGCAAGAAGGTGAGGGATTGGGCATGATCGACGTCTTCCATGTCATCACGCCGGCGCAGGGGGTCGCCGGCGCCCTCAAGAGCGAGTTCGGATTGGAGACTCTGGGTCTGGGGAACCTGGGCACGCAGTACTGGAATCTGCCGAGCGAAGCCCTGTACGAAGAGATCATCTTCCGGCGGGAAGGCACGCTCGTCCACCAGGGGCCGCTGGTGGTCGAGACCGGCGACCACACCGCCCGGGCCGCCCAGGACAAGTTCATTGTGCGCGAGCCGACCTCCGAAGACCATGTCTGGTGGGGCGACTACAACCGGCCCTTTTCGAGCGACCGGTTCCAGACCGTGCTCGGCCGGGCCATGGGGTACCTGCAGGGGCGCGACGTCTTCATCCAGGATTGCCTCGCCGGCGCCGACCCGGACTACCGCATGCCGATCCGTATCGTCACCGAACTCGCCTGGCACAGCCTGTTCGCCCGCAACATGTTCCTGCTGCCCGAGTCGCCGGACGACTACCGGCGCCACGTCCCGGAGTTCACCGTATTGGCCGTCCCCGGTTTCCGCGCCTCTAGTGCGATCGACGATACCCGCAGCGACACCTTCATCCTGGTCGATTTCGCCCGCCGCCTGTGCCTGATCGGCAACACCGCCTATGCCGGCGAGATCAAGAAGTCGATCTTCACCGTCCTCAACTACCTCCTGCCGCTGCGCGGCGTGATGCCGATGCACTGCTCGGCCAACGTCGGGGCGCAGGGCGATGTGGCTCTGTTCTTCGGACTGTCCGGCACGGGAAAGACGACGCTGTCGGCCAATCCAAGGCGGCGGCTGATCGGCGATGACGAGCATGGCTGGAGCGACGCCGGGGTCTACAACTTCGAGGGCGGCTGCTACGCCAAAGTCATTCGGCTTTCGGCGACGGCCGAGCCGGAGATCTACGCCTGCACCCGCCGTTTCGGGACGATCCTGGAGAACGTCGTGTTCGATGCGGTGAACCGGGGCGTCGACTTGGATGACGACCGCATCACCGAAAACACGCGCGCCTCCTACCCGCTGGAGTTCATCGCCAACGCCGTACCGGAGAAGCGCGCCGGCCACCCATCGAACGTCCTGCTGCTGACTTGCGACGCCTCCGGGGTGATGCCGCCGCTTTCCCGGCTGACCTCCGAACAGGCGCTGTATCAATTCATCTCGGGCTATACCTCCAAGATCGCCGGCACCGAGGTCGGAATCGGCGCCGAGCCGCAGACGACGTTCAGCACCTGCTTCGGGGCCCCCTTCATGGTCCATCATCCCTCGGTCTACGCCGATCTCCTGCGGCGCAAGATCGAGCGCTATGGCGTCCATTGCTGGCTGGTCAACACCGGTTGGATCGGAGGCCCCTTCGGCGTCGGAAAGCGGATCAGTATCGGCTACACCCGGGCCTTGTTGAACGCGGCGTTGGATGGGAGGCTGCAGAGTGTCGCTTACGCGCGCGATCCGATCTTCGGTTTCGAGGTTCCCCAGTCCTGTGACGGCGTGCCGCCGGAGATCCTCAACCCGGCCGGCACCTGGTCGAGCCCGGCCGGCTACATGGACAAGTACCGGCAGTTGGCGGCGCGCTTCATCGAGAATTTCAAGAAGTTTGAGGATGCCTGTCCGCCCGAGGTCATCGCCGCCGGTCCGCGGCTGAGTTGAATCTGCCTGCCACCCAACCCCAGCCCCCACCCCCTGACCCCCTCCCCGACGAAAACACCGCGCCAGCGGGATTACGAACGGGGGAGGGGGTGTGGGAATCTGGAGGGGACGGGGGCGGCTCTGCCGCCCCCGTCCCCTCCAGTGATAACCTCCCCTCCCCCTGCCAACGTTCGCTCTCCAACAAAGTCTCTCAAGGCAGGGGGAGGGGCAGGGGTGGGGGCGGAAATGGACGACACCCATCTGTGATTGGTGCCAGTTCGGCATAGCCGCCACATGAACCCTCTCCCTCGCGGGATCCTTCGATTGCGTGATCAGGTATGGCACCGCCGCCGCGAACTGCGGCTGCGGACGCCGGCCGACGCCCGACGGTTCGTCAAGGAAGTCGGATTCAGCCTTTTCTGGCCGACGCATGGCATCGAAATGCCGAACCTGCTGCAAGCGATCGCCGGCAACGGTCGGCCGCTGTCGGTCGGTTACGACGATCCGGCCATCGGGAAATCCTGGAACTGGAAGGATGAGTCGCTCGACAAGCGCTGGTGGTACTACGGCAAGCTGCTGCGCAAACGGGCGACGCTGGTCTCTCTCGATCTGCTCCCGGCATTCTACGCGCTGAGCGAGAACTACGGCGATCCGCGGGACTACCTGATCGAGTACCAGGAAGGCCGGCTCTCGGCCGAGGCCAAGGCGATCTACGAGGCCTTGCTCGAGAACGGGCCGCTCGACGCCGTGCGCCTGCGCCAGGAGTCGCACCTGGCGGCGGCACAGGCCAAGACCCGCTTCGACCGGGCCCTGGTCGAGCTCCAGGCTGATCTGAAGGTTCTGCCCACGGGCGTGGCCGAAGCCGGCGCATGGCGCTACGCCTTCGTCTATGATCTGGTCGAGCGCTGGTTTCCGCGCCTCGCCGACCAGGCGCGGTCGATCCCCACCCGCATTGCCCGCGAACGGATTCTGGCTCGCCATGTGAAACACCTGATCGCCGTCGATCGGCGCCACGCCGGTTCCGCCCTGGGATGGCGGCCGGCGGACGTCGAGCGGGCGCTGCATTCGATGCTCGAGTCCGGCGCGTTGGTGGAAGTCGCGCCGCCCGCCGAAGGACAACCAAGCTTGATCACCACCCGCGCTCGGGCGCGGGACGTCCGGGCGGCGTTGGCCGCCAGCAGACCGTCGGCGCCGGCGCCCTCCCGTCGCCGCGCCAAGCCACGTCCCCGCCGTGGAGGAGGACATTCATGAGTCTGATGAAGCGAGTCGACCAGGCGCGCCAGGCCCATCGCCGCGGGGATCGCGCCGCCGCCTCCGCCGCTCACGATCCCGGCCGCATCGAGCGGGCGGCGCAGGAGGAGCACGGAGGCGCCGGCGACCAATACCTCGGCGACCTGGTTTACGGAGGGCTGGACGGCGTCGTGACGACCTTCGCCGTCGTCAGCGGCGTAGTGGGCGCCTCGCTCGGTTCCGACGTCATCCTGATCCTGGGGCTGGCCAATCTGCTGGCGGACGGGTTCTCCATGGCAAGCGGGGCCTACCTCTCGACCAAGAGCGGGCAGGAGGTTTACCGCCGCGAGGAGGAACGCGAGCGGTGGGAGGTGGAGAATTTCCCGGATGGCGAGCGCGCCGAGCTGCTGGAGGTCTATCTTCAGCGCGGCTTCACCCGGGACGAAGCCGGCCAACTGGTGGAGATCCATTCCCGCCAACCGGACCGCTGGGTCATCGCGATGATGGTCGACGAACTTCGAATGCTGCCGGACGAACGCAAGCCGATGACGAGCGCCGGCGCCACGCTGGCCGCTTTCGTCCTCGCCGGAAGCCTCCCCCTGGTGGCGTACGTAGCCGGGCTCTTCATCCCGATCCCGCCGCCATCCGCGTTCGCGGCGTCGATCGTTTTGGCCGGCGTGGCGCTCTTCGGCCTCGGCGCGGCGAAGGTCACCGTGACGCAGCGCAATCCTATTCGCAGCGGACTGGAGATGCTGGCTGTCGGCAGCCTGGCGGGCGCCGTCGCCTACGTCGTGGGGGCGTTCCTAAAAGGTGTGGCGGGCTCGTAACGCCGGCGCAAGCTGCTACCGCACCAAATCCTCGATGGAGTCGCGCGTATCCTGGGCTCGGCCGATGAGCAACCCCAAGATCGACAGCATTAGCGCTACGCCGGCGGAACAGGGAAGGGCCCACGGAGAGACCCACACCAACGGGACCAGGACAATCGCCAAGACCCCCACCGTCAATCCGTAGAAGGCCCCCTTCCACAAGTTAGGGATTTCCGACCAGATTCGTCCGAGCGAAAACGACTCGACCGATCGGCGCTGTCGCCGAGCGATCTGACCATGCATCCGCCGCTGATGTTTCTGGGGATCGCGGGAAGCCAACTGGCGATCTCGTAAACGCTGCAGCCGCTCCTGGTCCTGGGTATTCGACATCTAGACCCTCTTCGTAGGCGACTCTACTCTACGCCGGTCACCCATCCACGTGCAACCGCCGATTCGGGCCACCTGACACGTCTGGTGTAGTGACCTCCCTCGTCTTCGAGGCGGAGAGTCGGCCCTTGCCGCAGTCGATGGCTGAGGTGAAACTGGTAGACTGAAGCTCCCGACCGAGCGGTCGAATCCCTTTCCCCATCCCGGTGGAGGCCAACCCCATGCCCAAAGCACGCACCAAACCGTCCGCCAAGCGCAAGCCGGCGTCCTCGGCGTCCAGGGCCCGCAAGACGGCGTCGAGAGCCAAGCCCTCGGCCCGCAAGCCGGCCTATAAGCCGAGCCGACTGGTCCTCAAGCGGCCGGTGCCCTCCGACATTGACATCGCGCAAGCGGCTCGCCTCAAGCCGATCGCCGAGATGGCTGCCGAGGCCCGCATTCGGCCCTCCGAGCTCGAGCTGCACGGGACGTACAAAGCCAAGATCAAGCTCGAGATCCTCAGTCGGCTCAAGAAGGTCCCGAACGGCAAGTACATCGACGTGACCGCCATCACCCCGACGCCGCTGGGCGAAGGCAAGAGCACGACGATGATGGGCCTGAGCCAGGCGCTGGGGGCCCGCCTGGGGAAGCGCGTCTTCACCTGCATCCGCCAGCCGAGCCAGGGCCCGACCTTCGGCATCAAGGGCGGGGCGGCCGGCGGCGGGTACAGCCAGGTCGTCCCGATGGAGGACTTCAACCTCCACCTTACGGGCGACATCCACGCCATCACGGCCGCCAACAATCTGCTGGCGGCGGCGATCGACGCCCGCATCTTCCACGAGGCCCAGCAGCCGGACGATCAGAAACTCTTCAACGCGCTGTGCCCCAAAGACAAGAAAGGCAAGCGGCGCTTCTCGCCTTCGATGCTTCGCCGTCTCAAGAAGCTCGCCATTGCCAAGACCGATCCCGAGACGCTGACCCCCGAGGAGCGCAGCCGCTTCGCCCGCCTCGACATCGACCCGGCCAGCATCAGTTGGCAGCGTGTCGTCGACACCAACGATCGCTTCCTGCGCCGCATCACGATCGGCCAAGGCCCGGAAGAAAAGGGGATGACCCGCGAGACCGGCTTCGATATCACCGTCGCCAGCGAGATCATGGCCATCCTGGCGCTGACGACCGATCTGGCCGATCTGCGCGAGCGCCTGGGGCGGATCGTCATCGGCACGAACAAGAAAGGCGCGGCGGTGACGGCCGAGGATCTCGGCGCCGCCGGCGCCCTGACGGTGCTGATGGCCGACGCCATCAAGCCGACATTGATGCAGTCGCTCGAAGGCACGCCGGTCTTCGTCCACGCCGGCCCGTTCGCCAACATCGCCCACGGCAACTCGTCGATCATCGCCGACCGGATCGCGCTGAAGCTGGCCGACTACGTCATCACCGAGTCGGGTTTCGGCGCCGACATCGGCATGGAGAAGTTCTTCGATGTCAAATGCCGCGCCTCAGGTCTGATTCCGAACGTCGTCGTGCTGGTGGCGACGGTGCGGGCGCTGAAGATGCACGGCGGCGGCCCCAAGGTCGTGGCCGGCAAGCCGCTCGATCCGGCCTACACCGACGAGAACCTGGAGCTGCTGCGAGCCGGTTTGCCGAACATGCAGCATCACATCCGCAATGCGCTCAAGTTCGGCGTGCCCGTGGTCGTCGCCGTCAACTCGTTCGCCAGCGATACGGCGGCCGAGGTCGAGTTGGTGCGCAAGGCGGCGGTCGAGGCCGGGGCCGAAGACGCCGTGGTCTGCACCCACTGGATGGACGGAGGCAAGGGCGCCAAGAAGTTGGCCGAACTGATCGTCAAGACGGCCGAGAAGCCGAGCCACTTCAAGTTTCTTTATCCGCTCGACTGGTCGATCAAGAAGAAGATCGAGACCATCTGCACCGAGATCTACGGCGCCGACGGCGTCGACTATTCGCCGGAGGCCGAGAAGAAGATCGAGCTCTATACCCGGCTCGGATTCGACAAACTTCCCATGAACATGGCCAAAACGCACCTCAGCCTGAGCCATGATCCGGAGAAGAAGGGTGTCCCCAAAGGGTACCGGATTCCAATCCGCGACATTCGCGCCTCGGTGGGGGCCGGGTTCCTCTATCCGCTGCTCGGAGAGATGCGGACGATGCCCGGCCTGCCGACCCGGCCGGTGTTCTACGACGTCGATCTCGACCTGAAGACGGGGAGAGTGGTCGGCCTGTTCTAGACGGTTCGCGAGCTTCCCGGAAGCT
>CAZMVJ010000048.1:0-7840 GCA_964569445.1 uncultured Anaerolineaceae bacterium | reverse complement strand
TAGGACAAGAATGAGGGCTCGTAGGGGCACGGCACAAGGTCCCGAGCAAAGCGAGGGATGCCGTGCCCCTACCGATTCCGCGGGCTGACGCCTCGGCCGGCGTGGGCTCTCACGACCCCCACCCCTATTCCCCTCCCCCTGCTTGACGGTAGAGACGATGCATGGCCCAAGGGCAGGGGGAGGGGAGGATCTTCTCAAAGAGGAGCGGGGCCGAAGGCCCCGCTCCTCTTTGACTTACTCCAACCCCCTCTCCGCCAAGAACCGATAGGTGTGAGTCGATCAACGGCGGAGAGGGGGTTGGGGTGAGGCCGATGAAGCAATACGCCTGTGGCGGACCCCTTCCTACAGTTAGGATAGCCGGGAATGCCGACTCAGGCCCCGTATTTCTCGAGTCGTCCGGCGTGAGCCAGCAAGAGAGGCATGAGATCCGACGCAGGGAAGGTCCCGAGACCGCCGGCGGCACAAGCCGTTTCTCCGAAGTGGTCTTGAACGTCGCGCCGCGTCGTGGCGGGCGCCCAGAGCAGCAGCGGCACCGGATGCCACGAGTGACTGCGGAGCCGAGATGGCGTGGAGTGGTCGCCGGTGATGGCCAGCACCTCCGGCTTGAGGTCGAGCAGCGCCGGCAAGGCCCGATCGACTTCCTCGATGGCGCGGGCCTTGCCTTCGAAGTCGCCGTCCTCGCCGCGCGAATCGGGCTTCTTGACGTGGATGAAGAGGAAATCGTAGTCGTTCCAGGCGCCGGCGGCGGCGTGGAATTCGTCTTCCGGCGTCTCGCCGTCGAAGGCCACGACCTGCATCCCGGCCAGCGCCGAGACGCCGCGGTACATCGGGTAGACGGCGATGCATCCGGCCCGCACGCCGAAGGTTTTCGGGAAAGGAGGCAGGGCCGGGTCGGTCGAGAAGCCGCGCAGCGTGAGTCCGTTGGCCAGCGGTTCGCCCTGCAGGCGCTCGAAGGCCTGATCGACCCAGGCCTGTACGATCGCTGCCGTCTTGGCGGCTGGCGGATGCGCCGCTCGCACCGGAAGAGGCGCCACGCCCGTTGCCTGAGGATCGGTGTCCTCCAGAGCCGGGTCGAGGCCCGGGCCGCGCAGGACGATGGCGAAGCGGTGCTCGCGGACGTGGCGCACGGCTACCGAGGCGCCGTCAACCCGGATCTCGGCCAATCGTTCCGCGATCGGCGCCGCCTGATCTCCCGGAATCCGACCGGCGCGGCGATCGGTGATGAGGCCCTGCGCGTCGATCGTGCAGAAGTTGCCGCGGGCGGCGACGTCGCCCGGCCGCACCTCCAGCCCGACGCCGATCGACTCCAATACGCCGCGGCCTACCGGCCGGGCGATCGGGTCGTAGCCAAACAGCGAAAGATGCGCCGGCCCCGAGCCCGGCGTCAGCCCCGCCCCGAGAGGGATCGTCATCCCCAGCGTCCCTTCTCGCGCCAATCGGTCCATGTTGGGCGTGGCGGCGGCCTCCAGTTCGGTCCGGCCGTCCGATTCGCGGGGGAGCCCGCCGAGCCCATCGAGAACGAGAAGAACGATTCTCGTCGCCGCGGCTTTCTTGAGTTCGGAGAGGAGAGGCAGGTTGGCCATGATCCCTTCTTGAAGGGGACGTGCCGTGGAGGTCCGAGCCGGAGCGATTATACCTACAGCAGCCGCGACTCCCTCAGATCATGTAATTCCGACTCCCGTCTGCGGGGCGACACTTGCTGCAACACCAGCGCACATCTGCCCTCCCGGCAGGACACCGGGACGGTGTAGCGGACGGTGCCAGGGGCTGCCAAGCGCACATGGGAATTGCCGGTGGCCTCGGGCCGGAGTCGCCCTACGCCTGACGCGCGATGCCCCTCGGTCGCCCTTCGGCTTCGCTCAGGGCTCACTCGGAATGACATCATGCCAGGGCCTTGCCCCTCGTTGGCATGCTGCGATGCTTGCGAATAGAACGAGGAGACCCCCGGCCCGTCGGAAACCGCTGATCGGCTGGACGAACGAATGGCCTTCTCGTGACATCAGGCGACGGTCTTCGTTGACCACCCTCAACCGCTCTGGTATAGTCTTTTGCATGGCCGCGACGCCGGAGCGCGGGTCGTCCCGAGGCGGGTCGGCCAGTCAATGGCGCACGCTGCGCCGCTGGCTCCAGCCGGGTCTAGGGGTCAAGCGCTGGCTGGTCGCCATGGTGGTCGGCACGGTCCTGTTCGGGCTGGCCGTCGCGCTCCTCTTGCTCAACTTCTACAACACGAATCCGCAGTCCCTTTTCGTTTCGCTGCTGGGGCTGGGGGGCCCGCCCCATCTGCTGCGGATCCTCGTCCTGCTCGTGGGCGGGGTCTTCTTGATCTACCTTTCCGTGTTCCGACTCAACCGGACGTTGCTGGCTCCCTATTTGCGGACAGGCCGACCGGTAGTGGAGGCGGTGGCAGCGCATCGCCGGCTGGGCCGCGGCCCGAAGGTCGTGGCCGTCGGCGGCGGCACGGGGCTTTCGTCGTTGCTGCGGGGCATGAAACACCGCACGGGGAATCTCACGGCGATCGTTACGGTCGCCGACGATGGCGGCTCGTCCGGCCGGCTGCGGCGCACGCTCGGTCTCCCGCCGCCCGGCGACGTGCGCAACTGTCTGGCAGCCCTGTCGGATGATGAAGACCTGCTGACCCAGCTCTTCCAGTACCGCTTCAGCGGCCAGGGGGAGTTGGAGGGGCACGCCTTCGGCAACATGTTGATCGCGGCGCTGGCCGGAGTCACCGGCAGCTTCGAGCGCGGGGTCCTCGAGGCCGGGCGCGTGCTCGCCATCCGCGGCCAGGTTCTGCCGGCGACGCTGGTCGATGTCTCGCTCGTGGCCGACAAGTCGCATGCGCTCGACGACCAGGCCTTCCGCATCGAAGGCGAGAGCTCGATCCCGGCCGTGCCGGGCCAGGTCCGGCGCGTCCACCTCGAACCCAACGATGCGCCGGCCTATCCTGAAACGATCCGGGCGTTGCTGGCAGCCGACCTGATCGCCATCGGGCCGGGCAGTCTGTATACGAGCATCCTGCCGAACCTTCTCGTCCCGGAGATCGCCGATGCCGTCCGCGCCAGCCGGGCGTTCAAGGTTTTCATCTGCAACATCGCCACGCAGTCGGGCGAGACCGACGGCTACGACTGCGCCGGACATTTGCGGGCCCTGGAAGAGCATGCCGGCCGCGGTCTGGTGGACCTGATGCTCGTCAATCAGTGCCCGACGCCCACCGCCGCGGACGGAATCACCCTCGTGCGGCTGGCCGGCAACGGCCTCGACGTTCCGGTGGCCACCGACGACGTGGCCGACCCGGATCGCCCCGGCCATCACGACCCGGCCCGCTTGGCCGACGCGCTGCTGCGCCTGCTCGAGGAGCGAACCGGCCCGCTCGATCTCCCGACGGCCGAGCCTCCGCCTTCCGGCCAGCGCCTGAACTAGAAACCTCTCGCATAGGAGCGACGAATGACGATCCGCATCGGAATCAACGGTTTCGGCCGCATCGGCCGGCAAGTGCTGAAGGCGATGCTGGAGAAATACCCCGACGAGCTGGAGGTCGTGGCCGTCAACGATCTGTTCGACGCCGCCACCAACGCCCACCTGTTCAAGTACGACTCGAACTACGGTACGTACCAGGGAGCGGTCAATGTTCGCGACGGGAACTTGGTGATCGACGGCAGTACGATCCGCGTCTTCGCCGAAAAAGATCCCGGCCAGCTGCCGTGGAAGGAGCTCGGCGTACAGATCGTCATCGAGTCGACGGGAGTCTTCACCGACGCCAAGGCCAAAGGGGAGAAGCCGGGCGCTTCGATCCACATCGAGAAAGGCGGGGCGCGCAAGGTGATCATCTCTGCCCCGGCCAAGAACGAGGACCTGACGCTGGTGATGGGTGTGAACGACGACCAGTACGATCCCAAGAAGCACCACATCCTCTCCAACGCCTCCTGCACGACCAACTGCCTGGCGCCGGCGGCCAAGGTCGTGCATGACCTGGTGCGCATCCAGCGCGGCGTGATGACCACCGTGCACGCCTACACCAACGATCAACGCATCCTGGATCTGGCGCACAAGGATCTGCGGCGGGCGCGGGCGGCCGGCTTGAACATCATCCCGACGACGACCGGCGCCGCTAAGGCGCTGGCCAAGGTCATCCCGGACCTGGCAGGCAAGTTCGACGGTTTCTCGTTGCGCGTCCCGACGCCGACCGTCTCGGTAGTCGACTTCGTGGCCGACGTGGAGCGAAGCACGACCGCTGAGGAGCTCAACGACGCCTTCGAAAAAGCTTCCCGCGGGCCGATGAAGGGCATTCTCGGAATCACCCGCGAGCCGCTCGTCTCATCCGATTTCAAGGGCGACGACCGCTCTTCGATTGTCGACGGCTTGTCGACGATGGTCATGGGCGGGACGATGGTCAAGGTCGTGGCCTGGTACGACAACGAGTGGGGCTACTCCGTTCGGACCGCTGACCTGGCCGCCCGCATGGCGAAGTCGTTGTAGTCTTGCTGCGAAATGAGGCCGTTGACCTCACCCCCCGGCCCCCTCTCCGCGCGCGTTCGATTCGCACGCCAGGTTGAAGTGCGGAGAGGGGGAGGAATTCCCGAAAGGGTGGGGCAGCCGAGCTGCCCCACCCTTTCGACACTTTTCCCCCTCCCCCCGAAGGAACATCCAATTCGACCCGAACGTTCTCGGGGGGAGGGGCAGGGGGTGGGGGGTCTACATAGGGACGCACGAGCTGGCGCTCGGTCCAAGAGGGTGTCATCCGATGTTCTCCAAGAAGACGATTCGGGATATCGATTGGCAGGGTCAACGGGCTCTGGTGCGCGTCGATTTCAACGTTCCGCTGAAGGGCGGCGCAGTCGCCGACGACACGCGCATCCGCGCTGCGCTGCCCACGCTGCAGTACCTCAGCCAGCAGGGAGCTTCAATCGTGTTGTGTTCGCACCTCGGCCGGCCGAAAGAAGGGCCGGATCCTCAGTACTCGCTGGCTCCGGTGGCGGCGCACCTTGAGTCCCTTCTCGGCCTACCGGTGAAGTTCGTCGGCGCCCTCGTCGGCCCGGTCGCCGAGGCTGCGGCGTCGACGCTGGCGGCGGGCGAGGCGCTTGTGCTCGAGAACACTCGCTTCGAAGCCGGGGAGACCAAGAACGATCCGGCCCTGGCGTCCAGCCTGGCGCGCCTCGGCAGCGTGTATGTTAACGACGCCTTCGGCTCGGCCCATCGCGCGCATGCCTCGACCGAAGGTGTCGCTCATCATCTGCCGGCCGTCGCCGGCCTCTTGATGGAGAAGGAGCTCACCTACCTGGGGAAGGTGATGGAGGCCGCCGAGCATCCGTTCGTGGCCATCCTGGGTGGGGCCAAGATCTCGGACAAGATCGGCGTCGTCGAGAGCCTGCTGCGCCGCGCCGATCGGCTGCTCGTCGGCGGCGGAATGGGCAACACCTTCCTCGCCGCCCGCGGCGTGGCCATGGGTGACTCGTTGGTCGAGGCCGAGGCGCTGGAGAGCGCGCGGACGATTCTCGAATCGGCCGGAGACAGACTGCTCCTTCCGACCGATGTCGTCGCGGCGGACGCCTTCGCCGCTGAGGCCGCCCGCCAGACGATCTCGTTGGGAGAGATTCCGTCCGGCTGGCGAGCGATGGACATCGGCCCGGCGACAGTCCGTCGCTTCACCGAGGCGCTCTCCTCGGCCCGCCTGGTCGTCTGGAACGGCCCGATGGGTGTGTTCGAGATGGCGCCGTTCGCCGAAGGGACGTTCGCCGTCGCGCGCGCGTTGGCGGCCGGGTCGGCCACCACGATCGTCGGCGGTGGAGACTCGGCGGCGGCGGTGGCGCAAGCCGGCCTGACCGGGCGCATTACCCATGTTTCGACCGGCGGCGGAGCGACGCTGGAGCTTCTCGAGGGCAAGGTGCTTCCGGGCGTGGCGGCGCTGCAGGATCGCGCGTGATCCTGGCGGACCAAAGAGTCCTGGATTCCCCACTCCCTATTTCCCCTCCCCGCGTCGTCGTTGTCCTGCGTTGAGAAAGGCATGGCGGGCAAGGCGAAGGGATCCATCAGATGGGACGGCGCCTGTTGCAACATCGCTTCCAGCTCCGGCCAATCCGCGGCGAGGGGACGGGGCGGGTGCGATAGGTGCGCGGCTGTTTCAACTCGCTCGGCATTTGGCCGAGCCGTTCGGACGATGAGGCTTTGGTGGGCCAAGTAGATCCGAAATAGGACTAGAAGCTAGGACCCGGAGATGATGAGTCTTACTGGCGGGAAATCGCTCAAAACATAGCCAGTTTGAGTTGATCGTAGCCATACCACCTGGGTTTGTGATGATCGATATGACTTCCACGAATCTACCGATCCAGTTAACCAGTTTCATCGGGCGCGAACGCGAGCTGGCAGAAGTGGAATTATTGCTTTCCGCCTCTCGCCTTGTCACGCTCACGGGCGCGGGCGGTAGCGGCAAGACGCGGCTGGCAATCCAGATCGCCAATTCGGTGAGCGAAACCTTTGCAGATGGCCTCCGGCTTGTGGACCTGGCGCCGCTGCGCGACTCTGCACTCGTGCCGCAGCTCGTTGTGGAAGTGCTCGGCTTGCGCCCGGCCGCAGACCAGCCCCTGCTGGAGACGCTGCTGAGTTTTGTGCGGTCTAAACAGCTGCTTCTCATTCTGGATAATTGCGAACACCTCAGCGATGCTTGCGCACAGCTTGCCCAAGGATTACTGTCCCAGGCACCTGACCTGCGAATTCTGGCGACCAGCCGCATGGCGCTGTCGAGTGCCGGCGAAACAATCTACCCGGTATCCGGTCTGGACTGGCCCGTGCTTGGTGGCGAGGCCGTGCGAGACGGGCAAAGGCGCCTCGATCCCCAAGAATTACTAGGTTACGACGCCCTTCGTCTGTTTGTTGAGCGGGCGCGTGCTATCTCGCCCAATTTCAACCTCACCTCCGAAAATGCATGGTCAACCGTCGAGATTTGCCGGCGGTTGGATGGCCTCCCCCTGGCGCTAGAATTGGCCAGCGCACGTGTAAACGTGCTGACCGTTCAAGAAATCGCCGCACGGCTAAATGACCGTTTTGCCCTGCTCATCTCCGGTCAGCGCAGAGGACTCGAGTCGCGTCACCACACCCTGCGTGCGGCAATCGATTGGAGTTATGAACTGGTTCCGGTTGATGAGCAGATCTTGCTGCGGCGCCTGGCGGTCTTCGAGGCCGGCTGCACTCTCGACACGGCGGAGGCTGTCTGCTCAGGGGAGGGGATTGGGGAAGGGCGCACACTGGATTTGCTCTCGTCATTGGTGGATAAATCGCTCATCATCGCGGAAACAACCGGACGCGCCCAAGCGCGCTACCGCCTGCTCGAGACGATCCGCGAATATGCACTCGAGAAACTGGTCGAGGCGGGCGAAGGGGCGCGGCTGCGCGACCGCCATCTGGACCTGTTCCTCGCCCGGGCTGAAGAAGCCGCGCCGAAACTGAACGACGCGTACCAGCAGCTTTGGCTAAACTGGCTGGAAGGCGAGCACGACAACCTGCGATCCGCCCTCACCTGGGCGCTTGAAAGTGCCCATATCGAGGCTGGACTGCGCATCGCCATCTCCATTTTTCGGTTTTGGGAGATCCGAGGTCATGTGCAAGAGGGCCTGATGTGGTTCGAGCGTTTGCTCGCCCGGGCGGACGAGAGAATCCCTCTGGTCGTCCGCGCGAATGCGCGCACCTATGCAAGCTTTCTGGCGATGTTCCTTGGCAATGCTTCGGCAGCCACGGCCTATGGACGTGAAGCCGTCGCCTTGGCCGAGGCGGCCGGCGATGAGGGCAACCCGATTCTCATTCTCGCCCTGAGCAGCTTAGCCTCCGGAGCGAGAGCGGCGGGTGACTATCA
>CAZMVJ010000047.1:0-16562 GCA_964569445.1 uncultured Anaerolineaceae bacterium | reverse complement strand
GATGGTACCTCAACCTGCCAGGATGATGTTGACGATCGCCTGCACATCGAGGACGTTGACGCTTCCGTCCTGAGTGACGTCGGCGCGGACAACGACAGCCGGATCGGTCTCGCTCCCCAAGATCACATTGACGCACAGTTGCACGTCGATCACGTTGACCAGTCCATCGAGGCTGATATCGCCGGGCAGGCCTGGCCCTCCGGGGGTCGCCGACGGGATGAGCGTCGCGGTCGGCGCGCTGGTGGGAGGGGGCGCGGTAGTCGTGGTGGAGGTCGCGGTGGTGCTCGCTGACGGGGTCAGGGATGGCGTTGCCGAAGGGGTTGCCGTCGTCGACGGGGTCGAAGATAGCGTCGAAGTGGGAGTGGGCGTCGCCGAAGCCGTCGGGGTGCGCGAAGGAGAAGCAGACGCAGACGGGCTGGCCGTGGCGGTAGCAGTCGGAGTTGTGCTGGCGGTCGAGGTGGCGGTCCCGGTGGCAGTCGGAGTTGGGGTTGGCGGAGAAGGCGCAAACGGATTCTCAAGCGACCATGCCGGCCCGGGCGGGGCGCCGGCCCCGATGCGCTGAGCGCTGCTCGGCCCTCCGCCGAATGCGGAGGTGTCATAGATCACATCTCCGGAGCCCTCATTGAGATGGAAGATGGCGGCGGTGTTGCCGTCATTCCCGAAGGGCGCCGTGGGAAGGGGGAAGTCAAGGCGCGTTCTCAGGATGTTGGAGACCCGCATCTCATCCATCCAGCCGTTGAAGGGCAGGCCGACATCGTACTTGTCGGCGCCGAGAACTAGATAGGGATCCGCCGGGGAAGTCGCCGCAGCGCTGTCGGGATACGCAACATCGCCGCCCGGGCCCGTTCCGGACGCTTCCAGGTGCCCATCGACAAAAAGCCACAGGAACCCGTCGGGGGACAGCCCGTCCCAGCGATTGCGCTCGACGGTGATCAAATGCCAGCTGCCGTCGCTCACATCCGACGTGCCGCACAGCGTCAGGTGATCGAGCGCTGGGCCGGTGACTCCGAAGGCGACCCTCCCCCCGGCGACGGAGATTCCAAAACCCGCCCCGCCGGTGCGGCGTCGGTCCAGCAGGATGTTGCCCTGCGTCCAGTTGTCGTTGGCACCGCAGGAAATCGGCGCGGAATCGTTCTGGCCGGGATCGGCGCGGATCCACAGGTCGAAGGTGAAGTCATCGCTGGCACCGACGTCCACCGGCGCACCCCGGTTGGCGTTGCCTGGATCGTCGACCGGGATCTGCACTCGGCCGGCGGGGGATGCCGCCCCGCCGAGGAACTGGAGCGACGTGTTCAGGCCGCTGCCAAAGTAGGTGTGGTAGTCGTTGAGGACCTGGCTCCACGGATTGAGACTGACCCCGTCGCGCTCGATCGAGCCGCTGTTGTAGGCGACGGACCCCACGTGGATCGTCCAGCCCGTCAGCTCGACGCCTTCCAGGCTGGTGTAGGCGCCGTTGTACTTCAGGCTGAAGTGCACGTGGGGCCCGGTGGCGTAGCCGCCGGCGCAGATCTCACAGGCGATCGTCCCCAGCGCTGCGTTGCGCTCGAAGCTGCCGGCCGACGTCAGGTTCTGCAGGTGGTAGTAGGAAGTCGTCCACCCCGCACCGTGATCGATCTCGAGCCAGCAAGAATATCCGTACGGCCGGTAGGCGGCGCCAGCGGCGGCGGATACCGAGAACAGGTAAGGCGGAGCCGGACAGGTGCCGCCTCCAGTGAAGAAGTCCATCGACGAGAACGGCGGTGTGCTGTTGCCGTTCCAGGAGTGCGGTCCACCGAAGCTCCAGGTGGCGCCCATGGCGAAGGGGAATTGCAGCATGTTGTTCGGCGGCGTGCCGGGTGGGTCGATCACGTTCGTCGCCGCCTGCAGATCGACGGATGGGAACAGCGCGCCGAAGGTCGCCTCGAAGCTGCCGGCGCCGCCGGCCGCCAATGCGTTCTCGAAGCGGGGGGCGTCGGTGAATTTCGCCAGGAGGGCCTCCAGCGCGAAGCTTCCCGAGGGATCGTCCGGGCTGAACTGGACGGCGGTGCCGTCCTGCAGCCGCAGCATCGGAGCGACCGTCAGACGGCGGCGGTTCGCTGGCCGGCGATCGCCCCAGGTGTGCAAGTGCTCGTAGAAGGCGGTCGCCATTGTCAGCGACGTATCCTCGATGGCGGCCAGCACGTCATCCTCCGTCCAGCCGTTCGGGATGGCGGAGACGAGCCCGTAGCGAAACTCGAGAGCCCCCAACAGGAGCTTGGGGTTGACGCTCGAATACGAGGCCCATAGCGCCAGCTCCGGCGCGTAGGCCGCCATGGGGGAGCGGCGGCTGGACAGGTAGCTGCCGATGTCGAAGCGGCCGACGTTGGGCCCCCAGACGAACTGGCCGTCGGAGACGGGAGGCGAGTCGAGATCGGTCTGCATCACCCCACCGGGCAGAGGCATCGACAGCGGACCGAGCAAGGCTTGGCGAAATCCGGGCACACGAAGGTCAAGAAGCGACAGCGATCGGCCCGTCCTCAGGGCCAGCGACTCGGCGACGAAGGTCCCCGCCGCGCCGGCGGACCCGGCGCCGCGCACCGGATCGTCGTCGGGCGAGGGTAGGTGGGTGTGAACAAGCTCGACCGGGGGTGTGCCCGGGCCGGGCGCGGCCGGGAATCCGATGACTCCTGCGCAAAGCCCCAGCAGGAGGATGGCAACGAACGCAGAGGAGCGCGGTGTTCCCTTCACGGCATGCCGGCGCCATGTCTCCCGTTTGAAACCTGGGTACCCAATCCCAACGACTGACGGCGCAGCCAGGCCCGGGATTGCGTCCTTCGAAGCAAGTTCCGTGCCGCCGCCCGGCCTTCGAGGGTTGCCGGTTTCACCCCAGCGGGACAACGGGCCGGCCTCTCGCCGGCGGGATGACCGATTCATCGCGCCGACGGCCCTCAGCCCAACAAGATGACGTTGACGACCCGCTGGACGTCCAGGACGTCGACGCGGCCATCGCCGTTTGTATCGGACCGGGCCACGATCGCCGGCCGAGCCTCGAAGCCCAGGATGACATTCACCACGAGCTGGATATCGAGGACGTCCACTCGTCCATCCTGGTTGACATCTTCGGTGCCGGGTGGAGGCGCCGGGGTGGCGGTCGCCAACGCCGCCGTCGGCGATGAAGTGGATGACGCCGTCGATGATGGCGCGGCCGTAGCCGAAGAGGACGGGGTGCTCGTTGGGGAGGGGCTGGCGGTCGCCGTGGAAGGGAAAGTCGCCGTCGGGGCGGAAGTGAATGTCGCCGTCGCTGAGGATGTCGCCGTTGGCGAAGGTGAAGGCGTGCTCGTGGCGGACGGGCTGGGGGTGGTGGTGGAGGGCTGCGGTCCGACAACCCGGATGACGGCTCCGGAAGCGTAGTCTGCCAGGTAGATCTCGCCCGTCTCATCCTCACCAAAGGACGAGATGCTGTAGCCTGTGTCGACGATCTCGGCCGTGGCCCAGGCGCCGGGGGTCTGCTGCGAGCTTCCCCAGATGCGGCCGCTGCAGTAGTCGCCGTACAGGTAGACGCCGCGCAGCGCGGCGGACGATGGGCCGCGATAGAGATGGCCGCCGGTGACCGAGCAGTTCCCGCCGGCGTGGGAATATTCCGCCACGGGAAGAATCTTGCCTGCGAGGTTGCAGCCGCTGGAAGGGTTGTAGCACAGACTGCCCTCCATCACCCGCCAGCCGTAGTTGCCTCCTCCGCTGAAATCGGCCGGTTCGTAGTCGATCTCCTCGCGGGCTCCCTGACCGACGTCCCCGATGAAGAGGTCCCCTGTCCCTCGATCGAACGAGAACCGCCAGGAGTTGCGGAGTCCGTAAGCCCAGATCTCGCGCCGCACCGCCGGGTCAGGATCGGCGACGAACGGATTGTCGGAGGGGATCGCATAGGGAAATCCCCCGTCGATGTCCAAGCGGAGGATCTTGCCCAGAAGGACGGTGCGGTTCTGGGCATTGTTGGCGGTGTCCCCGGCTCCGCCACCGTCCCCCACGGAGAAGTAGAGGTAGCCGTCCGGCCCGAAGGCGAGCATCCCGCCATTGTGATTGGCGGCCGGCTTGGCGATCGTCAGCAAGATCTGGCCGGAAGCGGCGTCGGCCAGGGCCGGATTCCCCGACACGTTGTAGCGCGCCAACACGACCGATCCCGAGTTGTCGGTGTACGCGACGAAGAACCGGCCGTTGGTCTCGTAGGAAGGATGAAACGCCAGGCCGAGCAGGCCCTGCTCGCTCCCGCCGTCGCCGACCAGAGCGGCGATGTCGAGGAACGGCGTGGCCAGGAGCGACCCGGCGGCGCTGATGATTCGGATTCGCCCGGCGCGCTCGAGGACGAACAGGCGGCCACTGCCATCGCCGGCATGCCCGACGAACAGAGGCTGGCTCAGACCGGCGGCGACCTGTTGAAAAGTGAGGCCACCGACGAGACTGCCGGGGTTGGCCGGAGTTGGGGAGGCGACCGACGTCGGGATGGCAGGCGAGGTCGCTGTGCGGGTCGAGGTGGGAGTCGAGGAGGAAGTCGCCGTTGAACTTGGCGTCGGCGTGGCGGTCGGGCCGAGCGTCACTGAGGCCGTGGCGCTGGCCGTCGACGTGCGCGTGGCAGTGGCGGTCGTGCTGGGCGTCGGCGTTCGCGACGGCGTGGAGGTGCGGGTCGGGGTGAAGTAGGGCGTCGGCGTCGGCTGCGGGACGAACCACGGCGACTCATCGGTCCACTCGGGGCCATTGGTGATGCCGCCGTACATACGCAGTCCCTGGCTGGGGCCGCCGGCGGCGCCGGCGACGTCATTGATCATATTGCCGAAGCCCTCGTCGAAGTGATACAGGGCGACGGTGTCGGCGTCCGGAGTATAGGGGCCGGAGGGCCGCGTGAAGGTGCCGCCATAGCGGAGCGAATCCGAGATGCGCAACTCGTCGATCAGGCCGCTGTAGGACGGGTAGGCCGATCCGGCATCGTGCTTCTCGGCGCCGAGCACCAGGAAGGGATCGTTCGGATGGGTCGTGCTACGCCCGTCGGCGTAGCTCATGTCGCCGGTGGGCCCGAGGCCCTGGCCATCGAGGACCCCGTCGCGGAAGATTTGCAGCCCGCCGTCGGCGGCACGCCGCATTACGGCGACGTGATGCCAGGCGCCGTCGGCGACCGTCGACGTGCCGCAGACCGTCGTGCCGTTAGCGCCGACCGCCGCGCCGAACGCCAGGCGTCCGTTGGCGATCGAGACGCCGAAGTCGCCCAGGTCGCCGGCGCCGTAAACATCGCGGTCGATCAGGATATTTCCCGTGATCCAGCCGTCGACGGCTCCGCAGGCGACCGTCGTCGAAGGATTGTCGGCGGCGGCGGCCTTCATCCACCACTCGAGGGTGAAGTCGCCGGCGCCAACGTCGGCCGGCCGGGCGGGCGCGTCGATCGGGATCTTGACGCGGTCGATGTCGCCCCAACCGTTGCCGTAATAGCGCAGCGAGAACCCGCCCGGCGGGTCCCACACCGGCGTCAGCAGGCTGCCGACGTAGTAGCGGTAGAGCATTTCGTCCCAGGTCAGCTTGTCGTAGCCGTTATTGCCGAGGGCGTGGTAGTAGGTATCCCACTGGGCGATGCAGCGCCCGACCTTGCCGGCGTCGACGCACTGGCTGTAGAGGGCTCGATACGAGCCGAGCACCAGCGCGCCGTCTTTGGTCAGGCGCCAGTTCCAGGTGAAGTCGACGGCCCGATTGGTGGAGGCATACGAAACGCTGGGGAGGTAGACCTGGTCGCAGGTGCTGTCGTAGACGTCGGCGTCGGACCACTTGCCGCCGATCGAGATGTAGGTCCAGGCGTACATCTTGGCGGCCATGGCGCCGGCCCGCAGCGCTTCGCGCGGCCAGCTCGAAATCCACTCGTTGGGCAGGACGTGCTTGACGTAGTCCTTGAATTCGACCACCTGGACGGTGTAGGGGAGCGACGTATCGCAGTAGGCGTAGCCGGTCACCCGAACGCGAATCGTGGCCGGGATCGGCGGATCGGTGGCGCCGCCCAGGACGGCCGCCTGCGCCATTTCCGGCCCGCCCGTTTGCGATGGCGTGTCGCTGCGCGGGGGCGGGACCTGGATGTCGATCGGGTCGGCACCCAGCACGACCTCCAGCAGGAGCGTGTCGTTGGGCAGGACCAGGACGTCGCGGATTGTCCAGGACCCGAAGCTGTCAGCCAGAACCTCGATCGTCGTCGGGAGGCCGTAGGCCGGGGCGGGGATCCCGGACCAAGTGAAGCGCCCGGAGGCATTGGTCGAAGCCGTCAGCCCGAGACCCGTGGAGCGGACCAGGGCGCCGGGAACGGGCGCTCCGGCCGAATCGACGACCGACCCCTGGACCGAGCCAGTCGTCGCCGACTGGGCGAGCGCCTCGTCGGGCGGGGGCGCGACAGCCAGCCCGGCGATGGTTGCCAGGAGGGCCGCACATCCGACCCCGAACCAGGTCCGCGCCAAATGTCTAGACAACTTCGCCCAAGCCCTCCGGCACCGGCAGCAAAGCGTGATGCATGGTATGGGCCGCCAGCACACTGCGCCCGACCAACTCTGCTGGCCTCCAAGCGCGCTGTCAAGGGCCCATGTGTAACAGTGGCCAGTGGTCAGTGGACGGTGGACAGTGCGTGCCGGGCGGTTGTCCCTTCGCAATGTCATTCCGAGCTCCCCTGAGCCCTTCGACTTCGCTCAGGGCAGGCTCCGTCGAAGGGGGGAGAGGAATCCCCGGTGCCATCAAGTCCAATGCACGCTGACAGGGAGAGGGGCTGGCGTCTGGAGATCATGGAGATTCCTCGGCCGTCCTTCGGGCAGACCCGTGGTCGGCTTCGGAATGACATGAGCTCTCTCTCTGTCATTCCGAGCACCCGGAGCGAAGCGGAGGGGCGACACTTGCACCTGCGCTGGCAGCGCAGCTGCCAAGTGCAGGTGGGAATCCCCCGTGCCACCCAAGGCAAATGGGGCTCGTCGGTCCGAGGCCTCGACAATGAGAGGATCATGGGGATTCCTCGGCCGCCGTCCGGGAGGACCCGGGGCAGCCTCGGAATGACATTGACCGCAGCTCTGGCCCCTCCCGCGCTATTCCTCTGCAGGGCCGATGGCCATCATGCCGCGGGCCGGCCAACCACATACCCCTGGCCACCGACCACTGGCCACTGTCCACTGGTTTGACACTGCTCTTCGCGCATGGTAGCATCCTCCGCACAACTCAGCCCCTTACGGCACTCTTATCCAGAGAGGCAGAGGGACCGGCCCTTTGAAGCCTCGGCAACCTGTCCTGAGGGACTAAAGTCCCGAGGGACGTGGTGCCAACTCCGGTAGAACGTCGGTTCTGGAAGATGAGAGGGCGGCCGCTGTCCTGGACACTGCCCCTTCTCATGCGATGGGGCAGTCTTCATTATCAGGAGCTAGCGGATGACGACCAGCTTCATGACCTCGCCCCGACTTTTGTTCACATCCGAGTCGGTCACCGAAGGCCACCCCGACAAGGTCTGCGATCAGGTTTCGGACGCGGTGGTGGACGCCTGCCTGGCGCAGGATCCCGCTTCGCGGGTGGCCTGCGAGACGGCCACCAAGACCGGCTTCGTCATGCTCCTCGGCGAGATCACCACGCGGGCCCAGGTCAACTTCGACGAGCTGGCGCGCCGCGTCGTGACCGGCATCGGCTATGACGACAGCCGCAAAGGTTTCGACGGCAACACCTGCGCCGTGTTCCTGGCGCTGGGCAAGCAGAGTCCGGATATCAAGCAGGGAGTCGACGCCGCCCTCGAGTCCCGCGGCGAGCACGTCAGCGACGAGGAAGTCGAACAACTCGGCGCCGGCGACCAGGGGATGATGTTCGGCTTCGCCTGCGATGAGACCGAGACGCTGATGCCCCTGCCGATCGATCTGGCGCACCGCCTTACGCGTCGCCTGGCCGAGGCGCGCAAGACGGACGTCCTCCCGTGGCTGCGGCCCGACGGCAAGGCCCAGGTCACGATCGAGTACGCCTTCGGCCGGCCGCGGCGCGTGGCGACCGTCCTGGTCTCCACTCAGCACGCCCCGGGGACCTCTCCCGGTTTGATCCAAGAAGGCGTCATCGAAGAGGTCATCAAGCCGGTCCTTCCGCTCGACCTGGACCTCGAAGGGATCCAGTACTTCGTCAACCCGACCGGCGCCTTCGAGATCGGCGGCCCGATGGGCGATTCCGGCCTGACGGGGCGCAAGATCATCGTCGACACCTACGGTGGGATGAGCCGCCACGGCGGCGGCTCCTTCAGCGGCAAAGACCCGACGAAAGTCGACCGTTCCGGGGCCTACGCCGCCCGCTGGGTCGCCAAGCACATCGTCGCCGCCGGTCTGGCCGACCGCTGCGAAATCCAGGTGGCTTACGCCATCGGGGTGGCTCACCCGCTGTCGGTCAACGTCGAGACCTTCGGCACCGGCCGACTACCGGACGAATCCCTGGCGAGCCTGATCGGGGAGTTGTTCGACCTGCGCCCCGGCGCCATCATCCGCGATCTCGATCTGCGGCGTCCGATCTACCAGCCGACAGCCACCTACGGCCACTTCGGCCGCGCCGATCTCGACCTGCCGTGGGAGCGCCTCGGCCGGCTCGAGGCGCTCAAGGCGGAGGCCGGCGCCAAAGCATCCGCCAGCGCGGCCTGAGGGAAGAATTCCCTCGACCGCGCTCAACGCGTCTGATCACCCCCACCCCCGGCCCCTCCCCCTGAGGCAGTTGGTTTCGACCGGGTCAGAGCGTTCAGGGGGAGGGGTGTTTTCTTGAAGAGAGGGGGCGGCGAAGCCGCCCCCTCTCTTCAAAGATCTCCCCCTCCCCGCATACGTGACAAGGTCCGCGAGTCAATCTCGGGGCGGGGAGGGGTAAGGGGTGGGGAGGTCGCGCCATAAGCCACAGTCACCGGGCATTCTCCGCGGGAGATGCGTCCCGATGGTCCACTTTGACGCCACGCCATCCTTCGCTTACAATCGCCGCTATGGCGCCGGTGCCGGACCCGTCCCCGTATCCGCCCGCCGCGTGCGGGCTCCTCGGATCTGGCTGACGCCCGTCCTTTCAGGTTTTCCGTGGCCTCCCAGATCATCGGGAGGCCACTTCCGTATCGGTCACCCGCCGAGCCGCGCCGGGGGAAGGGAAAAGCGACGATGGCGCTGACGATCGATCAGTTGACGGAGCGGATGCAGCGGTTCGTCCAAGAGCAGGGTTGGTACGATGACGGAAGTCCGAGGCCGCAGACGCTGCGCAACCTGGCCATGTCGCTATCGATCGAAGTCTCGGAGCTGATGGAACATATCCAGTGGGCCGAGAGCCCGCGCGATCAGCAGGGTTGGCGGGAAGAGCTGGCGGATGTGCTTCTGTATCTGATGCAGCTGGCCAGCCTGAGCGGCGTCTCGCTGGAGCAGGCTGTCCTGGACAAGCTCGAGAAGAACGCCGGGCGTACGTGGGAGCAGCGGGCGTGAAGCACGGCTACGGTGAAGGGTCGGCTGACGCCGGGGTGGGGGGACGTGTGGGATGAGCGAAAGTCGGGGATCGGTGCTGGCGGCGTGGGCCTGGCCCTTCTCGTTCTCGGACCTGACGGCCGGGCTGCGCAAACACCTCAACGACCCGACGCTGGCCATCGGTGATGTGCGACCGATGACTCTGCCGTTCCAGAAGCCGGCCATCGGGCGGGTGCGCGGGATGGAAGTGCAGTACCGTACGCGCAAGTCGACCGGCAGCCTGGGGCTGGTGGTCAAGGAGCCGGTCGGCTCGACCCGCATCGGTCTGGCTGGCGTGGGGCGGCGGGAGGTCGGTGTCTACCGCCACCTGGCCCCGCAGCTTCCGCTGACGATGCCGAAGTTCATCGGCGGGTCGCCGCACGGCGATTGGATCATCCTGGAAGCCATCTCCTTCGGCCGTTCGCCGTCCAACTGGACGCAGGCAGCTTTCTTCGAGGCCCTCGACGACCTGATCCGATTGCACGACCGCTTCTGGGGACTGCGGGAGGACCTGGGCAACTTCGCCTGGTTGAGCCGGCCGCTGGAAGGCGATTTCGACGTCTACTTGGCGGCGGCGACGCACGCCATCGATCGCATCGTGCGCCAGGGGACGCCCGCCTCGCTGGCCCAATCCCCCGAGCGCCTGGCCCTGCTGAAGCGGCTCACCGAGCAGGCGGGGGCTATCGCCGCCCCGCTGCGCCAGGAGACGGCCACGCTGCTGCATGGCGACTTCTGGCCGGGCAACATCGCCCTCGATCGAGACGGCCGCCGGGTCGTGTACGACTGGCAGCTGACCGGGATCGGCCCGCCGATCCTGGATCTGCTGACCTTCGTCAAGAAGACGGAATGGTGGTTCCCCGGCGCGGCGGTTTCCACCGCCGAGATCGTCCAACACTACCGCGACGGGATCGCCGGATTGCAGGGGCAGCGCTGGGACGACGATGCCTGGGATCGACTGTGGGACCACGCCCTGTTGTGGAGGTTCCTGCAGGAATGGCTCGATCTCCTGGCGGCCATCCCCGAGTCGCTGCTGGTGGCTTCGTCGGGCCAGCTGGAGAAGGTCTGGCTCGACCCGGTGGCGCAGGCGCTGGCGCGCCGATTGGGGTAGAGCACGAATGCAGCATCCCGCCCTCATGACCGAGGTTTCACCCCTCACCCTAACCCTCCCGCTCCGCTTCGCTACGGGGACCTTGGTCTCCCCTAGGGGAGAGGGAACGGATCGCACTCCCCCTCTCCCCACAGGGGAGACCATGGTCCCGGAGCGCAGTAGAGGGAGGAGTGGGGTGAGGGGCGAGACCTTACCCACCCGTTACTCCACCCACGAGGCTTGCCCGCATGGCTGAAGAACGACTACCTTCCCGGGCCGAAAACTTCTCCGAGTGGTACAACCAGCTCGTCCTGCGAGCCGAGTTGGCCGACTACGCGCCGGTGCGCGGCTGCATGGTCGTGCGGCCGTACGGCTGGGCGCTGTGGGAGAACATCTCGGCCGCCCTCGACCAGCGCTTCAAGGCGACCGGCCATCTCAACGCCGCCTTCCCGCTGCTCATTCCCAAGAGCTTCCTCGAACGCGAGAAGGATCACGTCGAGGGCTTCTCGCCGCAGCTGGCGGTGGTGACCATCGGCGGCGGCGAAGTGCTGGAGGAGCCGCTCGTCGTGCGCCCGACATCCGAGACGATCGTCGGTCACATGTATGCCAAGTGGATCAAGTCCTACCGCGACCTGCCGGTCCTGATCAACCAATGGAACAGCGTCGTGCGCTGGGAGCTGCGCACGAAGCTGTTCCTGCGCACGGCCGAATTCTTCTGGCAGGAAGGCCATACGGCCCACGCCACCGAGGCCGAGGCGTTGGCCGAGACGCGGCAGATGCTCGATATCTATGCCGAGGTGGCCGAGGACGAGGCGGCCATGCCGGTGGTGCGCGGCCGCAAGAGCGAGAGCGAGAAATTCGCCGGCGCCGTGCAGTCCTACAGCATCGAAGCCATGATGGGCGACACGCGCGCCTTACAGGCGGCCACCTCGCACAACCTCGGGCAGAACTTCGCCCGGGCCTTCGATATGCGCTACCTCGATCGGCAGAACCAGCAGCAGTTTTGCTGGACGACGTCGTGGGGTTTCTCGACCCGCTTCATCGGCGCCATCATCATGGTCCACGGCGACGACCAGGGCCTGATCCTGCCGCCACGCCTGGCGCCGCACCAGGTGCTGATCGTGCCGATCCACAAGGACGAAGCCGAGCGGGCGCTGGTGCTGGAGACCGTCGAACGCGTCCGGCGACAGCTGAAAGCCTTCCGCGTGCGCGTCGACGACCGGGAGGGGCTGACGCCCGGCTTCAAGTTCCACGACGGCGAAATGCGCGGCGTACCGCTGCGCCTCGAGATCGGGCCGAAGGACGTGGCCAAGGGGACGGTGGCCTTGGCGCGGCGCGATCGTCCGGGCAAGGAGGGACGGTCGTTCGTGCCGCAGGAGGGCCTGGAGCGCGCAGTGGCGGATCTGCTCGACGACATCCAGCGCGCCATGCACCAGCGCGCCCTGGCGTTCCGCCAGGAGAACACCCAACACCCGAGCGACTACCTCGCCTTCCAGCGGGCCGTCGAAGGAGGCTGGGCCGAGGCCTGGTGGTGCGGCGAACCCGAGTGCGAGGCCGTCATCCAGCAGGACACCAAGGCCACGACGCGCAACATCCCGCTGGATCAGCCCGGCGGGGCGGGGAGCTGCATCCGCTGCGGGAAGCCGGCGAAAGAGATGGCCATCTTCGCCCGGTCCTACTGATGCCTGCGGTGTTAGTGCGCGGCTCCATTTTCGGTAGTCCCGCCTTCCGCCTCACCCCCCTTGCCCCCCTCTCCGCAGTGGGGCCTGACGCCCGACCGTGTGGTCAAGTGCGGAGAGGGGGGTGGATGTTTCTGAAGGAAGGGGGCGGCGGAGCCGCCCCCTTCCTTCAGAGAATTCTCCCCTCCCCCGGCGCCGATCCCACTGGCAAGCGTGAGGTCCGGGCCGGGGGAGGGGAAGGGGTGGGCGTGAATTCGCTCGTTGCCGTCTTCCCGTGCATGACAGGCAATGGAACCGAACACCGGTAGGAAGCCAATTCCTTGGGCCTCGGCTCAGGAGCTCCTCCTCCATGCCCGCCGTTGAACTCTCCCGACTTCAACACCAACTTGATCACGTGGCCGAGGTCTTCGGCGATCCGGTGCGCCTGCGCAGCCGATGCCTGGATCTGCTGGATTTCTACGCCGTCCGGGTCCGGCCGGGTTCCAGCGGTGGCCGCACCGGGACCATCCGCTCGCTCGGCGTCCCGGCGGCCGTGATGCGCGCCCTGCAGCAGGCCCTGGTGGGCCGGGCCGACGCCGACTCATACGCCGGAGCGATGGCGGCCGAGACACTGTGGGCGACGCCGGTAATGGAGTCCCGCTGGCTGGCGATTTCCCTTCTGGAAAGGCAGCCTCTGGCCAGTTTGCCGGATTGGATTGCCACCTGGAGCGAGACCGCCGAGGATCCCCAGCTGCTGGAGCGGCTGGCCGTGGGACCCCAGAGGCGCCTCTGGCGGGGCGACCCCGACCTCTTTTGGAGGACGGCGGCCAACGACCTGCACGCGGACGGGGCGCCAACGACGGTGGCTCTGCTCGCCCTGGAGGACATTGTCCCCGACTTGAACCCGGATGACCTGCCTCGGGTCTTCGCCGTCCTAGAAGCGGCGCCGGTGCCCGTGTCCGGCGAGGCTTGGCGCGCCTACCTGGAGGTCGTCCGCGTCGCCGCTCGTCGCAGCCCGCCCGAAACGGCGCGCTTCCTAGTGGACCAGATCGAGCACGCCCGCCCCGGCGCGACGCGGGTGGCTCGCCAGACGCTGAGCGATTTTCCCCCGCGGCAGCGCGAGGCGGTGCGGGAAGCGTTACGGTTGGGCGAGACGATCGAACCGCCACAGGCGCGCTGAGTTCCCTTTTCAAAGTAGATTCCCCTCCCTGCGCAGTCGAAGGTCTCGGCGGAGTCCTACGGAGCGCGCTTCAATATCATCCCGAGCGAGGCGAGGGACTTCGGCCGGGCCACGCCCCTGGGGCCCGGCCTCCGCTCAGCGCGGAGGGTCTCCTGCAACTGGAGAGTTCTCTCCCGATCGCATCGTGCCCGTATGGTATACTGCCTCGCGTTCCGACTAGACCCCCTGGCGGCCTGCGGGCTGCCGGTCGGGCGACCTGCCAAAAGGAGCAGATGTCATGCCGCTTTCCAAGGAAGTGAAAACCCAAGCCATCAACGAGTTCCATCGGCACGGGACCGACACCGGTTCCCCCGAAGTCCAGATCGCCATCCTCACCCGGCGCATCGAACAACTGACCGATCACCTGCGCGCGAATGAGCACGACGAGTCGTCGCGGCGCGGTCTGCTATGCCTGGTCGGTCAGCGCCGGCGTCACCTGGCCTACGTCCGACGCATGGACGCCCCCGCCTACTTGGCTCTCACCGAGCGACTGGGCATCCGCCGCAAGTAGCGAGGAAGATGGTGACGGAGCTGGGTCCGGCGAACCGCCCGTCGCCCGCAGTCGTTGGTCGAAAGCGGATCGGCGTTTCCCGATCCGAGGCACGTTCAATGCGCGGACGCCTGCCGGGCGTTGGGAATTGGAGATCGTCCATCGGGGCTTTCCGGATGGCCGGCCTCCAGTCCCTGACCCTCGCAGGGCGCCCTCGCGGAGGGTCTTTTCATGCAAGAGGCACGTAAGTTCCAGGCCACCGTCGGCGACAAGACGCTGACGATCGAGACCGGCAAGCTCGCCATGCAGGCGGGCGGGGCGGTCACCGTCCGATTGGCCGACACGATGATCTTCGCCGCGGCGACGATGAGCGAGACGCCGCGCGAAGGCATCGATTTCTTTCCCCTTACGGTCGATTATGAAGAGCGGCTGTACGCCGGCGGGCGCATCCCCGGCTCGTTCTTCCGCCGCGAAGGGCGTCCGTCGGAGGCCGCCATCCTGACGGCGCGCCTGACCGACCGCCCGCTGCGGCCGCTGTTCCCCAAGGACATGCGCAACGACGTCCAGGTTCTGCTGTATGCCCTCTCGTCCGACGGGGAGAATCCAGTCGACGTGCTGCTCATCAACGGCGCCTCGATGGCGCTGACGATCTCGGACATCCCCTTCGGCGGCCCGGTCGGCGCCGTGCGCGTCGGACGGATCGACGGCACCTTCGTTTTCAATCCGACCTTCGCCGAGATCGACCTCTCCGACATCGACCTGCGCATCGCCGGTACGAAAGAGGCGATCCTGATGGTCGAGTGCGGCGCCAACGAGGTCGACGAGAAGGTGATGATCGCCGCCCTCGACGCCGGCCACCGCGCCCTTCAGCCGATCATCACGCTGCAGGAAGAGATGCGCGCCGCAGTCGGAAAGCCCAAGGCGACCTACAAGAGCCGCGGCCACGACGAGGCGGTCGAGCGTGCGATTCGCGGGTGGGTCGGCGATCGGGTCACGGCCGGGCTCGAAAACGCCCGGACCAAAGAGCAGCATGCCGAGTTCCAGCGCACGTTGGGAGACCAGGCGGTCGAGGCGCTCGCCGGCCAGGGGACGTTCGAAGAGAACCAGGTCCGGGCGGTGCTCAACGACATCTACAAGGAAGAAGTCCGCCGGCGCATCCTGACCGCCGGTCGACGGCCCGATGGACGAGGCCTGAAGGATATCCGCCCGCTCAGCGCCGAGGTTGATCTCAGCCCGCGCGCCCACGGCTCCGGCCTGTTCACCCGCGGTGAAACGCAAGTGCTGACCCTGGCGACGCTGGGGACGCCGCGCGAGCGCATGAAGCTCGATGGGCTCTCGCCGGCGGAAGAAAAGCGCTACATGCACCACTACAACTTTCCGCCGTTCTCCACCGGCGAGGTCCGCCCCCTGCGCGGCTCGTCCCGGCGCGAGATCGGGCACGGCGCCCTGGCCGAGCGGGCGCTGCTGGCCGTCCTGCCGCCGGAGGAGGACTTCCCCTACACGCTGCGCCTGGTGTCGGAGGTCCTGTCGTCCAACGGCTCGACGTCGATGGCGTCGGTTTGCGGATCGACCCTGGCACTGCTCGATACCGGCGTCCCGATCAAGGCGCCGGTGGCCGGCATCGCCATGGGCCTGATCAAGGACGACGATCGCTACGCCGTCCTGACCGACATCCAGGGCGTCGAGGACCACCTGGGCGATATGGACTTCAAGGTCGCCGGCACCCGGGCGGGCATCACCGCCCTGCAGATGGACATCAAGATCAAGGGCCTGACCTCGGCCGTCATGGCCGAAGCCCTCGATCAGGCGCGCCAGGCGCGACTGCAGGTGCTGGACGTGATCGAGAAGGCCATGCCCCGGCCGCGGCCCGATCTCAAGGCCCACGCCCCGCGCATGACGGTGATCAAGATCGATCCGGAGAAGATCGGCGCCATCATCGGGCCGGGGGGCAAGGTCATCCGCGGGATCCAGGAGGAGACCGGCGCCCGCATCGACATCGAGGACGACGGCACCGTGTTCGTCTCGGCCGTCGACGGCACCAGCGCCCAGAAGGCCGTCGCGCGCATCTCAGCCCTGATCGAGGAAGCCGTCATCGGGCGTATCTACACCGGCAAGGTCGTGCGCACCACCGACTTCGGCGCCTTCGTCCAGATCCTCCCCGGCACCGACGGGCTGGTTCATATCTCGCAGCTTGACAGTCAACGGGTGGAGAAGGTCGAGGATATCGCCAAAGTGGGCGACGAGTTGACGGTGATGGTTATCAACATCGATGGCGACGGGCGTATCCGCCTATCGCGCCAGGCGGTGCTGGAAAACTGGACAGCCGAGGAAGCGATGGAGCACGACAAGGGCTCCGCCCGGCGTCCGCGCCCCGGCGGCGACCGCGGTGGGGATCGGGGCCGCGGCGGTGACCGCGGGGGAGGCGGTGACCGCGGGCGCAGCGGGCCGCGTCGATCATAGACAGCCGCGTTAGCGCAGGCCGTTTCCCAGATTCAACGAGGGCCGGAGTTCCCCGGCCCTCCTTTTCGTGCCAGGGCAAGCCCACTTGTCGCCCCCGCGAATCGCGCTTCGCATCCCGGAGGGGAAGCGGGGGCCCAGGCTCCATAGGTTCTGGATTCCCGCACCACTCCGCTCCGCTTCGGGTGTCTTCGACCTTCGCGGGAAT
>CAZMVJ010000046.1:15135-16611 GCA_964569445.1 uncultured Anaerolineaceae bacterium | reverse complement strand
GGGGTGGGGGTTCGACGAGCGGAGCTGTTTTTCGGCAAGCTGCTACGCCAGGCGGACTTTGCGGAGACGCAGGCTGTTGCTCACGACGAACACCGAAGAGAAGGCCATGGCGCTGGCTGCCAGAATCGGGGTCAGCAGTCCAAACGCCGCCGCCGGGATCAGGACGACGTTGTAGAACAGCGCCCAGAATAGATTCTGGCGGATGATTCGCAGGGTTTGGCGGGAAAGTCCGATCGCCCGCGGGACGCCGCGCAGGTCGCCGCCAATGAGTGTCACCGGCGCCGCCGAGACGGCGACATCGGCGCCTGTTCCGATGGCCAGGCCGGCGTCGGCGCGGGCCAGAGCCGGTGCGTCGTTGATCCCATCCCCGACCATCGCCACCTTCAGGCCGGCCATCTGCAGGCTCTCCACTTCGGCGGCTTTGCCGCCGGGAAGCACTCCGCCCCGGACCTCGTCCTCGGTCAGTCCGACCTGCGCACCGATCGCTTCGGCCGTCGCCCGATTGTCGCCGCTGATCATCAGGACGCGCAATCCCATCGCCCGCAGCTGTCGAATCGCTTCCGGCGAACCGTCCTTGACCGAGTCGGCCACGGCCAAGACACCGGCGGCGCGTCCGTCGATCGCCGCCACGACGGCCGTCCGCGCCTGCTGTTGGACACTCTCGACGGTCCGCTTCAATCCATCGAGCTGAACGCCGTGGCGGACGAGGAAGTCGGCCGTGCCCACCAGGACGTTGTGGCCATCCACCTGCGCCTCGACACCCTCTCCCGGCACGGCCTGGAGGCTCTCGGGTTCTGGGAGGACAATCCCGCGTGCGCGCGCCGCCGCCACAACCGCCTCGGCCAGCGGGTGCTCGGAGCCAAGCTCGGCTCCGGCGACCAGGCGCAGGAACTCGGCCTCGGCGCCGGCTCCGTTGAACAGCGTGATCTCGCCGACGGCGGGGTGCCCCTGAGTGATCGTCCCGGTCTTGTCCAGGATCACGGCGGTGACGCGGCCGGCCGTCTCCAGCGCCTCGCCGGACTTGAAGAGGATCCCCATCTCGGCGCCCCGCCCTGTCCCGACCATCACGGCTGTCGGCGTCGCCAGGCCCATGGCGCACGGGCAGGCGATGACCAGCACGGCCACGGCGTGGATCATGGCCTGGGCCAGGATGGTGTTGCCGGTGGCCGGAGCCGGGCCGAAGAAATACCAGGCCAGGAATGTCAGCGCGGCGATTGCCAGGACGATCGGGACGAAGACCGCCGAGACGCGGTCCGCCAGGCGCTGGATCGGAGCCTTGGTGGCCTGCGCCTGCTCGACCAGGCGGACGATCTGCGCCAGGGTCGTGTCCGTGCCGACGCGCCGGGCTTCGGCCTTCAGGCGGCCGAAGCCGTTGAGCGTCCCGCCGATGATCTCGTCGGCAGCGCCCTTCTCCACCGGCATCGACTCCCCGGTGAGCATCGACTCGTCGACCGCCGACGCACCCTCGACGATCGA
>CAZMVJ010000046.1:488-15125 GCA_964569445.1 uncultured Anaerolineaceae bacterium | reverse complement strand
CGCGCCCGTCGACCGGGATCTTCTCCCCCGGCTTGACGACGAAAACGTCGCCGACGCGCACCTCCTCGACCGGGATTTCGAGTTCCTGGCCGCCTCGAACGACGCGCGCCGTTTCCGGGCGCAGGCGCATCAGACGCCTGACGGCGTCGCTCGTCCGCCCACGCGCTCGGGCCTCCAGCAACTTTCCCAGGACGATCAAAGTGATGATGACGGCGGCGGTTTCGAAGTACAGGTGGCCGCTCGCCAGGCCGAGGACGACCGCCACGGAGTAGAAGTAGGCGGCCGACGAGCCCATGGCGATCAACACGTCCATGTTGGCGGCGCCGTTGCGCAGCGCCTTGAAGGCCCCGCTGTAGTACTGGCCGCCGGAGTAGAACTGGACCGGCGTCGCCAGCGCCCACTGCACCCAGCCGAAAAGTGCCGCATGCCGCCACGCCATCGGCAGCAGCCCGAGATCGGCGGCCATCGACAGGGCGAAGAGCGGGATGGTGAAACCCAGACCGACGATCAGACGCCGGCGCTGGCGCGTGATGTCGCGCGTCCGCGCCGCGCGCTCGACGTCCTCGGAGCCGGCGCCGAGCTCGATCGCCTCGAATCCTTGTTCTTCGACCGCCTTGCGCACGTCGGCCGGCGTCAGCAGGGTCGGCAGGTAACGCAGGCGCGCCCGCTCGGCGGCGTAGTTCACCTGGGCCTCGACGACGCCGGGGTTCGCCCGCAGCGACTGCTCCAACCGGCGGGCATCATTGTCGTCGGCCAGACCCTGGATCGAAAGATCGACGTCCCCCAGGGCGACATCGTACCCTGCGCGCCGGACTCGCTCGACGAGCCGGGTCGGATTCATCTTGCTCGGGTCGTAGACGACGTTGGCGCGTTCGGAGGCCAGGCTGACCGAAGCCTCCTCTACGCCGTCCAGCCGCAGCAGATTGCGCTCGATCGTCGAGACACAGTTGGCGCACGTCATCCCCGTGACCGGCAGGGTCACGTGGCGCGTCGTCTCGGCCGTCGTCATGGCGCCCTGATCAACCGCCGGGGAGCGCTACCCGGCGACCGGGTAGTCGATCTCGGCCAGGGCCGTGCGGATGCCTTGGTCGGTCGCCGGCGACTCGAAGTCGACTGCCACCTGCTTGTCCGCCTGGCTGACCTCGACGCGCGTGATCCCCTTAAGGTCGCGCAACTCGGTCTGGATCGTGTGGACGCAATGCCCGCACGAAATGTTGGGAACGGCGTAGGTCCGTGATTCCATTTCGTCTCCTTGGGGCGCGTCAGGAGCGCGCCGCCATACTGTAGACCTCGGCGATCTCCTGCAGGACACGCTCCCGTTCGCCGATGTCCTTGCCGCGAACGGCCGTGATCAGACAGGAGTGAAGATGGCTGTCGAGGATGTTCGAGTTCAGCTTGGCCAGCGACGCCTGTACCGCCTGGATCTGACGGATCAGGTCGATGCAATAGGTGTCGTTCTCCACCATGCGCCCGATGCCCCGAACGTGGCCCTCGATCGTCTTGAGGCGTTTGAGCGTCTCGGCCTTTTCCATTGGCTCCTCCTCTTCGACCGGTCCTAGGCTGCCTTCCCCGGCTCACTCCGGGGAGACCTCGGCCCCTTCGATCAGCTGGCACCCCCCCCCAGGGGGGATGGGGTCACCTGCCATCGTACCAGCCCTCTGGGGACCGGTCAAGCCTGGCAAATGGCACCACGTTGGCCGAGTTTTGCCACATTGCCTATGCGCAGAACCCGGGAGGAGAAGGAATTCGTCCCCGGCGGGGTGAAGGACTCTCTGCCCCCACGTCATGGGAGTGAATTGCAAAGCTGGACTAGGCTCAGACGGTTCAAGCGGCTGGACCAGCCTGGGATGCGCGGTCGCACCGGGCGGCTACGGAAGAACCTGCCTCCGGCCTCACCCCCTGCCCCCTCTCCGCGGACTGCGAGGCCTAGATCTTCAGGCACATGGCGGAGAGGGGGTAGGAGGTCTGGGGGGTAGGGGGAGCTTTGCTCCCCCTACCCCCCAGAAATACCCTCCCCTCCCCCTGCACGAAAAACTTGGGGCGTGAGCCTACTCGGGCGCAGGGGGAGGGGGCAAGGGGTGGGGGTTGGACGGCGGTCGCCGTTTTTTCGCAACCTGCCAGGTTCATGAGGCGAGGAGAGCCTAACCCGACGGGACGGCTTCGGTGGGAGCTCCGCCGGCCCTCTCGACGGCAGCCCGTTCCCGCAGTTGAGACCGAAGGGTCTCGATGTCGTGCGGGACGGCGCGGGCGGCGAAGGCCAGGAAGACCGAGCCGATCAGCCAGGCGCTGACGCAAATCGTCAGGATGGCATTGTGGAGAGACGACTGGTCCGCCAACCATCCGGCCAGGAACGGCGCCAGGGCCGCCCCGCCCTCTTCGACGAAGGATTGCACCGAGATCGCCGTGCTGCGGACTTCGGGAAGCGTGATGTCCTGCACGGTGGACACGACGTTGGGCGAGGCAAATGGAACGAAGAGCGCCGTCACCAAGAGAAGCGCCAGGAACAGCCCCGGCTGAGTGCTGGGGACACTCATCGTCGCCGTCAGGAACACCGCCCCCACCAGTACGCCGACCGCCGAGACCAGCAGCCGCCCGCGCGGCGTGCGGCGGAAGGCACGGTCGCCCAACGATCCCCCCACGACATAGCCGGCTGAAAGCACCAGCACCGCCGGCGCCATCGTCAGCAGGATCTGCATCTCGTCATAGCCGCGCTCGAGCTCGAGGTAAGCGAAGAACCAGAAGGTGATGACGTTCCACGGGAAGACACCGACGAAACCCTGGGCGAAGAGCAGCAGCAGGCTCCGTTTGCGCAGCAATGCCGCCGCCTGCCGCCGGTCGAAGCGATAGCGTCCGGTTTGCTCGATCCCCTGCAGCTCGGGCTCGCTCTGGCCGCGCGGCGGCTCGCGGACACCAAAGTAGATGACAAACGCCAGGAGAATCCCGGCCGTCCCCGTGATCAGGAACAGATTGCGCCACCCGAGCGACTTCCCGAGGGTCAGGGCCAGCACCGTCGCCGCCAGGAAACCCATCGGCTGAGCGAGCTGCAGCATGCCGTAGATGCGGCCGCGCACGGCCGGGCCGAAGTAGTCGGCAATCAGGCTGTACAGGCCGGGGTAGCTCGAATCGTCGATGCCGGTGCTGGCCCGCGCCACCAGGAAGGTCGGAAAGGTCGGGGCGCGCGCGCTCAACCAGGTCGTGGCGCCCCACACGGCCGAGGCCAGCGCCAGCAGCGGCGCACGCGCATAGCGATCGTAGAGATAGCCCCAGGCCAGGAATAGCACGCCGCCCACCAGCAGCGCCGCCGAGGAGACCATGCCCATCTGCGTCTTGGTGATGGAGAAGGTCGCCATGACGTCCGTTGTGAGCGGACTGATCAGCAAGCGATCGGTCTGGTGGAGGAAGATGAAGACGAAGAAAGTGCCGAGGACGAAGCGGCGCGAAGAGCGTCGGCGAGTCATTGAAGCCCGGGACTCAGGCGGGTCCGGAATGACATGCGGTCCTCGCGGATCTCGGCGGCGCTCGGTCAGGCGGTGGCGGAGCTCGAGAGCTGGGCCGGGATGGCGATCCCTTCCCTGGGTAGGGGCGGGTTTGAAACCTTCCCCTACACGGTCCCCGAATGTGAGGTCTCGAGCAGGACTTCCGGCGTTACCGTCTCACCCAAGCCGTCCCGCCATCGGCCCTTCGAATGGACCTTCGGTCCGACAGCGCCGCCGTCAAGGAAAGTTATCGGCGCGGTTACGCCGGGCGGTGGCCTGATTCGGCTTCCGGGTCGTCGCGCAAGAGGTGCAGCCCGTGCTGCAGAGCCGGCAGAAGGACCTGCAAGCTTTCGACGGCCCCCTGGGGACTTCCGGGTAGATTCACGATCAAGGTCCTGGCCCGCATCCCGGCGGCGGCGCGCGACAACATCGCATGCGGGGTCTTTTCGGAACCGGCCTGCCGCATCGCTTCCGCCAGGCCCGGCGCCATCCGGTCGCAGACCGCCGCTGTGGCCTCGGGCGTGTGGTCACGCGGGGAGAAGCCGGTGCCGCCGGTGGTGAGAATCAGGTCCAGATGCTCCCCCGCCCACGTCACCAGCTGCGACTCGATCCCCGTCTGATCGTCCGAGACGACCGCCGTCCGCTCGACCGGCCATCCGTGAGCGCGCAGGTAGGCCGCCAGCGCCGGCCCCGAGGCGTCTTCGCGCTCGCCGCGCGCCGAGCGGTCCGAGACCGTCAGGATTCCGACTCTCACTCCAACTCCTTGCCCATCAGCACCATGTCCATGATCTGCCAGCCGAGCCGCCGGTAGAAGGCCACCGCATCCTGGTTCTCGGGGGTTGCCAGCAGATAGGACTTGACGCAGCCCTTGCCTGCCAGCCGACGTTCCATTTCGGCCATCAGCGCCCGCCCGATCCCGTTCTGCCGACGGTGAGGCCTCACCGCCAAGTGGTAGACGATGCCGCGGCGCCCGTCGTAGCCCCCGAGAACCGCGCCGATGACCCGGCCGTCTTCCTCGGCTACCAGGAAGAGGTCGGGGTCATGCTCCCACTTCTTGCGAATCTCGTCCGGCGTGTCGGAACGGCCCAGGTGAACGCCCGGCCCGGCGTTCTGCCACAAGGCCAGGACAGAAGGCCAGTCGTCCCACCGGAAGGTCCGCACGATCGCGGCGGGAACCGACGGGGGGCGGACTGGCCCCTCCGCTCCGGTACCGGCCGAGGAGCCGGTCACTCGGCCTCGGCGCCCACCAATCGCCGCCACTCCCCGTGCAAACCGTCTTCGGTGACCCCGAAGAAAACGCGCACCTTTCCGGCCAGACGCTGGGAAAGGTCATAGCGTTTGCGCGTTCCGCGGTGCTGCTCTTTGAGGATCCCCAGATCGCCCTGCCAGGAAACGGCCGCCTTGGCGAGGTCGGCCGGCAAGCGATCGAACTCGCTGATGGCGTAGTGCCACAGGCGGCGGGCGGAGGCCTGGGTGACGTTCTTGACGACGTTTCCATTGCGCAGATCGCGCATGGTGTAGTAGCGAACGGCGTCGCGCTCTTCGACCTCAACCACCTCGACGCCCGTACGGGGCGGCCCGGCTGGGCCGCTGGGGGGCGGCGGGGACTCCGTGGCAGCCGGCCCCTCCGCCTCGGGTTGTTGCGGGCGCATCACCGGCGGCCCGGCCGTCCGCCGAACGAGCTGGACGATCTCATCGCGCACGGCCAGCTCGGTCTCGGCCTCGTCGCGGACGTAGACTTTGTTGTCGTCGACGGCGTAAGGCGGATCGTCCCCGTGCGGCACCAGCACGCGCAGGACCGTCTTTCCGCGCGTCTTCTGCGTGTCGACCTGGCACTCGATCGGCGGGCTGATCCGGCTGCGGATCTCCTTCTCCAACGCCCGCACGGCGCTTTCCAGATTGGGGACTCCGGTGGGCGGTTTGGCTGGGTCGGCGTCCAGGCCGATGTAGAGGGTCCCGCCGTGGGTGTTGGCCAACGCACAAATGTCGGCGATGACGGCATAGAGCTTGCCGCCGCGCTGTGCCATCGACTCGTGGAAGGCCTGGTTGATCGACGGCCCCTCTTCCTGAGCCTGCTGGATGAAATCGAAAGCCTCTTCCGCCGCCGGCCAGTGCGGCCGGGTGCGGGCGAAGTCGTTGCTGCTGAAGAGCTCGCGCAGCGCGTCGAAGGAGACCTCGTCCACCAGCACCTCGGTGGCGCGGTCCCCCACGCCGAGGTTCTTCTTGTTGGCCGGATCGGTGCGCAGCCGGTGCGCGTCCGAACCCTGTATACAATGCATGCGACGGGGGTACTCCGGCTTCGTCCCATTGAAGAAACCGGCCGTCCGGCTGTGCCCGCGGGCGTCGAGGTCGGTGACCTCCAGGGCGTGCAGGTTGGGATCCTGTGTGTAGGCGATCTTCGTCTGTCCGCCGAAGTTGAAGCCGCGCATCGCCACACCGTTGCTCGAGTTGGCGTGGGCGGCGATCGCCAGCCCGCCGGCCTCGTTGATCAGCCGATAGGCGGAAAGGACATCGGAAGTGGCGCCGACGTTGGAGGAGCCGCTGTCGAGGGCCTCGCCCGGGACGCGCAGGTTGAGCAGCAAGTGTTCGACCTCGCGCACGCTGGTCGTCGGCGGGAAGATGCCGAGAATGTGGAAGCCGAAGGTCGCCGTGAACTCGAAACCGGGCAGCAGCAGGATGCGCTGCCGCAGGCGGCGGTACTCGGCCAGCTTCTGCGCCTCTTCCGGCGCCAGCCGGCCGAGCGACTCGAGCATCTCGTACTGCTGGATTTCCTCCAACATCTTGCCGTAGCCGGCGATCGAGTTGTGGTCGGTGAACGCCGCCAGATCGAGCCCGCGCGCCTCGCAGCGGCGCAGCACATCGAGGTAACCGACGTCGGTTTCCTGGAAATCGGTAGAGGCGGGGGTGTGCATATGCAGATCCATCACCGCCCAGCGCTTCCCGGAACGGCCGCGACGGCCGGTCATGGCGCCTCGGCCGGCGCGTCGGAACCGCGCTTGTGATCAAGAATCTGTTTCATGGTGGCAGCCAGTTGCTCCGGTGAGTAGGGTTTGAGGAGAAAGCTGTTGGCGCCCGCCTGGGCGCATTGCTCGGAGAGTTCCATCCCCGAAGTCATCACCACCGGCAGGCGAGCGGTGGCCGGTTCGGCCCGGATTTGGCGCAGGAGGGCCACGCCGTCGCCGCCGGTCAGAAAGACGTCCATCAGAATGAGGTCCGGCTTCTCCCGCGAGACCGTCTCCAGGACATGGAAGGCCAGGCCGCAGTCGAGAACGGTATGCCCATCGAGCTCGAGCAGGATGCGGAGCAGGGAGACCGTGGTGGCGTCGTTGTCGACGACGAGGACTTTCGCCATGGTTAGCGGCCTCTTCCCCGGCGAGGTTTCGCAGCCGGCGATGGGCGCCCGGGGCGCCCATTGCTCTTTTTTCGCGCCGCGCCCGTCAGAGCCGCGCCGAGAACCTGACGCATGTCCTCGGCGTAGACGAACCCCAGATCGCGGCGGACATCTTCCGGCACGTCTTCCAGGTCCGGCTCGTTCCGCTTCGGCAGGATGACCGTCCGCAGGCCCGCCCGATGGGCGGCCAGCACCTTCTCTTTGACTCCGCCGATCGGCAGCACCTGGCCGCGCAGGGTGATCTCGCCGGTCATGCACACCTCGCGGCGAACCAGCTTCCCGGTCGCCAACGACGCCAGGGCGGTGGCGATGGTGACCCCCGCCGAAGGCCCGTCTTTCGGCTGGGCGCCGGCCGGGATATGCAGGTGGATATCGTGCCGCCGCCAGAAGCCAGGCGAGATCCCGAGTTCGCGGCTGGCGGAGCGCACGTAGGACAGCGCCGCACGAGCCGATTCCTGCATGACCTGGCCCAGCGATCCGGTTAACAGGAACTCGCGGCCGCCCGGCATGGCCGTGGCCTCGATGAAGAGGACTTCGCCGCCCACCGGCGTAAAAGCCAATCCGGTGGCGACTCCCGGGATGGACGTGCGCTCGGCGATCTCGACCTCCCCGAGGAAACGGGGGCGGCCGAGAAGAGCGTCGACGGTCGCCTCGCCGACCTCGTCCGGCGTGTCTTCGCCCTCCGCCCGTCGGGTGGCCAGCTTGCGAAAGAGCCGTCCGATCTCCCGTTCGAGACTGCGAACGCCGGCTTCGCGCGTGTAGGACCGGATGACCTTGTGCAGCGCCGCCTCGCTGATCCGCACCGAGCCGGCTTCGAGTCCGTTCTCGCGCAGTTGCCGCGGCACCAGGTAATCCCGGGCAATGGCGGCCTTCTCTGCCTCGGTGTAGCCGGAAAGCTGGATGACTTCCATCCGGTCGAGCAGCGGACCGGGGACGGTGTCCAGCCAGTTAGCGGTGGTGATGAACATGACCTGCGACAGATCGAAGGCCACTTCCAGGTAATGGTCGCGGAACTCGCGATTCTGCTCCGGGTCGAGCACTTCCAGCAGCGCCGAAGCCGGGTCGCCGCGGAAATCGCGGCCGAGCTTGTCGACCTCGTCGAGCATGTAGACCGGGTTGCGCGATTCGACCCGTCGCAGGCTTTGCAGGATGCGCCCCGGCATGGCGCCGACATAGGTGCGGCGGTGACCCCGGATCTCGGCCTCATCCGAGACGCCGCCGAGGGACGACCGGATGAACTGGCGGCCCATCGCCCGGGCGATCGACTGTCCCAGGGAGGTCTTGCCGACGCCCGGCGGTCCGACGAAACACAGGATGACGCCTTCCCGCTCGCGCCGGATGGCGTCGCGCGGCATGTCTGCATCGGGCGGCGTCTGTTCCATCTTGAGTTTGCGGACCGCCAGGTACTCCAGGATGCGTTGTTTGACGTCCTTCAAACCGTAGTGATCCTGATCGAGCACCTGACGGGCGTGCGCCAGATCGAGGTTGTCGGAGGTTGACCGCGACCAGGGGAGCGACACCAGCCAATCCAGATAGCCGCGGATGACGCCGTACTCGGCGGCGGCCGTCGGCAGCCGGGCCAGGCGATCGAGCTCGCGCCGGGCGAGCTTGTCGGCCTCTTCCGACATCCCGGTCAGGTCAATCTTGCGGCGCAGCTCCTCCACCTCGGCCGCTTGCCCGTCGCCTTCCCCCAGCTCGCGCTGGATGGCCTTGAGCTGCTCGCGCAGGAAGTACTCACGCTGGACCTTGTCGATCTCGGTGCGCGCTTCCTGCTGGATCTGCTGGCCCAGCGAGAGCACCTCCAGTTCGCGCGCCAGGACCGTGTTCAGCCGCTTGAGCTTTTCGGAGGCGCGTTCGTCTTCGAGGATGGCCTGGGCCGTCTCGAGCTCCATCCGCTGGTAGTTGGCGACCGTGTAGATCACGTGCATCGGCTCTTCCAGCATCAGCACGCCGGCCAGGAGCTCGCGCGGCAAAGACGGCACCAGCTCGCCGATCTGCCGAAACTGATCCTTGACCGCCCGCACCTGGGCCTCGATCTCCACCCCTTCTTCGACCGTCTCCGGCCGAATGGTGATCTCGGCCTTGAGGAAGGGCTCCTCCGTCACGAAGTCGCCCAGCTCGAAGCGCGCCAGGCCCTGCAGCAGCAGACGAATCGTCCCGTCGGGTGCACGCAGCATGCGCTCAAGGGCGGCGATGGTGCCGAAGCGGTAGAGCTGATTGGGTCCCGGCTGCTCGATTTCCGGCTGGTGCGAGGTGACCAGGCCGACCAGGCGATCGCCGCCCACGACATCGTCGATCAGGCGCACCGAGCGCGGCTGGCCGATCGTCAGCGGAATCGGCGTGTGGGGATATCCGACCAGCCCGCGCAGCGGCAGGATCGGGATGACCGAAGGGAATCCCGTCGGTCGCGTGTCGCCGTCGGAGGTCGGCGGCGGGTCGGGGTCGCGGGTTTGGACCGGAATCGCCGGATGAACCGGGTCGGCGGCGCGTGCGCGCGCCGGGGGAAGCGGGCGCCGGGAGGCAGACGGGCCGGCTCCAGCCAGGGGATCTTGGTGCTGTCGGGTCATCCGCTAGGTTGTAACGGAAATGTGCCGCGGCTGGGCTTTGGGCAGGGAGACACGCAGGAAGCCGTCGCTGTAGCTGGCGTCGATACGATCGCGATCGATCGGAACCGGCAGGCGGACTTCAACGACGAAGTCGCCATAGTTGATCTCCATCTGGTGGTAGGCCCGCGCCCCTCTGGCCTCCGGCCGCAGGCCGCGAATCCGCAGCAACTGCTCCTCGAGCGTCACCGAGATCTCCACGCCGCGCATGCCGGCCAACTCGACCAGCACCACGAACTCGGCATCGGTCTCGTAGACGTCGGTCGGCGGGCGCCAGGAGCGTCCCTGCTGGCGCAAGCGGAAAGCGTAGTAGTGGACGGCCTCCGGCCAGCCTGGTTCGTCGTCGGAGGCGAAGCGGGCCGGGGCGGGAGAGGCCCGGGGTTGTTCTTTCATCGTTTCGGGGCCGAAGCCGGTCGATTCTACCATAGGCCGCTTCCCGGGCGGGCGGTGTGCTCGCCGTCGCGGGCGCCTGGCGCCCCGGCGGCGGGGTCGCCCCGGGCCGGATTGTATTCTATGCAGGATGCTGTAGAATGCCCTTCGGGCGGCCGCGGCCAGGCCCCCCGACCAACGATGGACGACGTCCTCAACGTTTTACGACAGGCGGCGCTGTTCGAGGGGCTCTCCCAGGAGGAGCTGCAAGCGATCGCCGCCTTGTGCCAATCCCGGGCCTTCCGGTCCGGCGAGATCATCACGACTCAGGGCGAACACGGCGACGAGTTGTTCGTCGTCTCCCAGGGATTCGTCGAAGTGACGCTGACGAACCCGGGCGGCGGCGGTGAGCCTCGCATCGTCGTCCAGCTCGGCCCGGGCCAGATCGTCGGTGAGATGTCGCTCGTCGACCGCGGCCCGCGCTCGGCCACCGTGCGCGCCCTGACCGACGGCGCCATGCTGCAAGCTTTGAAGCGCGACGCTTTTCTCCAGTTGTGCCAGGCCAACACCCACCTGGGCTACCTGGTGATGCGCAACATGGCCGCCGACCTGTCTTTCAAGTTGCGCCATCGCATGCTCACCGGTCGCTAGGGGATCAAGGTGCCGGCGATCTACAAGGTCAGCTATGTCGTGATCGGTGAGGAGCATCCGGGGGCGATTCTGAACACGGACCAGGAACCGCGCGTCGACGACGTCGTCCGCATCGGCGCCCGCCAGTTCCGCGTGGTGGAAGTCCAGGAGCTGATCCCGCCCCACGGGGACTTCCACTTTCTCCACGCCAGCCTGAAAGCGCCCTAGCCCCGGTCCCCTTGTGTCGCGCTTCCCAGATTCGTAAGCGAACCTCTGGCAGGCCCCATACGGTTGGTCTTGAAGGCGGTCCGCAGTCCTCCGAGTGATAGGGCCGTCGCTCGACGCCCCCACCCCTGCCCTCGCGGAGCAGCCCGTAGCGAAGCGGAGGGCCTCCCCCGGCGAAATGGGACGTCGAAGCGAGCGCGCGCCTGGCCGGGGGAGGGAGAGGTTTTCAAGGAGGCGGGGGGCCTTCGGCCCCCCGCCTCCTTGCGGTTCTACACCCCCTTCGCGCAGCACCCCAGAGGGGCTCCGCCATGCTCCACCTTGTCGCAGACACTCACGGAGCGGAGAGGGGGCAGGGGGTGAGGTCGAAGGAGTCTTGAGGCGCGGCGAAGTTCTTCAACGAACTTACGGGACGGGACCACCGGAGTTTGAAGCATCCCGGAAGCTTGAAGCTTCCGGGATGCTCTGTGGGCACCCTACAACTCGAACTCCTGAAAATCCTGGGCGACGCCGACATCACCCTGGAAGGTCGACCGCGCCTGTTGCAGCAGGGCCGCTTCGTCGAGGCCATCGGCCGGGTAGTGGATCAGCATCAGCCGGCCGACTTCCGCCTGCGTGGCGATCGTGCCAGCTTGGGCCGGCGTCGAGTGACCCGGGCTGCCCCCGGAGGATTCGTGCAGCAGGACACCCGCCCCACTCGCCAGCCGGACGACGGCCGGCGTCGGCTCGGTATCGCACGAGTAGGCGATGACGCGCTCGCCCGCCGTCGCTTCCAGGCGCAGGCCGATCGTCGGCACGAGATGACGGACCGGGGACGAGTAAATACGGAACTCGGGTTTCTCCAGGACCAGCACGCGCTCCCGCTCGGGAAGCCGGTGGAAGGCGACCTGGAAGAATTCGGGCCAGTTCTCCCAGTGGTAGAAGCCCATCATGTCTTCCACCCGTTCCAGGCAGTGGTGCAGCCCGTAGACCCGCAGCGGGCGCTGGCGGCCCATCAACCACATGTTCATCAGCAGCAGCGGCACGCCGGAAACATGGTCGGGATGGAAGTGGGTCAGGATCAGATCGGTAATCGAATCGAGGGTGATCCCCACCCGCGCCAGGCGGACTTTGGGCGTGCTGACGCAATCGATCAGGACGACCCCCTCGGCGCCGACGAGAGCCATGTGGGTGTTTTCATGGGCCTCATCCGGGATGGCGTTCGACGTTCCGAGCAGGATCAATCGCGCCATCGGCTCAACCCCCGAAGAGGACCCGGACGGCGATCAGCGGGGTAATGAAGACTTCGATCGCCGCCGCCACGGCCAGCAGCGGGACCACCAACCCGACCATCAAGCGCGCCCACTCGGCGAACCCGGCCAGCCAGTGGTGACCGAGCGAGCGTCCGTGCGACGGGCTGACGACCACCATCCCCCAACGGACGATGGCGGCGCCGGCCAGCATCGCCGCCGGAATCTCAACGAGTGCGTGCGGCAGCACCAAGGCGCTGAGGACGGTACCGGCCGAGGCCCCGGCCAGCGCCAGGTTTCCGGCGAAGTAGCCCACAATGATCACCGGGGTCGTCAAGAGCACCAGCGCCAGGACCCCAAAGGTGAAAGCACCCAGCACGCTGGCCAACAGAATGGCGCGCACGTTGTTGCTCAGGACCCACAGCCAGCCCTCCGGCTGAAGAAACCCGAGCTGGCGCAAGTGGTCCAGGACGACCTGTGGGTCCGCCCGCAGGGTCATCAGCTCCGCCGGCAGCGTCCATTGCCGCGCCGCCCACAAGCCGATGCCGTAGCCGACGACCATCACCAGCGCCACCAGACCCAGCGCCGGCAGCGAGCGCGGCAGGCTGGTGCGGAAGAGTCCGCCGTACCACTCCCGCAGGCTGTGCGCGCCGGCGCCGAACTCGGTCCGGACCACGCGTCCGACCCAGGCCAGGTTGAGCACGTCGAGTTCGCGGCCGAGCAGCTCCTCCCGATTGAACAGGTGAATCCCCATGCGCAGCAGCAGGGCTGAGGTGACCACCAGCCCGATAACGATGTACCACAACACCGAATACTGACCCCAAAACATGATCAGGCTTTCCAGGATCACCAACTGGGCCACCGGGATGATGATGAACGAAGCCAACAAGTTGGCCGCTCGCACGGAAGTCGTCAGCGACGAGATCACGACCGCCCCCGCCACCATCACCAGCGCCTGGGCCGTCGTGAGAAGCACGACCTGCACCAGCAGCGGCACGGGCGGTCTCCAGTCGAGCCGGAGGATCAGACCCGCCGAGTAGACGACGATCCCGAGATAGGCGGCCAGCACCGGGGCCACCAGCGACGCCAACATCTTTCCGGCGTACAGCTGCATGTTGCTGAGCGGGGTCACCAGCAGCGGCTCGAGCGACAGCCGTTCCCGCTCGCCGGCGAAGGACTCGAGTGCGATGACCAGCGAGATCGAGATCGGGAAGAATCCGACGACCAGCAGCAGGAAGGGGATCAGCCGCTCGCCCACGAGCGGCGCGCCGTAGCGATTGACAAAATCGACCGCCGCCCGCGCCGTGAAGTTCATCAGCAGAGGGAAGAACAGGGTCAGCATTGCGATCGGCGCCAGGATGCGCCAATCGCGGCTCTGGTCGCGGAGCTCGCGTCGCGCCACCAGCCAGGCCCCGTGCGCCGCTCCGAGCCGCGCCGCCGCTGCGCTCACGCCGGCGGCCCCGGCTGGCCGACGACCTGCAGGTACACGTCCTCCAAGCTGCGCTCGACTTCGGCCAGGGTCACCACGTCGATCCCGGCCTGGCCCAGGGCTCGCAGGAAACGCGGGTTGCTCTCTTGGGGGTCTTCGGTCTCGTAGCGGAGCCAGTCGGCGCCGGAGGCGACGACGTGGGTACCCTGCGGAAGGAGACGAGCCGCCCCATCGAGCGGCCCGGCCAGGCGCACCTCCATCTGCCGGCGGCCGAGATACGCTTGTTTGAGCGACGTCGCCGTCCCGGTGGCGATCAACCGCCCCCCGCGGATGATGGCGATGCGATCGGCGAGCATCTCGGCTTCCTTCAAGTTGTGGGTGCACACGATGATGGCGCGCGAGTCCTGCCGCAGCTGCTCGATACTGCCACGGACCAGGAAGGCGCTCGCCGGATCCATCGCTGAAGTTGGTTCGTCCAGGAGCAAGACCGGAGGGTCATGCAACAGCGCCCGCACCAGCGCCAACTTCTGGCGCATCCCTTTGGAGTATTCCCCCAGCCGCCGTCGCCGATCCCCGGCCAGGCCGTACTGCTCGAGCAGCCGGGTGGAGCGCTCCCGCAGCACACCGCGCGGGATCCGGTAGGCGCCGCCGAAGAACTCGAGATACTCCTCCGATCGCATCCGCATGTAAAGGCCGTGGTGCTCGGTCAGCAGGCCGACGCGCGCTCGGACCTCGTCCGGATCGCGACGGATGTCGAAGCCGGCCACGCGCGCCGTGCCGCTGGAGGGCGTCAGGAGCGAGGCCAGCATCCGAATCGTGGTCGTCTTGCCGGCGCCGTTCGGCCCGAGGAGCGCCACGACCTCGCCCGGTCGCACCGCCAGGTCGACGGAATCGACGGCGCGGAAGTCGTCGAAGTCCTTGGTCAGGCCGATGGCTTCGATGAGTGTTTCGGTCATCGTTGACGGATTATAGCAGTCGGACCGTTGACGCTTCAATCCGACGGGTGTCCTACGGGGAGGCGGCCCGCATCGGCCCGCCTCGCAACCCCTTCGCGTCACCCCGGCGAATTGCGTTTCGCATCGCGCTGCGCATCCCGTCGGGGATCCCGAAGGGGAAGCGGGGGTCCAGGGTTGCCCGGGTTGGGCACGAATACTCGTATCTGGACCTCGACGCCTGGATTCCCGCTTACGCGGGAATGACGGATGTCCAGCATGTCACCCCCGCGAATTGCGCTTCGCATCGCGCTGCGCATCCCGTCGGGGATCCCGAAGGGGAAGCGGGGGTCCAG
>CAZMVJ010000046.1:0-388 GCA_964569445.1 uncultured Anaerolineaceae bacterium | reverse complement strand
GCCCGGGTTGGGCACGAATACTCGTATCTGGACCTCGACGCCTGGATTCCCGCTTGCGCGGGAATGACGGGTAATCCTCGGTCACCCCCGCGGAGGCGGGGGTCCAGATCAATCGCTGCGCGTGAGAATGGGCGTAGGAGTCTTCTCGCCTGGATTCCCGCCTATGTGGGAATGGCGGAATCAAACCTTCGTCCGCGGCCCGCCTATGCGCCCCGCCCTTCGATGACGGACGAAGATTGCCACGCCCGAGACAATCGCGGTCACCAGCATCACCGTCTGGTTGAAGTTCAGCCCATAGGCGAGGACGATGTCGATACGGATGAACTCCAGGAAGAAGCGGCCCACAGGATACCCGACGAGATAAAGCAGGAAGAGGTCACCGGCAAGG
>CAZMVJ010000045.1:0-16776 GCA_964569445.1 uncultured Anaerolineaceae bacterium | reverse complement strand
CGGATGATGCGCGGCGGCTCGTAGGCGCGACCAGACCGCCCTTCGAACCGCGGCATGTTCCGTTCTTCATACCGAGACCTTCGTGTTGGGATCGGAAAAAAGGCGGCTGGCTCGTTCCGCTTGCGCCGGGGCCGCCGCAGCCAAAACCCACCCTTGACGCAGCCGGCTTATTGGGCCTTGAGCCAGAGTTCCGGGCCGCAGCATGGCTGGACCTGAACCAGGTGGACTCCCGGCGCGAGGTAGCTCCCGAAGGCCTGGTCCAGCCGATAGTTGGATCCGGCAGGGACCTCGAACTGGAAGGGACCGAGAGACACCTGTCGCGAGGCGTCGCGGTCATTAAGGATTTCGAGAACCTGCTCGGGTCGGACAACGGCGCATCGGGGATCTGGCACATCGGGGTGCAAGGCGATCGTGACGACGGATCCCTCCGCCTCTCCGCAGATTCCGGCGGCCGGCTCCATCGAGGACGGGGTGACGAGTCCGGGCGTCGGCGACGGCAACGGGAGTGTCGCCGGGGCGGCGGGGTCGATCACGCCGCAGGCGATCGATGCCGCCAGGAGCAGCAACCCGCCTGCCGCAATCCTTCGCCCGATCGGGGATGGTCCCAGACGGGAAAACACGGCGCGGGGGAGGCGCACGCCATCCCCCGCGCGGCACGTCGAAGGCATCCTCGCAACCCTGAGGGAGGGGCGAGGGTCGTTCCGAGAGGGCGGCCCGTGGACCTTGGGGGCCAAGGACGGGTCGCCCGGGTGACTAATAGTCCCGGTCGCGCGAGCCACCCGAACGGCCGCGTGCGCCGCCGGGACGGCCGCCAGAACGCTCCTCCCTGGGGCGGGCCATGTTGACGGTCAGAGCTCGGCCGCCCAGGTCCTTGCCGTTGACCATGCTGATCGCCTTCTGCGCGTCAGCCTGGGTTTCCATCTCGACAAAGGCGAAACCCCTGGAGCGGCCTGTATCGCGGTCACGCACCACCGTGACGGTCTTGACCGTCCCGGCGCTGGCGAACATGGCCTGCAACTCTTCCTCGGTGGCGGTGTAAGGCAGATTACCTACGTACAACTTCGTTTCCATGTCTGAGTCCTTGTCAACGCTCCACGGGGTTCGCCGGTTGTGGCGGAGGGAGGTCGGGTTAACTATAGCACAGCAAGGCTGCTTGGAAAGGGAGGCCGAAACCCAGGGCTGTCGGGCCCGCTGGTCAGCGGAAGGCCTGGCGGGCCTCGCCTGGCTTGTAGGGGCGCACCACGGGCAGACCCCGGGCTACTTTGCCGACGGGTCGTCCTGCATCAAGCCGAACTGGTTCCCCTCCGTATCCGCGCAATAGGCGAGCCAGCCAACGCCGGGGACGGGGTGCTTTGGGCGGGTTACCTTGCCGCCGCCGGCGACGACCTTCTCGACGGCCTTGTCGACCGAATCAACGCCAATCGTGTTCTCCGTTCCGGCGCCCGGTTCCGTCCGCCGGCCCAGCCCGCCATCGATCCCGGGTTCTTCCTTCGGCCCAGTGGTGATCACCCAGTACTCCATCGGGCCCTCCCACTTCTGAATCTCCCAACCGAACACCTTGCGATAGAAAGCCGCGGCTCGCTCGGGATCATCGGCCGCGATTTCGAAATGAATGACGCGTGGCATGATCGCCTCTCCGGGCTATGGATGCCAGCAGTATAGGGGGGAATCGGACGGACCGGAATCCCATCCAGGGGGGAAGTCAACGACTCGGTTCGACCTTGTTCCGGAATTCACGAGGCCTTCGTCATCCGAGCGAGCCGGCGAGCAGGCCGTCTGGGAGGAACGACACGGCGACGACGCGATACGCTGGGCGATACTCGGCTTCGAATGTTCGTGAATGGTGTACAGCCGGGAATCCGAGCGGCTTCATCCGGGCGGCGCACTTGGCCACCGCCTCCGCCCGCAAACCCAGTTCCTCCGCCAGACTCTCGGCGGAGTGGAGGGCCGCCTCGAGCCCGGTCGAGGACCCCTGCCATTGGCGCGCCGTTTGCAGAAAGGCCTCCAGCAGTGCGGCAGGATCAAGGCCTTTTCCCAACCAGGGCCGCAGATGGATGCGCACGAGCTGACCATCGGCTCGGATCGGGTCGAAGAGGGGCTCGACCGGCCCGGGCCCAAGGTGCGCTAGTTCCCGTTCGAGCCATTGGCTCGCGGCCCGACCGTCCGTCAGGGTGTGTTCGCTGCCGAGCTCCGCCTGATGCAGCAGCTTGTAGAGGTCGAACTCATTCCACCGCGGGTAGCGGCGCGCGTGGTCGCGCAGGATGGCTTGTAGGCTAGGGCCACTGGCCACGTTGGCCACCCTCACAAGCTTTACGGCAGGACGGAGGATACGAAGACTCTAGCGCAAAACGGTCGCTGCTCCCAAGTCGGGAGCAGCGAGACTGACATCAACGGAGGGTGGGATGGGGCCTGAGCCTAGGCGGCGCCTTCCGTCTGCAGCGACAGATAGGTCTCCAGACCCATCTGGGCGATCTGCGAGCGCTGCTGCTCGGCCCACTCGACGTGACCTTCCTCCATCTTGAGAATGTCCGTCAGCAATTGGGCCGTGGCGTTGTCTTCGAGCTCGCGCGCCAGGCGGATCCCGGCGTTGTAGGCTCGCACCGCCCCCAGTTCGGCCTCCTGGTCGCTGCCGATGATCCCGGCGACGTCCTCGGCCAGCTTCATCAGGTTCAGCTTGGAGACGACCGGCCTGCCCTCCAGAAGCAGCAGGCGCTCGATCAGCCACTCGGCGTGGTGCATCTCATCGATGGCCTGCTTCTCGATCGCCTGGTGCAGCCCGGCGTAACCCCAGTGATTGCACATCTCGGAATGGACCATGTACTGGCTGATGGCGGTCAGCTCGTCGGCCAGGAGCTCGTTGAGAACGCTGAGGAGACGATCATTGCCCTTCATGGATGGCTCCCTGGTGTGATGGCCTCCCGATTGTACGGCCCGGCGGGGCACCGGGAACCGTGCCGAATGGCTCCCCCTGCCAGCGCGGTGGGTCACATTCTCTGAAGGGATCGAAGTCCGGACCGACAGATGGGGAGGCGGGCCCCGCTCCGACCGGTGGGACGGCAAGAAGGTGCGAGGCGCGCCCGCCGACCGCGAGCGAGTCGCCGTCAGGGCGAACGGCGGGGGATCACGCCAGCGGTCCGGCACATGGAGGCGCGATGGAGCCTCGCCGGTTGGTCGCCTTCACCCCCGACGCGCCGCCGGACGGTGGGACATCTTCATGTAGCTGTGGCCGCGACTGAGTTCCTCCAGCATCTGCTGCATCCGCTTCTGCCTCGTCGCGGGAAGCTTGGCCCGCCCGATCCAGCCGAGGTAATCGTTGCGCTGATAGGGCGGGCGCTGCCGGTACTTCGTCATCAGGCCGGCAGCCAGCAAGGCGCGGCGAACGTCGACGGGCATGGCGTTGCGCGGCCGGCGCAGCGCAGGGGTCTTGCGCGGGGTCATCCCGCGGCCGTGTTCGTCGACGCCGCCAGGTGCTGGAGTAGTCTCCCGGTGGCGTTCGCCACCTCTCCGACGGCGGCGTCGAAGGCCTGCTGATTGCGGCGTGACGGAACCCGGTACCCGGAGATCTTGCGCACGTACTGCAGCGCCGCCAGGTTCACTTCATCCTCGGTCGGGACCGTATCCGGGCGGCGGAGCGTTTTGATGTTACGGCACACGACTCACCTCCTGAGCCTCAGGCGCGGGACAGCTCAAGGAACTGTAGGGCGGACTTGGGCCCGGCGCCCTCGCCCTCGTCCTTGAAGAAAACGTAGGCGTCCTTCCAGGGCTGGGCCTTCACCTGCTCGGCCAGTTTGGCCACGGCTTTCTTGGTGTACTTCTCTTTGCGAAGACGGAGATAGCCCCAGTTGGCCGTCGCGACGATGTTCTTGATCGGCTCATCCTCCATGTCCGCCAGGCACAGCGCGCAGCCGGCCGACCGCAGAGCGGCGAAAGTCTCGTCGTCGAACCACGACGCGTGCCGGAACTCAAATGCCGCCCCCCGGCCGGCCGGGAGGCCGTCCAGGAAGGCTTGCAGCCGCGGGGCGTCCTTCTGGAAATTGGGCGGAAGCTGGAAGAGAACGACACCCATGTGCCGCCCCAGGGAGAGCGCCGTTTGATACAGGTAGGCCGTTTCGTCGCCGGCGTCGCGCAGGCGCTTGATGTGAGTGATGCGGCGCGAGGCCTTGAGCACGAATCGGAAGTCCCCGGAGACTTGCTGCGCCCAACCCTCCAGGACTTCGGCCTTCGGCAGCCGGTAGAAAGTGTTGTTGATCTCCACCGCGGGCAGGCGCGCGGCGTAGGTCCGCAGCATCTCCCCGTCGGGGAGCTTGGCCGGATAGAAGCCGCCCTTCCATTCCTTGTAGCTGTACCCGCTCGTGCCGACCCACAGGTCCATCGTCGACCTCCTCGAAACTCGTTGACTCCGCTGGCGACCCCCGGGCGGTCCCCCCCGCCAGGTCAAGCCGATCGATGCTCCAGGCCGCCGAGCCAGGATTGGGTCGTGCCGCCTATCTCGGCCAGGATGTCGGCCTCGGTCCTTCCTGCCGAACGAAGCACGTGAAAACCATGATCGGCCCCTTCCAACCAGTGCATCGTCCAGCGGCGACCGAGAGGGGTGACGGCCGTCTCCATCAGATCGCGCGAGCACAGCCGATCGCGTGTCCCATTGAAGCACAAGGTGGGGACGCCGATGCGGACAAGGTGCGCTGTGCGCAGTCTCTGCGGCTGCTCGGCCGGGTGGAGCGGATAGGCGAGCAGCAGCAGTCCGTCGCAGGGGAAGCCGTCCGAGGCCATCATCGAGGCGACGCGGCCGCCCATCGATCGGCCGCCGATCAGCACGGTCCCGGAGTCGCCGATCCGTTCGAGCGTCGATTCGACGACGGCGGCGAAGCATCGTTGCAGCTGCGGCATGGGATCAGGTCGCCGGCCGCCACGTTCCCGGTACAGGAAATTGAATAACACGATTCCGAGTCCGGCCTGCCGCAGCGGCTCCGCCAGGCGGAGCATTCCAGGTTCGGCCAGGTGGCCCCCGGCGCTCGGCCCGCAAATGAACAGGCCGCGCCGGTTCGGAGTGGTGGCCGGGTGGTAGGCCACCGAGGTTCCATCGGCGTCGACCGGCACTCGCCAACTCGCTTTGAACGAAGAAGTCTCTGGCATGGTCGGCACGGCGAGAAGGGTGGTGCTCCTTGGCCCTTGGGATCTACTTCCGGCAGAGGGTCCCCCGACTCTACGGCGGGAATCGCCGCCCTTCAAGGGCCAACCCGAGCCGCCGTCGGAGAGAAGCACCCGGCGCGCGGAAACTCTCGGGGCGCATCCCGGGCTGCGATCACCCTTCCCGAACCTCGGACATCAGCGCCATGCTGTTGCCCTCCGAGTCTTCAAAGAACGACATCCACAGATCATGATCCGGCATGTGGGCGATCAGGTGCGGCTCGGAGGCGATCTTCACCGACCGATCGCGCAACGAGGCGGTGCCTGCCTGGATGTCGTCGACCCTGAAGTATAGGATCGAGCTCGGATGGTCTTCGCCTTCATCTTCGGGCAGCGCCAGCAGCAAGCGCACGCCGGCACAATCGAAGAAGCCCATCCCGGGCGCCTCGAACAGGAACTTCATCCCGAGCGCATCGCGGTAGAACGCGATGGCACGCGGCAGATCGTGGACGCGGACATTGATCTGGCCAATCTGGGCCAGGCCTGGGGAAACGACTGGGGCCATCAGGTCTCCTCCTTGGGTGGTCGTGCAGCCGTCGATCTCGCCCGGCCCTCGAGAACCGGCCGCCTCACCGCGGCCTGGATCAGGCGGATCACGCGTGCATCTTGGAGCTGGCTCTGAGTGCGCACCTTCAGGTGGCGGTGGCGCTTCCCGGCTCCTTCGAGAAGCTCGTCGGGGTCGGGCAGGGCGGCGCCGTCGTAGAAGCCCAGGTTGACATAGCCTTTCTGTGGGCTGATGACGAACAGCGTGTCTCGGTAACCGGTGCCCCGGCCGATTCCCCAGTTGTCCTTGTCGGAGGTCTCGATGGCGCCCGGCAGGTTGCGCCGGAGCAGCGTTCGCAGCCGGCGGGCAAGGCCGGCGGTCTGCGGATCGCGGCCCCCAAGGAAGACCCCGAAGGGCGTCTTACGCGTCACGGTCCGAGGCCGGGCCGAAGCGGTAGCGAGTGGCGTCCGTCGGAAACCGCTTCCAGGCGAATGCGTGAGAAGGGCGAAAGACGTGGACCCCGCTTGCTTGGTATTCCTCGGGGCGGGAAGGGTAGCCGTACTTCGCCGTTGTGGCCTCGGCCAACCAGCGGGCGAGAGGTTCATCGGCCTGGGTGAGGCGCGCTTCCCCGTGGAGGATGACGACCTCCGACCCGCTTTCCAGATGGACGCACACAGCCGGATTCCCTTCGAGGTTGCGGTTGCGGCGGGTCTGCGGGCTACCGCCGAAGTAGAGCAGGTTGCCCCTCCAGAGGCCGTCGACGGGTGTGGCGTGAGGGCGGCTCGCCGGGTCGACGGTCGAGACCCAGTAGACCCTGGCCTGTTCCGTCCTCTGGTTGACTTCCGTCCAGGCGAGCAGTCCTTCCCGATCGTTCGGCACACCGTAGGCCGGGTCGGTAATCGCCGGGCGGTCGGCTCGCGGTTCAGCGGGCGGCTTTATCGGTCCGCTCCGCGATCCGCACCTGATTCCGATGGGGCCGGTGCCTCGGGCAGGCGCACCGTGACAACCTCGCCGTGAACGCACTGCGCGTCCCCGACGTAGAGATCGGTGTCGACGACGACCTTGCGTCGGCCGATCTCCTTGAAGCGGGATCGCAGGAGCAACGGGCCTTCGATCGGCGTCGGGCGCAGGTACTCCACTCGCAAGGAGGCGGTGACGAATCGGATCGGCGGGAGAGAGTCCATCGGCCGGCTCTCGGCGCGATAGGCGGCGGCCGCCGCCGAACCCGTGCTGTGGCAATCGATGACCGACGCCAACAGGCCTCCGTAGACGAATCCGGGGATGGCGGTGTGGTACGGCCGCGGCGTGAAGGAGCACACCGTCTCTTCGCCGTCCCAATAGCTCTGGACATGCAGGCCGGAATCGTTCAGCCGGCCGCACCCGTAGCACTGGCTCAGGTTGTCCGGGTAGTAGTCCTGAAACGCCTTATCGGGCATGCTCGATGTCCTTCGGGAAATGTGTTTGCGTCGTTGGGGAGGAGCTTCGTCGAGCTGAGCGCGTCAATCCTACCGACCACGCCCCGGATTTGTGGCGCTAGCATACCACGCCGATGGGATCGGTCCGCTCTCCCGGTCAGGAGCGGCTCCAACGAGCCCTTCCATCCCGAAAACGAAGACGCCCCGACGCCGGGACCTGACGCAGGACCAGCAACACCGCCAAGGCATCTCCCCCGAAGCCGAGGGCGTTCAGAATCATCAGCAGGCTCAAGGCCCGCTCAGGCTGGACCTCCCGAAGGCTGCGGGCATCGTTAAGGCGGACGTCTTCAGGCCAGAGCCCGGTCGATGGCTTCCAGGGCGGTTGCCACGCCGTTCTCCTCTCGGATCAGCCGACCAAGAGCCGCTGCGCGCCGCCCCATCTCCGCGTCCGGCAGGGCGTGGTCGATGATGGCCGCGATCCGGGCCGAGGTCAAGTGGTGCGCCGGCACCGGCGCCGGCCCCACACCAAGGGCGCGGACCCGTCGGGCCCAGAAGGACTGATCGGCGGTGAAAGGTGTGGCGACAGACGGGACTCCGGCCCGCAGGGCGGCGCCGGTTGTGCCGGCGCCGCCGTGGTGAATCACCAGGCGCATCCGCGGGAGCAACCAGGAGTGCGGGATACCCTCGACGACCTTGAACCTGTCCTGAGGCAGATCCTCCACCGAGCCCGTCGGCACGCTCAGTATGCCTCGCTGTCCCGTTGCCAGGATGCCCTCGACCGCCATCCTCGTCAGCGCCTCCATCCGGGCCGTTCGCATGCTGCCGACTCCGAAGTAGACCGGAGGCGGCCCGGCCTCGAGGAACCGCACCAGGTCTTCCGGAGGTCTCCATCCGTCCCGTATTGGCAATACCCAGTAGCCGGTGACGGCGGCGTTGGGCGGCCATTCCCGCGGCGGCGCCAGGACATGCGGGCTGTACGCGAAGAGGATCGGAAGACCGCCGGCGGACGGCCCGTCGAACGGCCAGGCGGCGATTTCAGGCAGGTCCGGGTTCTGCGACCGGACGCGCCGATAGAGCAATCGCCCACCGTACTTGAAGACGGCCGTGTTCAGGGCATGCGTCGCCAGGCGATAGAAGGGTCCCAGCGGAAGGTCGGGAGCGGCGACGCCGGGGAAGGCCGCCGTCGGCAGGAAAACGGGGAAAAGCTGAGCCGAGACCTCGGGGATCCGTTTTCGCACCGCCAGCGTGTGGCCGGCGTCGCTCATCATGAAAGAGTGGACAACCACGTCTGCCCCTTCGGCCGCCTCCATCGCCGAACGGAAGGCCGAGGCCGCCAGAGGAAGGACATGTTGAATCATGCGAGCGATCATCCTTGGCCAGCTCAGCCCGGCGCGATCGGTGAGAGCCAGGGTCAGCTGGTCGGGATCGCTTTCGATGGGAACGAATTCCAGGCCGCCACTCTGGACGAGCTGTGCGAAGGGCCGGGGCGCAGCCAGGCGAACGATGTGGCCGGCGCGGCGCAACCCGACGCCCAGGGCAACGAACGGCTCGACATCGCCGCGCGATCCGTACGTCAGGAGAGCGAACCGTCGGGGTCTGGCTGCGGGGGCGGGCGTCGTCACGTTCACCACACACCTGGAATCAGCCGGGATCGGTTGCTGCGAGCGTACTCCCGATAACCAGGCAAGCCGACCTGCAGCGCCGTGTCTTCGATATAGGTACGTAGGATGAGGGCCGCCGCCATGGCCAGGCCGGGCAAGAGTGCCCACGGGGCATCCAGCATCAACGGCAGCGTCAGCGCGGAAAGGAGACCCCCGGCGTAGGCTAGATGGCGGACGACTCGATAGGGGCCGGCGGCGATCACGGTGTGCCCTCGGTCCGTCTGGATTCGGGCAACGGCGGAGAAGAAGGGGTTGACCGACATCGCCCAGACGGCCAGTCCGTAACCCAGCGCCGCGGCCAGGCCTCCGGCCACCTGCTGCCATGCCTCCAGTGCCGGCGGCCAACCGAAACGGTAGTCGAGGCCGGCGGTGATGACCATCAGCATCGGTCCGACCAGGCCGACGAAGACGGCCGGCAGGCGATCGCCAGGCACCATGCCCTCGGCCTGGGTGAAGCGCGCTCGCTCCACCAGAAGGTCGGGCTGCCGGCGCCAGGCGATGATTCGGCTGGAGGCGATCGAACCCAGGAAGAGGGCGACGAAAACCCAACCCATCGGCCAGAAGAGGGTCCCGGCCGAGAAGAAGGGGAGCGCCGGGACCGCCAGGAGATAGACCAGAAATCCCACAACGGCCGTGATCGGGATCATCCCTGTCCCCCGTGTGGAGCGGCTATCCCGGTCCTGTGAGGCGATCATTGGTGAGATCGTAGGTCCATGCCTCTCCGTCCGCGTCGAAGAGTAGAAGCCTATCGGCCTCCGCCCATTCCGTCTGGACGAACGAGGGCGCCTCCGACTCCAACAGAATCACAGATGTCGCTTCGCCGAGACGGTGCAGGACGATGGTGCTCGTTCCCCACGGCGGACACGATTCGGCTGTCTGAACGTACGCCAAGGCCAGCCCATCAGGACCCCAAGCGATCGGTCCGTTGACCGCGCCCGGGACCGCCGCCGGGATGCGAACGCCATCCGGCCCGTCGACCAACCAAAGCACCAAGTCGTCGGAAATCCATGAAGCGATCATCGTTCCGTCGGGCGAAACGACAGCGCCTCCCAGGTCTTCCACGCTGCCGTCCTGAACGTCGACGCGCGCCATCGATCCGAGCCAGAGGCTGCACCCCCCGTCGGGGACGCCGATGCGTGCGTCAGTGAAGTAGAAATAGCGCGAGTTCGGGGACCAGAAGAGCCCTTGGAGCCCGTGGGCGCCCAGGCCGCCACAGTACTGCAACTGCGAGGCGGCGACCGACCTGGCGCCGCCGGCGCTCACTGAGATCTCCAGGACGTCGTACGCCAGGATTTCCCCAGCCGGTGTCGTGACACAGTCGTAGACGGTGACTTCCGCCGTCCTGGCGCCGTCGGGCGACGGATACGTCCCGAGCATCGTCGGCGCGGCCAGGGCCATGACGATCGCTGGGAGGTCTGGCGTCGAGGTCGCCTGCGGCGCCGGGCTCGCTGGAGGCTCTGGCGGCGTCGTCGTCCCTGTGGGCGCCGTCGGTGCGGAGGGGGCGCACGCCACCAGGGTGAGCAGGATCGATACACCCAATGTCCTGCCGCCGACAACCCGAGAGAGCCTGTCGATCACGAGATTGCCTCCTGGTTTCGTTCGAGGGCGAGACGCATGACCCGTCGGCGGGAGCCGGCCCGGCCGACGGGTTTGAATCCGGCGGCGCGGAAGAGCGGGACGAATCCCATGAATCGGTAGCTCGGCGAATCGGGGTTGACCGGGTAGGCTTCCAATACGGTCGCGCCATGACGACGGGCGGTCTCGATCGCCGCCCCCAACAGCCGACCCATCAGGCCGCGCCGCCGCAGCCGACGCGGCACAAAGAAGCAGACGACGGACCAGACGGTGTCATCGGGACTTTCCAGGCCGCCCAGGGGACGGAAGGTCTCCCGCGGGGCAACCGAACACCAGGCGATCGGTTCTCCCTTGATGTAGGCCAGGATCCCGACGGGCACGCCGGCGCGCACGCGGCGCTGAAGCGCCGCCCGCCGTCGCTGGCTGCCCCCCGGCCTCGACCGATTCTCCAGCGGGCGCCAGGACATGCACCAGCAGTACTTCGGCCCGCCGGGGGCGTCGAAGAGCCTCGCCAGATCGCCCCATCGCCCTCGATCGACCTCGTGAAAGGAAATCCGGTCGAGGGGTGGCGCCGTCGATTGACCGAGAGAGTCTCGTGAACTCATCGCTGGCGATCGCAGGGGCGACGGAAGTGCCTCCGTGATCGGCCGAGTCTAGCACGAGCCAGCGGCAGGGGCCGCGTCGTCGTGCTCGCCCCTTCGCACGATTCGCTTTCGTCGGACGCGTACCCGACCCGCCCTGGCCAGGTTCATCGCCTCGACGATCATCTCGGCCAGATCGGCGTCGGAGACCTGCGTGCCTTCGAGGTCGAGCAGGAAATCGCGGCCATCGAAGGAATCGCCGTTCGCGAACTCGACCCGTAAGTCGAATTTGACGCGGAACTCCGAATGAGGGTTGGGTTGGTACACCGGGGCCGTCACGAGAGTGTGCCCCGTTTCTCACCCGCCGCGACCTCCGCGCCGGCCCCGTCCGGGAGCAAGAGCGATTAGCGAAAGGAGCTGCAGAGGGTCATAGAGCGATCGGAATCCGCTCTGCAGGACACGGGCGGTGCCCTCGTCGAGCGGCCGGCGCGCCCAGTCGGGGGAGGCGACGGCGAATTCAACCTCCGGACCGCCCGAATACCAGACGCGGACCGAGCAGACCTCTCCCCAGTCCTCGGTCTTCAGTCGTTCAACCGGGGCGAAGCGCGCTGGCCAACGATGGTCTTCGATGAGACCTCGGGGATCATCGACGAGGAGCACGAGATCGACATCGGAATCGGCTCTTGCGTCGCCACGGGCGTAGGAGCCGACCAAGACCACCGCCTTGACCCCTTCCTGCTCGGCGGCCCAGGCGACAACCTGGTGCAGCAGCCGCTCGACCCTCTCTGGAGTCTGGGGCGGGGGCATTTTACCGTTCACTCTTCCATGACCATTCGATCGACGCCTCGCCGAAGGACGTTGCAGGGAAGAGGCGCAAGATCGCCGCCGCGGCATCTCCCTGTCATAGGCTGATCAAGACGACGGCCGCCACGCACAGGACCACGCCGGCGACCTGACGCCGGTTGATGGTTTCGTGCATGAGCAAGATCGACAAGCCGACGGTGACGGCCGGGTACATCGAGGCCAGGACTGCCGCCACCGCCAGGCTCGTCGCGCGGGTGGCCAGCAGGAAGAGGAAATTGCCGCCTGTATCGAGAATCCCGGAGAGGAGAGCCAGCGGGTTGGCCCGCAGGGAAGGGAAGCCCTGTCGCTGGAAGAAGAGGATGACGAGGCCGAACGCAAGAGCCGCCAGTTTCACGAAGACGAGCGGCGTGAAGAGGGCGGCGGCGTCGACCTGGGCAATCAAGACGAAGAATCCGCCGAAACCGGCGCCGGCCACGATGCCGAGAGTGACGCCCGAACGGGTCGAGCCCTTCTTGTCCGGCGACAGGCTGCTCACCAGCCAAATGCCCGTCAGACCGAGCAGGATCCCGGCGAGATCGCCGAGGCTGGGCAGGCTCTGCAACACCGACCCGGCGAGGACGGGCAGGGCGGCGCCGACCACGGCTGAGGTCGGCGCGACGGTCGCCGCCGCCCCAGTGGACAGTCCCTGGTACAGCGCGGCGATCCCGACGGCGCCGGAAATGCCCGCCGCCAGCGACCAGGCAATCGTTCGGCCGGATGGGAAGGACTCGCCCGCGAGGACAGCCGCCGGGATCAGGACGCTCAGCCCGGCCAGGGCCGAGAGGGCGACGACCTTGAATTGGGACGCTCGACGGGCCGCCACGCCGCCGACGAAGTCGCCCGTTCCCCAGACCAACGCCGACGCCAGGCCGGAGATGATCCCGAAGAGGTTAGCGGGAATCATCGTCTTTGCTTCGGCGAGAGCGGAGGGGTCGCCGTGCCGTCATGTGGGTCCAGGGAGGGTCGGCAGAGCATCGAGGAAGGCCAGCAGCTCGCGGTGGAAGAGGTCCGGCGCATCCAGATTCGGTGCGTGCCGCACATCGGGAACCACGACCAGGCGCGCGTGCGGTTCTTGCGCCGCCCAGGCCGGCATGGCTTTGCGGATATTCCCGGTAGGGTCCTTATCCCCGACAATGAGCAAAAGGGGCTTGGCGACGCGGTACGCGGGTTCGTAATGCAGGCAGACGCTTGCTTCGAGAAGCGTCCCGATGAACTCGTCTTTGCTGTGCTGGTTCATCATCGGGCGGAGGAGGTCGCGGGTGGTCTTGGAGGTCGAGGTCGCCTTCAGGGACTGTTCCAGCAACCAGCGCTCAGGGGTGAGCCGGAGAATTGGCGCCATCTTCAAGGTCAACCTCTCCAGCGCGGTCAGTTTTTGGAAATTCCACGTGCAGTCGATGCAGGCCAGGGCGCGGACCCGATCCGGATGCCTAAAGACCAGCTCCTGGTGCAGATTGCCGCCCATCGAATGCCCGACGAAGGTCGCCTGCGGAAAACCGAATAGGTCGAGCAGGGCCACCAGGTCGCCAACCGCCTCGGCAACATTGAACCTGCCCGGGCGCGAGGCTCCGTGCCCGCGCACGTCCCAGGCAACGACCCGGTACCGTTCCGCCACGAGCGGCAGCGTCGCCTGCCACTCCCGATGGTCGATGGTTGCGCCGTGCGTGAAGACCACCGGGGAACCGCCGGATGCGCCTCCCACCCAGGCGTGCAGGCGACAGCCCCCTCGTTCGAAAACGCGTTCTTCGAGAGACATCGCGTTTCGCCCTTGGGCCCGCCGCCTCAGGCGCCGGCCTTCGCCATCCTGCGCGTCGACTGCCCGATCAGTTTCCGCAGTGTGGGCAGGTGGACGTCATCGAGGCTCTTCAAGTAGAGGCAGCCCTTGCCCGTCTTGACCTTCCCCAGCTCCTTCAACAGCGTGCTGTATCCTTCGAAGCCGGACCCGATGTAGAGAGTCAGTTCCCGCTTGCGTGGGGAGAAGCCGGTCAGAAACCATTCGCCCGACCGACCGCTGGCGTAGGTGTAGCGGTAAGTGCCGAATCCGACGATGCTCTTTCCCCACATCGTCGGCCGCCGATGGGTCGCCTGACCCATGATCTTCACCAGCGTTCGGCAATCCTGGCGTACGGTTTCGTCACCGATGGACGCCAGGAAGCGGGCCACACTGCGCTTGCTCGGCTTCGTCTTGAGTTCAGCCACCTCAGCCTCCTTCGACCATGGTCGCGATCGGTTCGAGAGCGCACCTCGGAATGTCGGTCACGCGGCGGCCGGGACCACCCAAGAGGTCGTGAGGCAAGGGAGCAGTCGCAGGATGGCGAGCATCAGCACCACCTGTCCTGCAAAGCCGACGGCGAACGAGGCCAGGCCGACGAGCAAGGGACTCCGCCTCCTCCATGTTGCCAATCCTCCGGCGATGCTTAGCAGGAGGACGACCGGCAGATAGAAGAACCCGATGGTCCATGCACCGAGAATCGAGAACCCCGTCAAGACGCCCGCCACGGCGCAGACGACGGCAGCCGAACCGGGGCGTTCACGAATCAGGACCCACGCGCCCACCCAGGTCAGCGAGGTCACCTCGACCAGATACAAAGCTGGGAACGGCCACACAGGCTGCATCGAGCCCACCAGTTGAAAGACGCGAATCGAGATGAGGGAGCAGACGGCGGCTGCCACCAGCGCCAAGTACCGCTCGAGCTTCCCCCGGCTGGGCTTTGAGTCGGTCACTGGGTCACCCCGTTCCGTCTGATCGCTGCGACGACCCGATCGTCGGAACTTTGCCTCTCTCCTGGGACCGCCGGCGTCCGGAGACCGGCGGCGGGCGCCGCTTCGGGCCTCGGGCAAGTATCGCACGAAGCGGAGGACTCCCGCGTACTTCGGCCAGTCCGTATCAGTGGGACGGGGTCTTCATGTGGACTAGCCTCCGGCCGCGTCCGCCGGGGCGTCGTAAAGGCCGGGGCAAGCGAATTCGTTCCATCGCAGCCGGTCGGAGATATCTTCATCCGGAGAGACGGTCCAGACGCCGTCCTGGAGCAGCGCGACCTTGCTCGCCGTGCGAGACCGCTGGGCGATCTCGTGGCGCGTCTGCCCCTGGGTCGTCCAATAGGGATTGGTGTAGGTGACCCGAAAACACAACGCCCGCGCCACACCCGTCGAACGGGCCGGCTCCGGCACGGCGCCCTCTCCGACGACGTGGGCGTCCAACTGGCCGCACTCCGGCTGTCGCGGCTCGCCCGGCCAGATCGGCGTATCGTCGACGCACACCAGATAGCGCGTTTGGAGGAAGTCCAGGATCTGTGGAGGCATCCCGCTCTGGAAGGCGGGGACACACGCGTGAAGCAGGTAGATGGTCAGCAAGACAAGTCCGCCGACCAGGAGCATGCCCTTTGGATCGTTCAGCCGTTCCCGCAATCGCAACCTGCTCGCCAGCCGATCCATCCGAATTGGCGCTAAGCCGGGTGCGAACTGAATCGCGCCGTCGCTCCGATCGCCGCCGCCAGCCCGGCGATGAGGAGGCCCTGGCCAAGCGCCTGACCTGCGAGGCTCGACATCGGTCTCAGCCGCTGCCGCGCCGTGAAAACAGGCGTGGCAGAAGCCGGCCGGTGCGGGCAGCGTAGGCCCGGTACTCCTCGCCGAAACGAGCGCTCATGAGCGATTCTTCGTAGCGGATGCGGACGGTGGTGTCGATCGCCACGGAGGTGGTCCAGAGCAAACCGACCAGTCCGTTCGCTGAAATCAACAGCGTCGAGCCCAGGATCATCAGGAAGGAGGTGTAAATCGGATGGCGGATCCAGCGGTAGGGCCCGCTCTGCACCAGGCGCTGGGATTGAGTGAGGCGGGGTTGTTCACTCCACTCGCGGCCGAGCGCCCGATGCGACCATTCCAGAAGACCGAAGCCGGCGACCGCCAGTCCCGCGCCGACCCAGCGAGCCCACAGGGGGAGAGGCAGCGAAGCCCAGGCGACCCATCTCGGATCGATGACATAGGCCGCGGCGGAGGCCAACGCCAAGATCGATAAAACCTCCGCCAACCGCGATGCCACTCCGGGTCGAAGCTTGTCGACCGTGGCCGCCTCGGACGGCGGGAACTTGCGGGTGTAGTAGGCGCGGTGGGCGACGAAGCCGATCAAGAGCGCGGCGGTCAGGAAGCGGAAGAGGGGCGGTTCGATCATGGGATCTCCTGGGACGTTCGAAGTCGATGGGAGGCACGCCGCGACGATCGTAGGCGGCCGGGCGGCTGTCGCGTCAGGCCTCCCCCCATGGAACGGGAGTCCACAGGTACTCGACCTCGACGGCGCTGACTAGCCGCTCGTCGGTCTGGCGATGGAACTCGAGACGGACCAGGCGGTCGTCGCGCGGATGGTAGGGGTTGCGGGAGTGGTCGTAGCCGAGAATTGGGCCCATAGCGTCGCCGACCGGTTTCCATAACCCGACCCAGTTCCGAGCCGGCGAACAGCGCAGCTGCACTCGCAGGTCAATCGGCCCGTCCGGCAAGGGAACCGACCCGGCATGGGAAAGGGCGCGGCGAAGTTCCTCGACCCATTCGAGAGAGGCCGGCGCCACCGAGGGGGTGACTTTGCATCCCGCCGGCCCTTTGCGGGAGGCGGAGGGCGACGACGCCAGGCCGATGGTGAGGCGCGAGGGGGTCTCCGTCCCCTTGGTGCCGATCACGAGCGAGAAGCGTGAACCCGTTAACCAGCGGACACCGAACAGCGGAGTCAGGAAGGTCTCCAGGACATACCCGTGGAGCACGTTGGCCTCCCGCGGGACCTGTACGTGGAGATGGAGGAAAAGAGGCAACGGCGAGGAGGGGAGCGGGAGAGCCTGACCGGTGAGGCGGGTCAGGTATTCGATCAGCCGCGCCTGGGCAGCGTGGTCGGAGCCGACCCGATGCGCGGGAACAGGCGTGAACCCCTCATGGACATGGAGTGTTTCCCCAGGCTCCCACATCGTGCGACCGCCGGCGGGCAGGGTTTCTCGGGCGGGCCAGTATCGCGCCGAGTCGATCCGATCGCGGGCCTGGGCTGCGCCCTTTCC
>CAZMVJ010000044.1:0-16837 GCA_964569445.1 uncultured Anaerolineaceae bacterium | reverse complement strand
GGGGTGGCGACGAGGCCGATGCCGCCCAGGATGGTGCCGACGCCGGCGCACCCCCAGAAGATCTCCTCATCCACCAGCAAACGGGTCAGCAGGCTCTCGACGCCGCCGCCTCCGTAAGCCTCCGGGATGGCGTAAGAAGTCAGACCGAGAGCGTGCGCCTGTTCCAGCACGGTCCACGGCACTTCCTCGGACTCGTCCGCCGCCGCTGCCGCTGGACGGATGACGTCGACGGCGAAGCGGTGCGCCAGGTCCTTCAACTGACGCTGCTCTTGGCTGAGCTCGAAGTCGATCATCCAGCCTTCTCGGCCAGGCGGTCTTCGACGTAGGCCAGCAACCCGCCGCGCTGGATAATCCGTTGGAGGAACTCAGGGTAGGGGACGGCCTGGAAGACCGTGCCGCGCGTCAGGTTGCGGATCACCCCGGCTGCCGGCTCGGCTTCCACCTCGTCGCCGGTTTCGATCCCGTCGACGGCCGCCGGGCATTCCAGGATGGGCAGGCCGATGTTGATGGCGTTGCGAAAGAAGATGCGGGCGAAGGAGCGGGCGATGACGGCCGACACGCCGGCGGCCTTGATGCTGATCGGCGCCACCTCGCGCGACGACCCGCAACCGAAGTTGCTGTCGGCCACGATCAGGTCCCCGCGCTGCACCCGGGCGGCGAATTGCGGGTCGGCGTCTTCCATGCAGTAGCGGGCCAATTCGCGCGGATCGACGGTGTTACAGCGGCGGGCGGGGATAATGGCGTCGGTGTCGACGTTGCGGCCGAAAGTCCAGGCCCGGCCGCGGATGCGCACCCGCTCGCGCAGGTAGCCGCGCATGACCGGGCCGCTGCCACGGCGAGGCAGGGCGTCCAGGATCAGGACCCGGTCGGGCACGGCGTACTCCGCCAGACGCTCGGCGGCGTAGGCCCGCAGCGCCTCCGGCTCGAGCCGCTCCCCGGGCGCCGGCACGACGCAGGCGCAGGTGATCTCGCCGTAGATGACGTCCGGGACACCGACGACGGCCGCCTCGCGCACCCCGGGAAAAGAGCGCAGCACCATTTCGACGGGCCCGGGATAGATCGTGAAGCCGGCGCGGTTGATGGCGTCGTCCTTGCGCCCCAGGATGCGCACGACCGAATCGGCGTCGATCATCGCCAGGTCTCCGGTGTGCAGCCAGCCCTCGCCATCGAGCACCTGGGCTGTAGTCTGCGGGTCCTCCCAATAGCCCTGCATGACGTTGTAGCCGCGGACGCACAGCTCGCCCTCGGCGCCGGCGGGAAGGGCGGCGCCTGCGGGATCGACGACCCGGACTTCGACGTCCTCCAGCGGCCGCCCGGCCGTCTCACTGGCGGTGACCGGGCCGTCGTCCAGGCGGGTCATCGTCACCGCCGGCGAGGCCTCCGTCAGGCCGTAGCCGATGACGACCTGCATCCCCATCGTGTCCTGGACCCGCCGGACGAGCGCCGGCGGGCAGGCAGCGCCGGACATCACACCCGTGCGCAGGCTGCCGCAGCGCTCCGGCCGGAAGGCGGGGTAGTTGAGCTCGAGGGCGAACATCGTCGGGACGCCATGGTGAACCGTGACGCCGTGATGTTCGATAGCCGCGAGCGCGGCCCCCGGCTCGTAATGGCGGAGGCAGACAAGGCGAGCGCCGGCGATCACGCACGACAGGATGGTCGGCGTTATCCCGAAGACGTTGCTGAAGGGGACGGCGCCCAGAAATACGTCGGCCTCGTTGCAGTCCAGCGCCGCGGCGATGGCCGCCGCGTTGCGCACCATTCCGGCGTGCCCGAGGACGGCGCCGCGCGGCGCGCCGGAGGAACCGAGGGTGTGGACGATGACCGAAGGACTCTCGGGCCGGGAGGCGGGTGGGATGGCCCCCGGCGACGCCGCCAGCTGCTCCCACGACAATGTTCTTCCGCCGACGAGGATCAAGTCCTTCGTGTCCGGAAGCTGCGGCTGTAGGGTTTGGAGCATCTCGACGGCGTCGCCCGTGGGCAGCGCCGAAGGATCAGCCGGTGCGACGATCGCCTTCGGCCGCGTTCTGGTCAGGCGTGCCAGGAGTTCCTCGGGGCTGCGGCGCACGTTGATCGGGACGACGATCAGCCCCGCGTGGGCGGCGCCAAAGTAGGTCAGGACGGCCTCGCCGGTGTTGGGCAGGATCATCGCCAGCCGGTCGCCGGGCTGCAGGCCGAGCCCGCGCAAACCGGCGGCCAGCCCCGAAGCCGCTTGCTGGGCCTGGGCATACGTCCACGAGGTCTGGCCGTCGACGAGGAACACGCTCTCCGGGCTGGAGCCGGCGCGCCAACGCAACAGGCTGTCGAAGGTGAAGTCGCGAAAGGGCGGGGCGGTCATGGCGCTCCTCAAAGGTGAACAGCGGGGAGGTCCGCCGGTGTTGCGATGTGGCCGGCGACGGCGGTGGCGGCGGCGACAAACGGATTCGCCAAATACACCTCGCTCGCCGGGTCGCCCATGCGGCCGCGGAAGTTTCGGTTGCTGGTCGAAAGGCAGCGCTCGCCGGCGGCCAGCACACCCATGTGCCCGCCCAGGCACGGGCCGCAGGTGGGAGTACTGACGGCGCAGTGAGCTTCGATGAACGACTCGATCAGGCCTTCGCGCAAAGCGTCCAGGTACACCTTCTGGCTGCCGGGGATGATGATCGTGCGCAGGCGCGGGTGGATCGTCCGGCCGCGCAACACGCTGGCGGCGGCGCGCAGGTCTTCCAGGTTTCCGTTGGTGCACAGCCCGATCACGACCTGGTCGATCTCGACATCGGCCAGGGCCGAAGCCGGCCGGACGTTCTCTGGCAGATAGGGGATGGCGACATACGGCTCAAAGGTTGAAGTGTCGAATTCGAACGTGGCGGCGAAGGCGGCGTCGGGGTCGGAACGGGCGACCAGGCCGGGCGGAGCGCCCCGGGCGCGGACATAGGCCTCGGCCTTGGCGTCGGCCGGGATCAACCCGGTCTTGGCCCCGGCCTCGATGGCCATGTTGGCCATCGTGAAGCGATCGGACATCTCCAAGGTGTCCAGGGCTTCACCGGTCATCTCGAGCGACTGGTAGCGCGCCCCGTCGACCCCGAGCTCGGAGATCGTGCGCAGGATGAGGTCCTTCCCCCCCACCCACCGGGGCGGTCGGCCGTGATAGACAACGCGCACGGTCTCCGGCACTTTGAGCCACAGTTCTCCGAGCGCCATGGCGGCGGCGGCGTCAGTCGAGCCGATGCCGGTGCCGAAAGCGCCGAGATACCCATAGGTGCACGTGTGCGAGTCGGCGCCGGCGATAAGGTCGCCGGGCGAGACCAGGCCCTTTTCCGGAAGCAGGACGTGCTGGATCCCCGCGCGGCCGACGTCATACAGTCGGACCCCGTGCGCGGCGGCGAACTCGCGGCAGCGCTTGACGATCTCGGCGCTCTTGATGTCCTTGGCGGGCGTGAAATGGTCCATCACCAGGACCACCCGGTCGGGGTTGAAGACGCGGGCGCCGCGCAGCTTCTCGAACTCCTCGATGGCCAACACGCCCGACAGCTCGGAGGCGAGCACCAGATCGACGCGGGCGTTGATGAACTCGCCCGGGAAGACCTCGTCGCGGCCGGCCTTGACGGCCAGGATCTTCTCGGAGAGCGTATGACCCATCGACACCTCAAGCTCCCGGTTGGTTTCTCAATTGATCTGGTCCCCTTCGACCAGACTGACGGGATACGGCGACTGACGTCAAACCCTCCCACCTCCCAAAGTTTCCGCCCCCTTCGCGCAGCACCCCCGTGGGGCTCCGCCACGATCCTGCGCATGTCCGAGCGTGGCCAGCGGAGAGGGGGTTAGGGGGTGAGGTGGGAAAAGGACTTCTAAAATGCCGCCCAGGTGTTTTCAGCCTCGTTATCAACCACGGACCAAATGACAGAGGGGCCTCGTTGCGGGTTCCGGCGCCCCGCCTCACAGCCACGACATGACCTCGGATTCGCGCTCCGGCGGCAGGCGACCCAACTCGTCCCAGCCGCGGACGGCGTAGTACTCGTCGAGCATTCGCTCGAAGGAGTCGCGTTCGATGCGGTGGCCCTTGGCGGCCCGCGCCGGCAGCGGCTCGTCGAACATGCGGTCCGGCAAGGTGTCGTCGAGGCGAGTGCGGCCGAAGGCGGCGTTGAGCGAGCGCTCGAGATCGACGACGTTGGCGCCGGCGCGGCGCAGCTCTTCCGGAGTGAAGGTCATTCCGGTGGCGGCCAGGATCAGATCGGCGAAGTGCGAATAGCCCAGCAGGTTCGGGCTGTTGAATCCCTGCGTGACGAACTTGCACACGCCCAGGCAGTCGGCGACGGCGTAGATGTCTTCATGCCAGGCGACGACGGCCCCCTTCCCGTCGTAGGCTGTCGGGTCGGAAGGGGCGGCGAAGCCGTAGACCTTGCGGCGCACCTCGTCAGGCAGGGGCATGATGTCGAGGGTCGGCCGGTTGCGCAGATGATCGGCGCCCCGGCTGGCGACGGCGATCCCCAAGGCGAAGGACTTGATGTAGCGGACATCATGTGGGTCGGACTGGGGCAGGTCTTTGACCGCCATCAAATAGCGGCGCGCTTCCGGCGGGAAGAAGCGGGCGGCCTGACTGCTCTCGGCCAGCACGGCGCCGAAGCCCCGGCGGTAGGCGATGGCCTCGATCAACTCGCACACCCTCTCGTAATCGCCCCAGAGGAGCGGCCCCCCAGTCAGGTCGTCATCGATCAGTCTGCGCTGGTAGAGTTCCATCGCCCAGGCCAGGATCGAGCCCGTCGACGAGGCGTCCAGCCCGAGGCGATTGACCCGATTGTTCAGATCGATCACCTGCTCGGTGGGGGCGATCCCCAGATTGGCGCCGAGCAGCCCGATCGTCGAGTATTCGGGGCCCTCTCCGCCGAGCGTGTTGCGGTGCCGACAGTGGACGACGCACGAGGTGCAGGCCAGCATGCGGTCGGAGTACTTCTCGATCTCGGCCGCGTTCAGCGTGTCTTCGAAGAAGTTGTCCTGGCTGTTGCGGGTGCGGATGGTGCCCAGGCGGTTGCTGACGTCATAAAGGAAGGGCGTTCCGAGGCGGCCGAGGACCTGGACGACGCGCGAGCCTTGCAGGTAGGCGGTCTGCTCAATGCGCGCCTGGCGCAGCGCCGCCGGATCGGCGACCGGGATGCGCCCGGCGCCGACGGCGGCTACGGCCTTGAGGTTCTTCGAGCCCATCACCCCGCCCAGCCCGCCGCGGGCGGCGGCGTTCTTCTTGCCGGTCATCACCGCCGCCAGCCGGGCGCGGTGTTCGCCCGCCGGCCCGATGACGGCCGACACCGTCCCCGGGCCGTGGCGCGCGCGCAGCGCCTCCTGGACTTCGTCCACTGGCAGGCCCCACAGCCCGTCGGCCGGGAGCAGCCGCCCTCGACCGTCTTCGAGGAGGAGATAGGACGGCGCGGCTGCCTGCCCCTGGATGACCAGGCGGTCGAAGCCCGCCTTGCGCATCGCCGCGGCGAAGAAGCCCCCGCAGTTGGCGTCGCCCAGCCCGAGCGTCTCGGGCGACTTGGCCGAGACGTTGAAGCGGGCGGCGTTGGGGGCGATCGTGCCTGTGAGCATCCCGGCGCCGATGATGAGGGGGTTCTCCGGCCCGAACGGGTCGACCTGCGCCGGACCGCCGGCACGCCGCAGGTGCCGGGTCAGTTCGAGCATGTTGAGCCCGCGTCCGCCCAGCAGCGCCCGTACCGCCGTCTCCGCCACAGGCTGCGACTCGAGGCGGCCGGTGCTCAGGTCGAGGGTGGCCATCGTCGTCATGTCAGCCCCCGGCGACGGCCCACACCAGCGTCACCGCCGCGCCGTCCGTCAGCGGTGCCGACGCCTCGACCACGGCCTCGCCCAGGAAAACCGTGGGAGGAATGTCGGCCTGCAACAGAGTCGGGAAGCGCTGCTCGATCGCTGCCAGCAGTTCCTGCACCGTGGCCTCAGGGCCGAGATCGAGGTCCAGGCGGTGCGCTCCGGCCTGGCGCCAGTAGGGTTCGCCCAAGCGGACGTGAACGAGCATCGGCTTTCGTCAGCCGCGGGCGGCGATGGCCGGAACCAGGTCGGCATCCGTCACCTCCTGGCCCTTCCCCAGCCGCTCCCGCATCACGGCCACCATGCGCCCGATCTGCTGTTCGCTCAGGATCGAATTGGCGCGCTTGGCCGCCGCGAGAATCTTCTCGACGTACACCGGATGGATCTCCACGTCGTGCGTCTGGAGCCAGTAATGGACGTTGTGCTCGCCGGACATCGGCCCGATCTCGATACCCTGCCGGCGGCCAACCATCGCCGCCGGAACGCCGCAGTACACCCGGTCGGCGAGCCAGGCATCGTCCTTCTCCAGCGCCTTGACGACCGCCGCGGCGTGCACGCCGGTGGCGGTGCGGAACGAGTCCGCGCCGACGATCGGATAGTTGAACGGGATCGGCGCCCCGCAGGCTTCGGCCACGACCCGGCAGTACTCGGGGAGACGGGTGAGGTCCCGCTCCGCCAGCCCGAGCAGGTTGAAGTTGGCGAGCAGGATTTCCATCGGCGTGTTTCCCGAGCGCTCACCGATGCCCAGGGCGCAGGCATGGACGCGGTCGGCGCCGGCCTCGATCGCCGCCAGGGTGTTACCGATGTCCAGGCCGCGGTCGCGGTGGCCGTGCCAGTCGATGCCGACGGTCGGGTCGACCTCGTCGCGCACCTGAGCGACGAAACGGACCAACGCCCGGACTCCGTCGGGGGTGGCATGGCCGACGGTGTCGGCCAGGCAAAGCCGCCGGGCGCCGCAGCGCATCGCTTCGGTGTAGACGGCGCGCAGAGTCTCCGGCCGGGCGCGGGTCGTGTCTTCGGTGACAAACATCACCGGCAGACCGTTGGCGACCGCGAAAGAGACCGAGTCGCAGGTCAGCTTGAGCAGGGTATCGAGGCCCCAGCCTTCAGCGTACTGGCGGATCGGACTCGAACCGATAAAGATGCAGGCCTCGATCGGCGTGCCCGCCTGCTGCCCGGCGTCGACGATGGGGGCGATATCGCTGACCATCGTCCGGGCGGCGCTCTGCGGCTGGATCGGCATCCGCTGCTGGACGATCTCGCGCGCCAGCACGATGACATCCTGCTTGAAACGCTCCCCGGCGCCGCACAGACCGAGATCGGCGGCGTCGATGCTCAGGTCGCGCATCAGGTAGAGCAGGTAGACCTTGTCCTGGATCGAGGGTTGGGTGACGGAGGGAGACTGCAGGCCGTCGCGCAGGGTTTCATCGGTGACCAGCACCTTCGGCGGCGCGGAGCCGGGCGGCACCGCCGCCGGGTTCCAGTCGTGAATCAAGTCCTGACCTCTCGCCTCGGTCATGGCGCTCTCCTCTCGGCCAGGCCGGCTCCGTGTCCCGATCCGGAGATCGGCGGCCTTGTTGTGTCTGGCGTCCTTCCTGTCCCGGCCATAGCGTCTACCCACCCGGTCGGATTTCGCCTCTTAGAATCCTTCATGCGACACTCCCCGATTCGGCCCGCCCTCCCCAAGGACCGTGGCGGTTATCATGCGGATTCGCCGGAACGGGACCGGCGGCCTGCGCCATGAGGGCCATCCCGGCCTGGAAAGCCTGCTGATTGGCCCGACGGTACTTTTCGGGAATCCGCTGCTCGATGGTCTCGATCCAGCTCTGATTGGACAGGGGAAGCAGCGTCGCCAGGGCGCCGACCATCACCAGATTGGCCATGCGCCCGTCGCCCAGGTCGCGCGCCGCCTGGGTGGCCGCCAGCACGACGACCCGGTAGCCCCGGGCACGCAGTTGGTCGACGGCATCGCGGGGGTAGGCCTCCGCGGCGTTGGCCACCGAGCCGGGCACGATCTCGTGGTCGTTGATCAGAACGACGCCCTGCGGAGCGACGTAGTGGCCGAAACGCAGCGCCTCCAGCTTCTCCAGCCCTACGACCACGTCGGCCTCGCCCGGGGTCACTACGGGGGACCAGACCTTTTCTCCGAAACGGACGTGGGTTTCTACGCTTCCACCGCGCTGCGAGACCCCGTGGACTTCCGTCTGCTTGACGTCATATCCCGCTCGCACCGCCGTCAACGCGGTGATCTCCGCTCCGAGCAAGCCGCCCTGGCCGCCCACGCCGGCGAAGATCAGGCTGTAGATCTTCTCCGTCATCCGACGACCTCGGCGTGGTCCTCGACTGCAGGGTAGATGGCGTCCACCGGGCAAACCTGGGCGCAGACGGTGCAGGCGGTGCAATCGGCGGCGACAATGAAGGGGAACTGCTGCTCGGAGCGAAGGATCGCCGGGCACCACACTTTGAAGCAAGCCTCGCAGCGGGTGCAGACGGCCTCGTCGACGAAGAAGGGTATGACCTGGCGGTTGCGCATTTCGGGCAGGCGCTGGCACGCGCCGCGGGCGATGACCACCGACGGCCCGTGATGGGCAAGCGCCTGGCGCAGTCCACCGGCCACCTGCTTGCGGTCCCAGGTATCGACCACCCGCACGTCTTCGACGCCGGCGGCGCGGCACATCGCCTCCAGATCGAGCACCGGGGCGGGCCGTCCCCGAAGGGTCTTCCCCGACGCCGCATGCGGCTGGCCTCCGGTCATCCCCGTCGTCGAGTTGTCGAGCAAGACCAGGGTCAGGCGGCTGCCGTTGTAAACGGCGTCGATCAGGGATGGAATGCCGCTGTGGACGAAGGTCGAATCGCCGATGACCGAGACCACGCGTTCGTGACCGGCCTGCTCCAGGCCGACGGCAGTGCCGATGCTGGCGCCCATGTTGAAGGTGGTATGGGAGGCCTCATATGGTGGCAGGGCCCCCATCGTGTAGCAGCCGATGTCACCGGCCACCGTCACGCTGAGCTGGCGCAGGGCGCTGAAGACCGTCCGGTGACCGCAACCGATGCACAACATCGGAGGCCGCGGCAGGACATTCGGCAGCGGCGCGGGGACCTGGCCCAGGTCGAGCGCGGCCCGCAGGCGCCCGGGCGAGTACTCGCCGATTACGCCGAAGCGCGCCTTGCCCTCCACATTGCGGATTCCCAGAGCGCGCACGGCTTCTTCGATGAACCCCTCGCCTTCTTCGACGACGTAGACCAGGCGATAACGGGCACAGAAGGCGCGCAGGCGCTCGTCGGGCAGCGGATACGTCATTCCCAGGCGCAGAACCCCCGCCTGCGGCAGCACCTCTTTGACGTAGGTGTAAGCGATCCCGCTGGTGATCACCCCGATGTCGGAGCGGCCTTCCTCCTCGCGGTTCATGTCGAGCGTTTCGGCCAAGGTGCGCAGCCGCTCCAGCCGGTCCTCCACCTGCGGGCGCAAAAGGTGCCGGTAGATGGGCACGGAGAACCGCCGGGCGTCGGGCTCGAACGCACGCCTCTCGACCTCGTGGCGCTCGCCCAGCTCCACCAGACCCTTATGGTGTGCCAGGCGGGTTGTCGTCCGCAGCATGACCGGAGTCGAGTAGCTTTCGGAGAGTTCCAGCCCGAGGCCGACGAAGTCCTTGCACTCCTGGGCGTCGCTCGGCTCGAGCACCGGGACCTTGGCCATGCGCGCCAGAAACCGGTTGTCCTGTTCGTTCTGGGAAGAGTGCATCCCGGGATCGTCGGCGGAGATCACGACGAAGCCGCCGTTGGTCCCGGAATAAGGAAAGACCATGAACGCGTCGGCGGCGACGTTGAGCCCGACGTGCTTCATGGTGACCAGCACTCGCAGCCCGCCAATCGCCGCCCCCATCCCCTCCTCGAAGGCGACTTTCTCGTTGGACGACCAGCGGGCCTCGACCGAGGGAAACTCGGCCAGCGTCTCCAGGATTTCGGTGCTCGGCGTGCCGGGATAGCCGGAGGCGAAGCGGACGCCCGATTCCCAGGCGCCGCGGGCGATGGCTTCGTTGCCGAGCAGGAGTTCGCGGCTCACGTCTTCGCCTCCGACGCCATCGCCGGAGCGCGCGCTGGCGCGTCGGCCAGCCCGAGCAGGCGGGCGGCGGTGCCGCCGAGGATCAACGACTTCGTCTCCTCCCGCAGGGGAAGGCCCTGAATGGCGGCGATGTTCCGGCGCAGGTCCGGGTTGCCCGGCCAGTCGGAGCCGTATACCACTTTGTCAGCCAGCTGCTCCAGGCGCGGGAAATACGTCAGAAGGTTCTGAGCCGGCAGCCCGGAGATCTCAAGGTAGACATTGGGATGGCGTCGCACCATCCAGAAGGCCTGCTCATACCAGAAGGGCCGGCCGCCATGCGCCAGCAGCAGGGTCAGGTCGGGGAAATCGATGGCGACATCGTCCAGCAGCAGCGGATCACCGTACTTGATGCGGGCGCCGCGGAAGACGGACGAACCGGTGTGGACCAGGATCGGGATCTTGAGTTCCTGCGCTTTGGCGTAGAGCGGGTACAGGCGGGTCTCGTTCGGGAAGTGATACTGGTAGACCGGGTAGAGCTTGAGGCCGCCGAAGCCCTCGACCCGCACCAGGTGCTCGAGCCGCTGCGCCAGGTCGAGATCGAGGTTGGGATTGACACTGGCGAACGCGATCAAACGTCCCTTCGGGCCGGCCGGCGGATCGGGCAGGGCGTTGGCCTGGCGGACGAGATCGATGGTGTACTCGTTGGTCGACACGCCGGTGGTGATCGGGCTGACCTCGGCCAGCGCCACCGCCAGATCGATGCCGTTTTCCTGAAGGAAGCGGCGCAACCCGGCCGGAGTCAACACCCGCCGGGCGAAGGCCTGCATGTCGCCCTCGAACTGACTCTGCATGAACTCGAGGACCCAGGGACGCTCGTGTTCCGGCAGCGAGACGTGAAGGTGGAAGTCGATGATCAAGGCGTCACCACGGAGCGCACGCCCTTTCCCTGGCGCAACGTCTCGAAGGCCTGGTTGATTTCGGCCAGAGGGAAGCGGGCCGTGACCAGCTCCGTCAGACGGAGCCGTCCCTGTTCCACGAGGGAGATGACGCGCGGGTAGTCGATCGAGCGGCAGCCGAGCGATCCGACGATCTCCATCTCGCGATACATCGCCCGCCCGCCGTCGAGGCGCATCGGCTCGCCGGCGAAGCCGACCAGGACCAGCCGGCCGCCGGTGCGCAGACAGGCGAAAGCCTGTTCCTGGGTCTGAGGCAGCCCGATGGCTTCGAAAGCAACGTTGGCGCCGCCGCCGGTCAGCTCCCGCACGGCCTTGTCGACGCGCTCGACCTGCGGCGGGTGCACAGTGGCGGCGGCTCCCAGGCGGCGGGCCCACTCGAGCTTCTCTTCACTCAGGTCGACGGCTGTGACACGCGCCCCGAAGGCGGCGGCGACCTGGACCAGGTTGAGGCCGATCCCGCCGCATCCGAACACCGCCACGTGATCCCCGGCCTGAACGCGGCCGCGGTGGACGACGGCGTGGTAGGGGGTGGTCAGGGCATCGGCAATAATGGCGCCCTCCACTAACGGGATCCGGTCGGGGAGGCGGTGGACATCCCGGGAGGGCGCCACGACGAACTCGGCGTAACCGCCGTCGACGTTGTTGCCGAACATGACCATCGTTTCGCAGATGTTCTCGCGGCCGGTGCGGCAGGCCGCGCACTGGCCGCAGCCGTAGACCGCCGGGAGCAGCACCCGGTCGCCCTTCCGCCAGCCGGAGACACCGGCGCCGAGGCCGGCGACGGTGCCGGAAATCTCGTGGCCCAGGATGAGCGGCGGTTTCTTGAAGGTGGGCGTGCCGTGATCGAGGTAGTGCAGGTCGGTGTGGCAGACCCCGCAAGCGGCGACACGAACCAGGAGCTCTCCCGGGCCGGGAGCCGGGTCGGGCACTTCCTGCACGGCGAGGGGCTGGCGGGCGGCGTGGAAGACGGCGGCTTTCATGGCAGGTGCCTCGCGGCGGCGGGGAGGCCAGCGCTCACGGAATCGGGCCAGAGCGACCCGGGCAGGCAGCCAGTCTTGCCCGGCGGAAGGCCCTGAGAAACGTGCCGCATTTGTATGCCTATCGTCCTAAAAGTGCGACATAACCGAGTGTAGCATGAGTCAGGAGACCGTCAACAATGTGAAGCGCGTCACATACTTGCTGGCGCCCCGGCATCGGTTCTTCCTGTGGGCCACTCCGCGGAGCGGGGGTTCTCCCCCTCCGAGAGGACCATGCGGAGAGCACTTCCAGTGTGCTCACCTGCACCGCAGCTGCGGTGCGCCGCACACCTGCCCCGGCGGGCGGGGCCAGGGGGTGCAGGTGTCGCGAGGGTTGGAGTCTTGGAGGGTTTGGGCCGGGGCCCCCTTCCCCTCCAGAGAACCTCTCCCCTCCCCGGCTGTCGTTCTCCTGGGCAGTGCTGTCACCCTCATGCAGGGGGAGCCCCTCCGGGGTACTCCCGGAAGGACGCCGGGACGATGTGCGCAAGGCCGGGGGCGGGGGTCGACGGATTGAAGCAAAGCCGCCCATCGAACGGGGCGGGCTGGTCCCATAATCTTGTATCTAGCAAGACCCGCTTACATGGTGTAAGAGACATCTGAGGCATCGATGGATGCTCGTCGCTCCTCGACCGGTTGCGATCGCAACATGCCTCACACGTCCTAAACCTATGCACGCGTTTGACAGGGGCGGCGAGGGAGGTGTATTCTTTATGTCGCACTTCTTGGACGGTCATCCCAGAGACGCGATATGAGCGACCGACGCTCTCCCCGCACGCAAATCCTGGTCTTCACGTTGTTCGGCGAGTATGTCGTGCCCCGCGGCGGGGAAGGCTCGACGGCGGGACTGCTGGCCCTGCTGCGCCCGCTGGGGGTAAGCGAGCGGGCGGCCCGCTCAACCCTCTCGCGGATGAGTCAGAAGGGCTGGCTCGAATCGCGTCGCGCCGGGCGCCGCAGTCACTATCGGATCACGCCGCGCGGTCTCCGCATCGTAAGAGGTGGCGAGACCCGAATTTTCGAGCCGCGCCGCACGGACTGGGACGGCTTGTGGCATATGGTGGTTTACTCCGTCCCCGAAGGCAAGCGCCGGCTGCGCTCCCGCCTACGCACCCGGCTCGGCTGGCTTGGCTACGGGCGGCTGGCCCCGGGAACCTGGGTCTGCCCGGTCGACCGGCGCCAGGAGGTGGAGGCCGAGCTCGACGACCTGGGAGCGCGGCGCTACGCCACATGCTTTTCCGGGATGACCCTGCATCTGATGAGTACCGCGGATATCGTGCGACGCTGCTGGGACCTAAAGGGTCTCGACCGTGACTACCGCCGCTTCCTGCGGCGCTACCGGCCGGCCTATGCCGAGGCACGCGCCGCGTTTGGGCGCGGCCGCCCGCTGCCGCCGGCCGAGTGCTTTCGCCAAAGATTCTGGCTGACCTTCGACTACGCCCTTTTCCCGCGCCGCGATCCCAACCTGCCCCAGCCTCTGCTGCCCCCCGAGTGGAGTGGAAACGAGGCGGCCCAGGTCTTCCTTGGATATCACGCCCTGCTGCAGCCACCGTCGGAGCTCTTCGTCGGCGAGGCGTTGACGCCGAACCTACCGGCGGGCACCCCGTGAGGAGACGACGATGGACAGGATGACTTCCGTTTCACCCTCTACCGACTACACCGAGGTCGGCTACGACGTGCGCGATTGGGTGGCGCGCATCACCATCAACCGCGAGCACGCCTACAACGCCTACAGCACCCTGACCCTGGTCGAGTTGGCGGACGCCTTCCGCCGCGCCGCCTTCGACGACCACGTGGCCGTGATCGTCTTCAGCGGGGCGGGCACGCGGGCCTTCTGCACCGGCGGCGATGTCAAGGAGTATGCCGACCGCTACACCTCCCGGCCGCGCGACTACTGGAAATACATGGTCCTGTTCGGAGCCTACATCGAGAGCATCCTGAACGCCGGCAAGCCAGTCATCGCCCGGCTGAACGGGATGGCCGTCGGCGGCGGGAACGAGTCCCAGCTCGCCTGCGACCTGTCGGTGATGGCCGAGCATGCCTACATCAAGCAGGTGGGGACGAGCGTCGGCAGTGTCGCCGCTGGCGGCTCCACCCAGTGGCTGCCGCTCTTCGTCGGCGACCGCCGGGCGCGCTATATCCTGATGACCAACCGGGTCATCTCTCCACACCAGGCACTGGCGTGGGGACTGGTGAATGAAGTCGTGCCATCGGTCGTCCGGCAAGGGAAGTTCATCGAGAACGCCACGCCCGACCAGATCCGCGCCGCCCAGAAAGGGGAGGACGGCTACGCCATCGATCTGACACGGCTCGACGAGCACGTCCAAGCGCTGGCGGACGAGTTGATCGAGAAGTTCCCGGAGTGCATGCGCTACACCAAGCAGCAAGTCAACTTCTGGAAGGACCTGGCCTGGCATCAGACGATCGGTCACGCGCGCGATTGGTTGTCGATTCACTACACCTCGAGGGAGCCTCTGGAGGGAATGAGCGCCTTCGTCGAGAAGCGCCCGGTGGACTACCTGAAGCTTCGCCGGCTGGCAGCCGAGGGCGGGTCGAGCGAGTTCCGCTGGGGTGCCTACCAGAAGACCTGCCCGCACTGCGGCGCCACGGACCTGCCGGCCGATTTCACCCACTGCGGCCAATGCGGCAGGCCCCTGTCGGAAGGGGCGGCGAAATGAGCCGGGGTCTGACCTTTGAGCAGTTTGAGACCGGCGCCGTCTTCATTTCTCCGGCGCGCACCGTCACCGAGACCGATGTCGTCCATTTCGCCGGCCTCTCCGGGGATTTCAATTCCCTTCACACGGACGCCGTCTTCGCCGCCGGAACGCCCGTCGGCGAGCGCATCGCCCACGGCATGCTCGTCGCCGCGATGGCGACCGGCATGGCGAACTGGACGGGGGTCTTCGAAGGGACAACTCTCGCCCTGATGGAGCAGGTGCTCCAATACAAGGGCGTCGTCCGGTTCGGCGACACGGTTCATCTCCGCCTGACGGTCGCCGAGAAGAAAGAGACCTCCAAACCCGATCGCGGCATCGTTTTCTTCGATGCCCAGGTGCTCAATCAGGACGGCCAGGCGGTGCAGGAAGGGCGCTGGACTTTGATGATGCGACGGGCGGCCGGCTGAACGAACCGTCGCGCATGTCCCAGGGGCAGGGAGGTCTCGAATGAGGCTCGAAGGCAAGTCGGCATGGATCACGGGTGCGGCCAGTGGGATCGGCCGCGCCACCGCAGAACGGTTTGCCCGGGAGGGCGCCCGCCTGCTGCTGAACGATGTCGAATCCGGCCCTCTGCAAGAAACCGTGACCGCCATTCGCGCCGGGGGCGGCCAGGCGATCGGGGTGGTGGGCAGCGTCGCCCGCCGAGCGGACGTCGAGCGGATCGTGCAGGAGGGTCTGAGCGCCTTCGGCCGCCTCGATATCCTGATCAACAACGCCGGGATCACGCGCGACGCGCTGACGGTCAAGATCAAGGTCGACCTCGTCACGCCGATGGCGGAAGACCGCTGGGACGAAGTGATCGACATCAATCTCAAGGGGACCTTTCTGTGCGCCCAGGCCGCCGCCGTGCCGATGATGCGCCAGAAGTACGGGCGGATCGTGAACACCTCGTCGGTGGCGGCGCAGGGCAACATCGGACAGGCCAACTACGCCGCCTCCAAAGCCGGGATCATCGGCCTGACCCGGACGTTGGCGCTGGAATGGGCCCGCTTCCACATCGCCGTCAACGCCATCGCCCCCGGCGGCACGCGCACGCGCATGACGGCCGGCATCCCGGACGAGATCATGCAGAACCTGGCCAAGCGCATCCCCTTGGGCCGCATGGCCGAGCCGGAGGAGATCGCCAACGTCCACCTCTTTCTGGCCTCCGACGAGGCCTCCTATATCACCGGACAGGTCCTCTTCGTTGACGGCGGCCTGACGGTCGGAGCCTGAGCGGCGGAAGCGGCAGTCATGCGATTCGAAAACGTCTATATCCCGTACGGTGCCTACTGGTGCACGCCATTCTGCAAGTGGCAAGGCAGCTTCGCCGGGCTGCCACCGATCCCGTTCGCCGCCGAAGTGGCGCGGCGTGCTCTGGCGGAGCGGAACCTGGATCCGCAGCGCTTCGGCGCCCTGCATCTGGGGAGCACCGTGCCGTCTCCTTCCTCCTTCTACGGTGCGCCCTGGCTGGCGGCGCTGATCGGCGCCGAGCGACTCAGCGGACCGACCATCTCCCAGGCCTGCGCCACGTCGGCGCGTCTGCTGGCCGGCGCCGCCGCCGAGATCGAAAGCCTCGGAGCCGAAGGGGAAACCGTCCTGTGCATCGCGGCGGACCGCACCTCCAACGGCCCGCACCTGGTCTATCCGGATGCCACCGCGCCGGGGGCGCGCCCGACGACCGAGGACTGGGTTTGGGACAACTTCCAACTCGATCCCTTCGCGCGGAATTCGATGATCGAGACGGCCGAGAACGTGGCTCGCGAGGAGGGGATTTCCACCGAAGCCCAGCATGAGGTCGTCCTGCTGCGCCACGTGCAGTACCAGAAGGCTCTGGCCGACGAGGCCGCCTTCCAGAGGCGGTATATGGTGAGCCCGATCGAGGTCAACCCGTCGGGGAGGAAGGCCATCGCTTCGGTCGCCTCCGACGAGGGCGTCTTTCCGACGACCGCCGACGGTCTGCGGAAGCTGAAACCGGTGCTCCACGGAGGGACGGTGACGTTTGGCGGTCAGACCTATCCCGCCGACGGGAATGCCGGCATGGTGGTCACCGGCAAGCGCGGGGCGCGTGAAATGGCCCGGGACGCCGGCATCGTGATTCGCCTGCTGGCCTTCGGCCAGGGGCGGGCGAAGAAGGGCTTTATGCCTCAGGCGAACCTTCCCGCCTCGCGCCAGGCCTTGGACCACGCCAATCTCACTGTGGGCGACCTGGCGGCGGTCAAGACCCACAATCCCTTCGCCGTCAACGATATTAGTTTCTCCAACGGCCTGGGGATCCCGCTCGATCGAATGAACAACTTCGGCTCATCGCTGATCTGGGGCCACCCGCAAGGCCCAACCGGC
>CAZMVJ010000043.1:13359-17075 GCA_964569445.1 uncultured Anaerolineaceae bacterium | reverse complement strand
CCTCGCCCTCGGCGCCATCGCGACGACTCTGGCTTACCAGGTGGTGAACGCGACGACTACCCGCACTTTGTCGGTTGTCCTCGGGTGGGAGAGCAAGGCGAGCTACCTCCGGAGGATTCTGTACGATTACTCCGCCATGGAGTTCATCGAGGACGAGCTTCCGGAGAACGCCCAGGTCGCTCTCCTCTGGGACGGGCGTGGTTACTACTGCGATTCGAGGTGCCTTCCGGACGCTGACCTTTCTCGGTGGCCGCGGCTCCTCCAGGAGACTGGATCTGCCCAGGCGGCGGTCGAGACCTTGCGGGCCCGCGGCGTGAGCCACATCCTGGTGGACCTCGAGGAGCTCAGCAATGGTGTGCGACGCGACCGGGGAGTCACCCACGAGGATTCTGTCACGCAGTTGGCCGTGGCCCTGGGGCCTCCATTCGCCAGAGTGGTCTTCTCGGCGGATAAGGTGGTCCTTTATGAGCTTGCTTCTCCTGATGGGTAGCTCATGCCGGTGGACTCCATCCGCATGCCGCGAACCCTTTGAACCGAACGGCCTAGCTTGTGGTCCATGGGCTTGAAAAAGCAGCTAGGAGGCGGACGACATGAGAACGCGCATGAGAAACTGCTGGTTCCCTCCCGCTCTCCCTCCAATCTCCTTTCGGGATCCGCCCCTCCGAGCGTTGGCGATTGCCCTCTTGATCGTCGCACCGGCATTGATCGCCCTTTTCACTTTCGGGCTTCCATGGTCGGTCGATTGGTTTGGCATTTACTCCGAACTCGCCAGGCGGACGATTCATCCTTACACCATTACGGCGTTCTTCAATCCACCTTGGTTCGCCCTTCCGTTGTCGTTCCTGGGGTGGATGCCACCTCGTCTCTCCCAGGCCGTGAACGCGTTCCTCAACCTCGCCATCACGGCCCTTGTCGTCGTCCGGTACGGTGGCACATCCAAATCCCTGGTGTTGACCCTGACATCTTTGCCATTCGCCACCCTCGTCATCTATGGCAACGTGGAATGGATCCCGATGAGTGCATTCTTGGCGCCGCATTCCTTGGGCTTGATCCTCATTGCGACGAAGCCGCAAACCGGTGCGTTGGCCGGCCTTGTTTGGCTGCGGCAGGCTCAGAGCAAACTCCGGCTGCTGCTACCGCTTATCGTTATGCTTGTCGTCTCTCTGCTCGTCTGGCCAAGCTGGCCCCAAGCGGCCTTCGCGAACTTCGCTGCTAGGCAGCCGCCTCCGCTCACATTACCGTCGAATGCGTCCCCTTGGCCCTGGCTGATCCCGGCCGGGATCGTACTTCTCGTCGCCGCATGGAGGCGCAGGGACGAACTCCTCGGCGTGGCAGCAACTCTCTGCCTCTCTCCGTACTTCGTCCTTCACTCGGCCACTCTTTTCATGGCCCTTCTCGCCGCCCGCGCTCCACGATTGGCTTTGACCTTCTCTCTGGCGATGTGGTTATCGGCCATTGTCACCAACTGGAATCTCCTTGTCGGGTAGAGAGCAGACGCCGAGCCCTAGCACGGGTGAACAAGTGCCATCAGTCCGTTCTGCCATCTCGTCCGATCGGATGCTGGGTCTGGCTGCAACCGGCGTCGTCGCGGGCGCCCTGGCTCTCCGCTTTCTGCTTGGAGAGCGCCCCCTGGATGCCGCCGGCCCGGCGGCGCTCCTCGAAAGCGCCTACGCGATTGTCCTGGCGACCTCGTTGGCCCTCCTGGCGCTCTCGCTCGGAGATTTCGTCCTCTCGCTCATCGCCTTGGGCCCATCCTCGACCCTGGAAAGGGGCAGCTTCTCCCTTGGCCTCGGCCTCGGCCTGATGGGGTACACCCTGTTTGGCCTGGGCCTGCTTGGAGCTCTGCGTCCGATCTGGATCGGTGCCGGGCTGCTCATCGGCTATGGCCTCTTGCACCGACGCGTCGGAGCATGGCTCAGGCGCGCCGGCGGCGCAGTGCGTGAGGCGCCATCGCAGTGGAATCATCTCTCCCCGGTCGGGAAGCTGCTGGCGGCGTTGATGATCTGGATCGGCGTGCTGTCGGTCCTGATCGCCCTGGCGCCCCCAACCGCGTATGACGCCTTGATGTATCACCTCATGGGGCCGCGGCGGTTCCTCGAGCAGGGCTCGGTTTTCCCGTCGACAAGCCGCTGGTGGTTCAACTTCCCTTTCGTGGCGGAGATGGGATACGCTGCGCCGCTGGCGCTCCTGTCCGATTCCGCGGCGCGGCTGCTCCATTTGGTTTGGGCCGCGCTGTTTCTGGCTATCACCTTCGGCCTGGCGCGGCGCTGGGCGGAGGCCTCGACGGCACGCTGGGCGATCGCCATCGTCTTGGGGATGCCGCTGTTGGCGATCGTCGCCACCGACGCCGATACGGACTTCGTCTGGTCCACTCTCGAGCTGCTCAGCCTGGCGGCGCTCCTGGTCGGAATCGAGGCGAAGAACCGATCTTGGATCGTCCTCGCCGGGATCTTCGCCGGCATGGCGCTGGGGGCGAAGTATTTGTCGTTCCTCGGCGTTGGCACGCTGGCCGTATTGCTCGGCTGGCTGTACGCCCGCCGGGGTTTCCGGTCGGCGGCTTCGTCGCTCGGTCTCTTCCTGCTGACCGCCGGGGTAGTCGCCGTCCCCTGGTACCTGAAGGACTGGATCTGGCTGGGAGATCCCCTCTTCCCCTACCTGCTCGGCGGATGGCGCCTCGACCCGCCGCGCATGTGGGCGACCTCGCAGCTAGCCCAGGGATTCTCGAGACCTTCCGATCTGATCGCCTGGCTCGCCGTTCCACTTCGGATGTTCGTCGAGCCGTGGAAGTTCGGAAGCAGCTTCCCTCCGAGTCTCCTGCTGCTGGGTGCCCTCCTGTTCCCCTTTGTCCCACGGACCCGTTCGCTTAACGCCATCGGTCTGCTGGTTCTGTCATGGTACGTGCTGTGGTCGCTCGGCCCCGGCTTGATCGCGCGCTATCTCGTGCCCGCCATCCCACTTGCGGCGATTCTCTCGGCCTACGCGGTAAGCCGGTTTCCTTTCCCCAGGCGGGTGCTCCGTCTCGGCCGCATTCTGGTCGTCGCGTTGGCCGCCACTTCACTCGCCGCGACGGCGCTGATCCTCACTGGAATCGCGGCGAAGGACGACGTCCTGGCGGTGATTACCGGCGCCAAGAGCCGAGACGATTATCTCCAGGACGTGATCCCCACCTATCCCGCGGTCGCCTTTGCCTTGTCCCACCTCCCGGAAGGATCGACTCTGCTTTCGACGGGAGACGGACGCGTCTACTACTGCCAGGACCTATGCTACGACTCGGATGACCAGACGCTTTGGCTCAATCTGGCACTTCAGGCAGAGACACCAGCCGACTTCGCCGTGGCCCTGGATCAGCGGGGCGTGAGTCATCTCCTGTACAGCCCCGGCGACATCCGGTTCTTTCAGGATTTCATGCCCGGGGACAGCGCCGAGCGCGCCACCTCGTTCCTGGTGAACGATTTCCTTCCCACCTGTGGTCATCCGATCTATACCGACGCCAACGCGACGCTGTATGAAATCGACTGCTGACGCCCCGGCTAGCCTGCGCGCCACCCGGCGGAACCCAACGCGGCTGAGGTCCGCCGCATGACCTCCGGCCCAAGAGCGAGCACCCCGGCCGCGCCGGGAGCTCTCGAATGGCGACGCGCGGCCGCGCTGGGCATCGGCCTGACGGTCGCCCTGCGGGTCGGCCTCGGCCTGGTGATGGGCGCGGCGTGGGTTGT
>CAZMVJ010000043.1:0-13349 GCA_964569445.1 uncultured Anaerolineaceae bacterium | reverse complement strand
CCTTCGACTGGCTGGCGCAAAGCCGCCACGCTGGGAATCGGCCTGGCTGTCGCCCTCCGCCTCGCCCTCGGTCTCTTCATGGGTGCGGCGTGGATCGCCGTCCGTTCGAGGATCTCGGCCGAGCAGGTACCAGACCTATCGGTCTTTGGGAGGCTGCCGATGCCGGGCTCACCGTTCGGCCAGGCGGTGCTCGGCGTCTGGCCAAGGTGGGATGCCGTCCAGCACCTCAATCTTGCAATGAGGGGTTACGCCGACATGGCGGAAGGGTCGACGGTTTTCTTTCCCCTCTACGCGTTGCTGACGCGGGCGGTCGCCGCGGTCGTGGGAGACTACGTCGTCGCCGGCCTCATCGTGTCAACGATCGCGGCGGCGGTCGCCTTCACGGTCCTGATCCTCCTCGGGGAGCATGTGTTCGGCGGGGACTCTGGGAAATGGGCGGCGGTCGCCCTGGCGGTGTATCCCACGGCTGTCTTCCTGGTCGCGCCGTTCACCGAGTCCCTCTTCCTGGCGCTGACTCTCGGGTCGTTTCTGGCCGCCTACCGCCGGCGCTGGTTGACAGCCGCCGCATTGGCCGCTCTCGCCAGCCTTACCCGCGCCCCTGGGATGGCCACTTCGGCGGCGTTCGCCGTCCTGGCATGGCAGCAATGGACCTCCCGCGAATCTAGCCGTCACCCCCCTTCGATCGCTGTCATGATCGTCGCCATTGTCGCTCCTCTCGTCGCCGGCGGCGCGTTCCTCGTCTGGCGATCGGCGGCAGGCTTCGCCCCTCTCCTGACGGTCCTTCAGCAGTACGTTGGCACATCCTTCGTCGACCCGCTGACAGGGACCCTCCTGGCGGTCCGGCAATGGCTCCAGGTCCACGACCTCCCAACGACGCTCGACATCCTCTCAGCCGGCGTCTTCATCGGCGTAACGGTGGCGATGGTCATCCGCAAACGCTGGAGGCGTCCGGAGCTGCTGGCCTACATGCTCGTTAGTCTGGCCTTCTTGCTGGGTCGCCACACAGAGGGGGCCCCTTCACTGAAATCCCTCTCGCGCTATGTCCTGGTGCTGTTCCCGGCGTTCCTGGTCGTCGGCGACTGGCTGGCCTCGACCCACCGCAGGGTCCGGTTCGTATACATCGCCGTCAGTTCGACGCTGTTGTTGATCCTGAGCAGTCTCTATGTCTTCTGGTGGTTCATCGGCTAGGCGGGAGATCGCTACGAGCGGCGCTGTGCGACCACGAGGGGATTCGGCTGCCGGGCGGTTGCCGCACACCCTAGAGTAAGACGATCAAGCGGCGGATCGACGGCGGGAGTGAGACCTTCTGCCAGACGACCCGCTCGACGAGGAACGGAGGTCTTCGATCGCATCCAAGTCCCGCGTCGCCTTCGCCGTCGTCCCATCGCCGTCGCATGTCGATCCGACTCACCCCGAGCACCCGCGCCGGCTGGAGGGCCTGGCGCAGGCGGCCGTCGGGGCCTTCGGCGATTCGCTGCTCGTCGTCCCGCCAGTGGCGGCGGAAGAGGAAGCCATCCTGGCCGTCCATCTGCCGGCCCACCTGGACTTCCTGCGCCGTGCGTGTCAGCAGGCTCCGGCGATCATCGACTTCGCGCCGACCTACGTCACGGCCGACTCCTTCGACGGAGCTCTGCAGGCGGCCGGAGGCACGCTGGAAGTATTGAGGGCGGTCCTCGACGGCCGGGCGTCCTCCGGCTTCGCCGCCGTCCGTCCCCCTGGTCACCACGCCACGCCTGGCCGAGCGATGGGATTCTGCCTGCTCAACAACATCGCCATCGCCGCTCGGGCGGCGCAGGGCCTGGGCTGCGGCAACGTGATGATCGTCGACTTCGATGTGCATCACGGCAACGGGACTCAGGAGTCCTTCGAGGCCGACCGGACGGTGCTCTACTTCTCATCTCACCAGCAAGGCATCTATCCCGGCACCGGCCGTCTCGAAGAGCGCGGAATCGGCAGCGCGCAAGGCTATAGTGTCAACCTGCCGCTCCCGGCGTATGCCGGTGACGAGGCCTTCGACCAGATCGCGGCGGCGTTCCTGCATCCCCTGGCGCAGCGATTTTCGCCGGACCTGCTTCTCGTTTCGGCCGGCTACGATGCCCACTGGATGGATCCGCTGGCCAACCTTCAGCTGACAACCGCGGGCTTCCACCGTCTCTCCCTGGCGCTGATGGAGATCGCGCGTTCGCATTGCGGCGGGCGCGCCGTGTTCGTCCTTGAAGGCGGCTACGATGCGGCCGTCGTCCGCGAGGGCATCCTGGCGTCGATCGCATCCATGACGGGGGACCCCGTACCGCTCGATCGCCTCGGCCCGGCGCCGGTCCCTGCAGCCGATGTGCGTCACGTCTTGCGCGCCGCTCAGGTCCTGCACGGTCTGTAATTCCCGCGGCGCCGTCCCCTGTCCTTAAGCAGGCTGCTGAACAACGCCGTCGCCCTCACCCCCTGCCCCCTCTCCGCGGCGGAGTCGCCTTCGTCAAGTCACAGTAGAGCGGAGAGGGGGTGGAGAATCTCAAGGAGGCGGGGGCCTTCGGCCCCCGCCTCCTTGAAAACCTCTCCCCTCCCCCGGCTCAGATCCCTGACATCGTTGCTCCTTCTTGCCGGGTGAGGGATGGGGTGGGGGACCGAAGGGTCCACCACCATTTTCAGCAACCTGCTAGGCACTGTTCTTGCACCGCTGGCGTGCCCGGTGCGGACGGGGCCTCGTTCGCCGTGGGTCACTGAGATGTCGATATGTTAACGAATGCTTGCACAATCCCGTCAAGTGGGGCATACTCTGAACGCAGGCCCAGCGATGGCTGAGACGAGCTTGCGCGCTTATGTCAGGGAAATCGATGACCTCATCGAGCATGAACAGCTCGACGAGGCCATCGCTCATGCACGCCACATTCTCCAGACCTACCCGCGACACCTGGACACGTACCGGCTCCTCGGGAAAGCCTACCTGGAGGCCAAGCGCTTCGGCGATTCGGCCGATATTCTGCAGCGCGTGCTTTCCGCCGTCCCGGAGGACTTCGTCGCCAACATCGGGATGTCGATCGTCCGCGAGGACGAAGGCAACATCGACGCCGCCATCTGGCACATGGAGCGCGCCTTCGAGACGAATCCGTCCAACGCCGCCGTCCAGGGCGAATTGCGGCGCCTGATCGGCCGGCGTGACGGGCTCGAGCCCCACAAGGTCCGCCTCACCCGCGGGGCGCTGGCCCGCATGTACGCCCACGGGGAGCTCTACCCGCAAGCCATCGCCGAGTTGCGCGCGGCGCTGACCGAGGATCAAGACCGGCCCGACTTGCAGGTGCTGCTGGCCGAGATGTACTGGCGGACGAACCAGCGCGCCGAGGCGGCCGAGGTGGCCTCGGCCATTCTGGCTTCCCTGCCCAATTGCCGGGAGGCCAACCGCATCATGGCGGCCGCCCTGCATGCCCAGGGACGGGCGGAAGAGGCGCTGACCTACCATCGGCGGGTCGCCGCCCTCGATCCGTATTCGGCGTTGGTCGAGACGATCCAGGACGACGCCGCCAGCGTCGACGCCAACGCCGTCCGCATCGAGAAGATCGTCTGGCAGCCAGGCTCGGCGGTCGGCCGCGACACCGGCCCGTCCGCCTGGGCGACCGGTGTCGCCGGCGAAAAGCGGGCCTCGAGTGCCGCCCGCCCCGCCCAGCCCCGACCTTCCTGGCTCGATTCCCTCGGCGCCGAGACTGCCGCCCGGGCGGCTGCGGCGGCCGCCGCGGCGCAGCGCGACGTAGAACCCGCCGCCCCCCCGCCGGCGCCGGCGGTGGTTCCCATCGAACAAACACTGCCAGCCGACGGCGAGCCGGTAGGGCCAATCCCCGAATGGATGCAAGCCGCCGGGTGGACTCCTGGTTCCAGCGAAGCTGCCGAAGGTCCGGTATCATTCTCCGACGACGAATTGCGATCCTTGGAGGCAGGTATGCTGCCGCCCGATGCGGCTCCAGAACCCGAAGGCGGGCTCGCTCGCGCAGAAATCCCTGATTGGCTGAAGGATGTCGCTCCGCCGGAAGCGGACGCAGACTCCGCAGAACTTCCGCAGGCATCGGCCGGGCCGGGTAACGCCGAGGGAATCTCGGGCCTCGACGAACCGCGTCTCCCGCCGGGGTGGACCGCTCCGCCATCGGCTGCGTCCGTAGATGAAGACGATTGGCTCAAAGATGCGGCGGGAGAGTCGCCCGCCGTTCCAACCTGGATGGAAGAACAAGCCCCGGGTGCGACAGCCACGATTGTCACGTGGCTCGGGGATCGAACGCGCCAGGAAACTCCGCTTCCGGAACGATCGACGCCTCAGCCTTCCGCGGTCCGTGCCTCCGCTCCCAAGGAAGTCTCCCCGGAACCGACGGCTCTCCCCGATTGGCTTGCCGATCAGGCTCCATCGGCTGACGGAGAAGGCGGAGTCCCAGCAGGGGAAGTTGCCTCCGGTCCGCCCGCATGGCTGTCAGGCGTGGCCGAGGCGGCCGCAATGGGCTCGACCCTCGGTCCCGACGAGGTCCCCTGGGAGCATGACACTCCGCAGGAGCCGATTCAGACCGGGATGTATCCGTCGGGCGAGGCCCCGGCACAGCGGGGCGAAATGCCGGAGTGGCTCCAGACCATCGCCGGCGCTGGGGGCCGCAGCGAAGCGGGGCCCGAATGGCTCCAACCCGAGCCGACCCGCGAGGCTGTCCCGCCTGCCGCTCCGAGCGAAGGCGGATCCGAGTCCTTCGGCTGGCTGAGGCAGCTGGCTGAATCCGAACCACCCACGCCTTCTTCATCTCCGGCCGAGGCTGCCCCGCCGTCCTGGATGGCCGAGCCAGCCGCCGGGTCTCGCGCCACGCTGGGTCGGTCCGCTGGGCCGGAGTGGTTGCGAGGGATTGCCGAGTCGGAACCCTCCAGTACTCCAGACACTACGTCGATGGACTGGCTGCGCGGTATCGCCGAGGCGCCGGCGGAAGAGGCTGGGGCCGCCGTCGAACCGGCCAAGGCTTCCCAAGCCGAACCGCGCGCCACCGATTCGGGCGAGTGGATTAACCTCGTCAACGTCGCGAATCCCAACGCCGACTCGGGCACGACGGGTGAGTGGCTACGCATGCTCAAGGAGGAGGGAGTTCCTTCGCCTGAGTCTGAGCCTGAGGCGGGTCCGCCCGTTGCGGCCGCCGCCGTCGCCGCGGCCGCACCTGCCGGCGAGATGGACGACGCGCAGGTCTTCGACTGGCTCGAAGCTCTGGCTGCCAAGCAGGGAATTCCGGTTCCTGAGGCGGTGGCGGAGACACCTTTGTCCACTCCACCGATGGCCCGGACTCCTCCGATCGCACCGGCGCCGCCCAAGGCGATCCCAGAAGAGCCGGACGCAGGATTGAAGTGGCTCGAAGAGCTTGCCGCCGAGCAGTCATCGGCACCCGCGGCGGAGCAGCGCCAACCCGTTGCCCCTCCGGTCGCGGCCGTCGCCGCACCTCCACCGATTCCAGTGGCGCCGCTTCCGCCAGGGCCGCGTCCTATGGCCGCCGTCGAGCCGCCCGTAGCCGCCACGGCTTCGAAAGAACCGACGCCGGAGGTCCCCGATTGGCTGATGCAGCTCGTCGCCGAGACTCCGACGGCCGAGGTCGAACCTACGGCAGGCGTTTCCCCCGCCGCCGAGACCTTACCGGCCCTGCCGGAGTGGATGGTCACTCCTCAGCCGGCCGAGGACGAACCGACGGTGCCCCCACTGCCTCCAGTTGCCGCCCCCTACCTTCGGGCTGAGCCCGCCCCGGCGGTGCCGATTGACGAACTGGCCGAGAGTTGGGTCCCGCCATGGGAGCAGTTGGCCGAGGAGCCCTCGCCGGCGCCGGTGACGGCAGGACCGACCGACGATACCGTCGTTCGCCGCCCGGCCCCCGTAGCTGCCGAGCCTCAGCAGATGGCGCCGATCGAGGTTCCCGACGAGGAACTTGCCGAACTCGCACCGGAACCGGTCGCATCTGTTCCGGTGCGCTACAAGGAACCGACGACGGACGTCCTCGAGGAAGTACCCGATTGGCTGCGGACTCCGGCGCCGCGCCAGCGTGCCGCGCCTCCCGAAGTTGCACCCGAGCCGGAGGTTGCCCCGGAACCGGAGCCAGCAAAGGAAGACTTCGAGGTCCCGGATTGGCTGGTCGCGCCGGCACCGGCCGCGGCCATCTCCGGTCCGACTGCCCCGGTGGTCGTCTCAGCCCCCGTCCCGGCCGCCGCCATCGAGCCTATTGCCGCTCCGGCGCCTGAGCCCGAACCGATCGTTCAGACCGCTGCCCCGGCGCCTCTCCCTATTCCGGCCGCGCCGATCCCGCCAGAGCCCGTCGCCGAACCCCGGCGGCCCTCACCCGTGCCTCCGTCGCTTCCGGCCGCCGCCTCGACCCGAAAGCTGCCGGGCCGTGCGCCATCGCCAAAGGCGACATTCGGGATGGAGGACAAACTGGTCGAAGCACGGCACGCGCTGGCCGTCGGAGACTATCGGCGCGCGGCCTCCGAGTATGCCGTGGTCATCAAGCGCAAGTATCAGCTTGACGAAGTGACTTCGGAGTTGGAGGTCGCGCTGAACCGCAACCCGAAGGCGGCTCCGCTGTGGCAGGCGCTGGGCGACGCCTACATGAAGAGCGATCGCCTGCCGGACGCGATCTCCGCGTACGAGCGCGGCATGGCCGCCGCCTGAACGTGTTCGCCGACCGACATCGTCGAAGGACTCGGGAAGGTCCCGAGTCCTTCGTTTCTCCCAGGAGGCCCTCGTGCAACGGACCCTCGTTCTGATCAAGCCCGACGCCGTCCAGCGCGGCTTGGTCGGTGAAATCACCGGCCGCCTCGAACGGCGCGGGCTGCGCCTGGTGGCGGCCCGCTTCTGCCGAGTCGATCGGGAGCTGGCCGAAGAGCACTATGCCGTCCACCAGGGCAAACCGTTCTATGCCGGACTGGTGGACTACATCACCTCGACGCCGGTCATGGCGATGGTCTGGGAAGGGCCGGCGGCGGTCGCTGCCGTCCGTCAGACGATGGGGTCGACCCGGCCGACCGACGCCGCGCCGGGGACGGTCCGACACGATTTCGGCCTCGAGATCGGCCGCAATCTGACGCACGCCTCCGACAGCCCGGAGACGGCGGAGGCCGAGGTCGCCCTGTGGTTCCGACCTGACGAGTTGGTGGCCTGGGAGAGAGACGTCGATCGCTGGGTGTTCGAGGGGAAGTAGTTCGCGCCCGAAGGCGTCACTGGACCCGCAAGACGACGCGACCCGTGCGCCAAACGTCTTCCAGCCGGTAGTAGTCCCGCAGATCCTGCGAGAACAAGTGAAGGATCACGTCGCCGAAGTCGAGCAGTATCCAGCCGCTCTCGGCTTCGCCTTCCCTGCCGCGGGCGACGATCCGTCGGCCTCGCTTCATCTGCCGCAAGACTTCCTCCGCCAGGGCCCCCAGCGTCCGCTGGCTGACGCCGGTGCACAGGACGAAGTAGTCGGCGAAAGAGCAGATCCCGTTCAGGTCCAAGAGCAGGATGTCCTCGCCCTTGTGCTCATCGAGCACATCGACGATCGCCCGGGCCAATTCCATCGCGCGATCCTCGTTCGGGTCGATCATCCCTGGAGGCCCAAAGCCAGGGCCACTGCTTCCTGAGCCGTGGTTGCCTGAATCACGGGCAGGCTTCCTCCCTCGGGCGAAACGGCCCGCCACGACCCCAGAGCCACGACGGGTTTCCCCAAGCGCAGGGCATGGGCGATCTCGGAGAGAGTGCCCAGCCCGCCTCCGATGGCAATGACGGCCTCCCCAGCCTTCACGACGATCACGTTTCGGGCTTCCCCCATCCCAGTCGGCAGGGCAACAGTGAGATGGGGGTTGCCTTCGTCGGCAGCTTCGCCAGGCAGGATTCCGATGGTCAGGCCGCCGGCCTCGCGTGTGCCGCGACAAACCGCCTCCATAACGCCGCCCCTCCCCCCGCACACGACGCCGACGCCCGCCTGAGCCAGGAGCCGGCCAACTTCTTGCGCCAGCGCGCTCTCGTCGGCCGTGCACTCTGATCCCCCGATCACGCTGACGAGCCGGCTTCTCATCCGCTCAGGGCCAACTTCGCCATTCGGGCGTAGACCGGGCCGCTCGGCCCGAGATCGCTCTTGAGAAGCTCGATGGCGTGAACCGGCACCGTTCCGTAGGATTCCCCTTCGGACCGGAGGACGACGTCGGCCAGCCGGCGACTTCCTTCGACGGACAGGCGATCCTTGACGCGGCCGATCGTCAGATGGGCAGAGAACGGACGTTGCTCCGCGGGGAAACCGAACTGGCGGGCGATCTGCTCCAAGTCCGCGGCGATCGCCGCCAGCCTTCCGGAATCATCACCGGCACCTGCCCAGATCACGCGCGGCCGTTGGCTCTCGGGAAAGCACCCCAGGCCACCGACGTGAAGGTCGAAAGTCTTCCATGACCCGGCGCGCTCGTCGGCCGCCTGCCGGACGCGATCCAGGGCGGCCGGGGCGGCCTCCCCCAGAAATCGCAATGTGAGGTGCAGGATTTCGACGCGAACCCAGCGGATCGGCTCGTCGGCCAGAGCCGACTGGGCCGATGCCATCGCCTGTGCCAACCGGGCGCGCACTCCTTCCGTCAGGTCCACCGCGAAGAAGGCCCGGATCTGGCTCAGTGGGTTGCTCCTCCGGCGAGGAAGGACTCGATCTCGGGATAGAAGGAAAGCGGCACTTCGTCGTTGGGGTGGTGGGCGGCGGCCAAACGCAGCAGCCGCGCTCCGGGGATCTCCTGGGCCGCGAGCTCCCCCTCCTCAGGTGAAACGACCCGATCGGCCGTTCCGACGATCACCAGCGTCCGTGCCCGGATCTGCGTTAGGCGAGGGCGCAGGTCCCAGGTCAGCACGGCATTCATGCTGCCCAGCACGGAGTCGGCGGTGGCCATACCGAAGTCCTCACTGTTGCGCAGGACGTGGTCGGCGGCACGGCGGCGCACTGCCTCGGGAGGTCTCGTCAGCAAGCGCGAGGCCGTCGGCCAGACGCGGCGGGAAACGCGCACGGCCGGCTCCATCCATCCCTGGCGGAAGGCTATCGAGCGCGAATAGACACGACCGGTGACGACCGGATTGACCGCCACCAGACTCGCCAGGTCCGGCGCCGGGCGGCTGGCCAGTTCCAGCGCAATCGTCCCGCCCATCGAGTGTCCAATGAGCGCCGGTCGGTCGAGGCCCAGCCTCTGCAAGAATGCCGCGACGACGTCGGCGAAATGGGGGATGGTGTACCACGTCCAGGGAGGTTTGCCCGAGGCACCGTGCCCAGGCAGGTCGAGCGCCACACAGCGGTAGGTGCCGGCCAGGTGCTGCTGCGCGGAGGCCCACATGCGCTGCGAGCTCGCCCAGCCGTGCAACAAGACGACCGCCGGAGCATGGTCGTCCCCGACGGTCCGATAGGCGATTTCGATTCCGTCCAATTCGAGCCGGTGCAGAGCGTCCTGCATCGAGGCGGATTATACATGACGACGCCCCGCGCCCAGTCCGGCGGCCCCGCCCGGGCGGGGACAGGCAGGCAGCCTCGGGAAGAGAGTGGGCCGGGTTCCTTCCTCCCAAAGTAATGAGAAACCGGTCTGGTTGTCGGGAAGTGATTCCCCGATAGAATTGGGCCGTGGAGAAAGGTATCGACCGGCGCACGTTCCTCCGTCTGGCTGCTCTCTCGACCGGAGCGCTGGCCTTCCGGCCCGTGCCGCCGATCGGCGGTGACGCTGGGCCGGGGCTGGCCAGAGTCGCGACGACTTGGATCGGCCTCTACGCTGAACCTTCCTTCCGCTCGAAACGCCTAGACAAGCTCTTTCGGGACGAGATTCTTGCGCCTGAGGAGCAAGAAACGGCCGACGAAGGACCGGCGCACAACCCAATCTGGTACCGCCTGTCCGACGGCTACGCGCATTCTGGCAACCTGCAACTCGTCCGCTGGATACCCCAGACCCCGGTCATGAACATCCCTGCTCACGGCGCGTTGTTCGAAACCAGCGTGCCCTTCACCCGCACGCATCGGGAGGCGGACCCGGCCTCCGACCCCCTGTATCGGCTCTACTACCAATCCACACACTGGGTTGAGAATGCCGTCGACGGCGCCGACGGACGGCCCTGGTATCAGATCCTGGACGACGTTCTGTACATCCGCTATTTCGCCCCGGCCGAGCATTTCCGTCGCATCCGCCCCGACGAACTTACGCCGATCGCCCCGGACGTTCCGGCCCGCGAGAAACGTATTGAAGTTTCCCTGGGGCGACAGGAACTGATGGCGTTCGAGGGTCGCCGGCTGGTCCTGCGCACGCGCATCTCCAGCGGTATCCCGGATGCGCGCCCAAAGGAAAACGGGGTTCCCACGATCACCCCCGACGGCGTCTTCCATGTGACCAAGAAAACGCCGATGCGTCACATGGGCGACGGCCACATCACCGCGGATCTGGAGGCCTACGAGCTGCCGGGCGTGCCGTGGGTGTCCTTCTTCCACGAGACGGGCGTGGCCTTCCACGGCACCTACTGGCACACCGACTACGGGCTGCCGCGCAGCCACGGTTGCGTCAACATGCGGCCGGAAGAAGCCAAGTGGCTCTACCGCTGGACGACGCCGCCGGCCGCTTCAACCGATCGGCTGCGCATCGGTTACGGAACGACGGTCGTGGTGTACTGAACAGTGGTCAGTGGTCGGTGGTCGGTGGTCAGCGGCCAATGACCGCTGGTCTGATGGCTGATCACCGATGACTGGCTCCGACAACGAGCGGCTGGTGGCTGATAGCTGAGCGCTGACAGCTGACAGCTAAGAGCTAAGACTTGCTCCGTCCGTTCTTCACGCGTGTGAGCAGGTCCGGGAGCTTCCCTGTTTGGGTGTAGCCGGCGGCGCCGCGGCGGACGGCAGCCTTCCCTTCCGCATCGCTCAGCGCCTCGGCCAGGACAAACACCGGGATGTCGGTGGAGATCTGCCGCAGACCGCGCAGGAGCCAGTAATCCCGGTCCTGGGCCAGCGCCGCGTTCACCAGCACCAGCCCAGGCTGGATGCGTTCGGCCAACACCAGCGCTTCTTCCGGTCCCCCCGCCTCGGTCACGCGGTACCCGTGCGCCTGGATCATCAAGACCATCGTCTCGCGCAGCGCCTCGTTGGACTCGACGACCAGGATACGCGCCACCGGCTGGCGGACGGCGTTCAAGGCGGCTTCGATGGCCATAATCAGCGCCCCGGTTCCGGTCGGCCGCACGACGAAGTCGACGGCGCCCATCCGCATGCCGGCCTCCGGGTCGCCGACGGAGGTCATGAAGAGCACCGGGATGCGGGCGATGCGCAGGTCCTGCTTGAGGACCATGGCGATGTCGAAGGCCGTCGGATCGCGGGCCAGGATGTCGAGCAGGATGGCATCCGGCTCCTCCTGGCGCGCCAGCGAGAGCACTTCGCCGCCGTCGCGTGCCGCCGCCACCTGGTAGCCGGCGGCGGACAACTCCGTTGCCAGGATCTCGCGCACCTGACTATCCTCGACCAGAATCAGCAGGCGGCGCGTTGGCCGGCCGGCCTCCGGCAGGTGGTGGCCGAGGGTGCGCCGCAGGGACGAGACGTCCGTCGAAGGGGAGACGGCCGCCCGCAGCGGAAGCAAGAGGCGCACCTCCGGCACCGACGACGGGCCCTCGTCGACCCACACCCGACCGCCCATCTCCTGAATGATGCGGCGGCAAGCGGCCGGCGCCATCACCGTTTCCCCATCTCCGCCCGTCGTCTCGTCCAGCGTCTCTTTCAGCATCTCGGCGGTCAAGCCGTTGCCGCGTGGGGAGATGCTCACCAAGGCCCATGGGCCGCGCGACTCGCTCGCCGGCGCCCCGGCCGGCACCTCCGACGTCAGGGCCGCCCGGACGACGACCTCACCGTGCCGGGCACGGGTCACGGTGGCGGCGATCAAGCCCGCCAGGGCTCCGCTCAATTGGTCGGAATCGCTGTCGACGGCGGGCAGATGGGCCGGGTACTCCGCCACGACGGAAACCGGCCGCTCGCCGAGCACGGCGGACATTTGATCGATGGCTTGCTCGATGACCCGGGGCAGATCCACCGGGCCGCGCCGGTCAGAAGACAATCGCGATTCCTCCCGGCGCGTTTTGCGCGCCGTGGCAGCGGACCCTCCTCACTCTAGCGGAGGACCCCTTCCGGCCGACCTTGCCGGGACCTTACAGATTCGACAGGGCCGTGCCGCGGCGGGTAGAATGCCGCCGATGGAAGCCCAAGTGGCGGTCGCCAAGACGCGCAAGTACGCCACCTCCGAGAGCGGGGACTCCCTCGAAATGATCGAGCGTCCCACCGGCGGCCTATCGTTGGTGCTGGCCGACGGCCAGACCTCGGGGAAGGCGGCCAAGGCGATCGCCGGCATCGTCGTTCGCAAAGCGATCAGCTTGCTGGCCGACGGGGTACGCGACGGGGCTGCCGCTCGCGCTGCCTCCGACTATCTCTACACCCACCGCTCCGGGAAAGTGCTGGCCACGCTCAACATCCTGTCGATCGACCTGCTCTCCCAGACCCTCGTCGTCAGCCGCAACAATCCGGCCCCCGTTTTCCTGGTCGAGGCGGGCGAATTGCAGGTCCTCGACGGCGCCGTCGAACCGGTCGGCGGGCGAAGGGGGGTCCGGCCGGAGATCCACGAGGTGCCCCTTCGTCCAGGCCTGGCGGCGGTGGTCTTCACCGACGGGCTGATGGTCGCCGGCGAGCGGTCCGGGCGATCAATCGATCTGCCGCGCCGGATCCGCGAACTGGCGGCCTCGGGCGTCCCCGATCCGGCCCGTTGGGCCGACGGCCTTTTGGCGGAAGCAGTCGCCCTGGAGGATAGCCGGCCGGCCGACGACATCACCGTGCTCGTCGCCGCCATCCTCGATCGGCAGGGCGAAGACGTCCGTCGGCTGACCGTTCGGATGCCCTTCTAGAATCCGAGGAACGGGCCGCGTGAGCACGCCCGATTCTACACCGCCTCCCGATTCGCGTCAGCGCCGCGGCGGTATCGGCGTCGTCGGACCCTGCGGCTCAGGCAAGACGACGCTCATTACAGCACTACGAGCGCACGGCCTGGTCGCCCGGCATATCGCCCAGGAGCATTCGCACGTCCGGGACATGTGGCGGCGGCTCGCAGCGCCGTCGGTGCTCGTCTTTCTCGACGCCTCGTATGCGACCTGCACCGACCGGAAGCGATTCGATTGGCCGGTCGAGGACTACCTGGAGCAGCAGCGCCGGCTGGAGCACGCCCGGCGGGAATGCGCTATCTACGTTGTGACCGATGATCTGACGCCGCAAGCGGTCCTGGAGGAGGTGGTACAGGCACTCGAGGGAGCTTCCCCGCGCTGAGCGGAGGGCGAATCGCCGAAGGCGATCGGCCGCAGTCGAAGCGTG
>CAZMVJ010000042.1:3410-17093 GCA_964569445.1 uncultured Anaerolineaceae bacterium | reverse complement strand
CAGGTCTCCAGCGCGATCCAACTCTGGTCGGGGGAGAGCCTTCCTTCGGCCATCGGAAACCCGGCCTGCTCTCCGGAAGGGCAGACCCGGTTGCCGATCAATCCCCCGCTTTCGTAGGTCGTCGCCACCATACGCGGCACGCCGTCGATTCGTTGCGTATAGAGGATCAACGATCCGGTGCTGCCCCAGTCGGGGTGGGTATCTTCCCCGCCGCGAGTGAAACGCTTGGACGACCCTCCCTGCTCGGGCATGATCCAGATGTCGAGCGAATCGGCGCGCTCCCCGGTGAACAACAGCTCGGAACTGGTCGGAGACCAGGACGGCTGCATCTCGGCTGCCGGGTTGTTGCTCAGGTTCGTGATGACCTTGGACTCGACATCCATCACGTAGATCTGCGCGTGCCGGTCGCGCAGCGAGGTGAAGGCGATCCGCCTTCCATCCGAGGACCAGGCCGGATCGAAATCGCCGCCGGGCACCGACGGCAGCGGTTCCAGATTGCTGCCATCGGAGTTCATGATGAAGATCTGAGCCCCGGTGTAGACCTCCTTGTTGGCGTTGCAGGGTGAGGTGAAGGCCAGCCGCACACCGTCCGGCGACCACGCCGGCTGGCACGCGCCGTCGGCCAGGTCAGTCAGCCGGGTCGGATCGGATCCATCGAAGTTGACCACGAAGATCTGGGAAACGCCCTCGCGCGTCGAGGCAAACGCCAGCTGGCCGATGCCGCCGCCGACCGGCGTTGCCCCGGCGGTCGGGACCACGGCGACGGCGGTGTCGGTCGAATCTGGCGGCGTGGTCGGCGGAAGAGTCGGCACGATCAGCGCTTCGGCCAGGGTCGGCGATGGCCGAACGACGGGTGAGGTACCTTCCGAAGTCGTCGAGCCGCCTCCTCCGAACAATCCGGCAACGGCCGGCACCAGAGCCAAGGCCCCGAAAAGCGCCAACACACCGAGGATCGCCACCAGCAGGAGAGGCCAGGCCTTGCGGCGTTCGGGCACCGACCGCCTGCGGGCCGGTTCGGATTTCGGCGGTGCGACGGTCGTCCTGACCGGAGGCGGCGCCGGCGGCTGCGCATCGACAAATGGAAGCGCCCGGACGAGCGTCGGACGGCTGGCGGTCGACGCCGTCCGCAGCGCACCGGCGAACTCGGCCATCGTCTGGTAGCGGTCGTCCGGCCGGACCTCGAGCGCCCTCTCGACGGCCCGCGCCACGCCTGAACTGACCTCCGGATTACGCTCGCGCAGCGGGGTGAGGTGCTCCCGGCCCATCGCCCGCTCCAGGGCGTCCTCGGGAATGCGGGCGGTAAAGGCGGCGTAGATCGTCGCCGACAGGGAGTAGACATCGGTGCGCGGATCGGTCCGTCCGGTGCCGTACTGCTCCGGCGGCGAGAACCCCGGCGTCATCGCCTTGGCCCCGGTGGTCGTCGTCCCAGTCCCCTCGACCACTTTGGCCAGGCCGAAGTCGACCAGCACGCCGCGCCCGTCGGGGGTCAGCTTGATATTGCCGGGCTTGACGTCGCGATGCAGGATGGCCGGGACGCGCGTGTGCAGATAGGCCAGGGCATCGCAGATGTCGAAGAACCAGGGCAGGGACTCTTCCTCGGTGACCGGTCCGGAGCGCTCGAGGCGCTCGCGCAGATCATCCCCGGCGACGAAGTCCATCACCAGGTACTGCCCTTCGCCTTCGACGACGAAGTGGTCGGTGACCCGCGGCAGGCTGGAGTGGCGCAGGTTGGCCAGGATGCGCGCTTCGCGCACGAACTGGGTGGCGAATTCCTTGGTGGTGAAGAGGTTCTCTTTGACCGCCACGGTCACGCCGAGGTTGGCGTCGACGGCGCGGTAGACGGCCCCCATGCCTCCCTGGCCCAGGACCATCTCGACGCGATATCGATTCCTAAGCAGCGTGCCTGGCTGCAGCGACATCGTTCCCCCGGCGAGGCTTGGCGCCGATGCGCTATTGTAGCAAACGCACACCCATTCTCTATCAAGCGAAGCCAAGTAGACCAAGGCGCAAGGCGATTGGAAGGCGCCGATCGTGCTCTGGGCGCAGCCGCCGATCCGACGACCCGGCCGGGATTCTCGATGACGGAGCACGGCCGGTGGCGGCGCGGGCGGCCGTGCTATAGTTGCCGGTCTTGCCGCGGGGAGAGATGCGCTCATCGACGTTGACCGTCGATCGCAGGTTGTGCTGTGCTGCTTTCCTGACGCTCATGGCCCTGCTGGCGGCCTGCGTCCCGTCTCGGGCCGCCGGCGCCGCCGAGGGACTTCCCATCGCCGCCAGCCCGGCGCCCCCGTCGGCCACGCCCCGCCCAACCACGATCGCCACGGCCGCTCCGAGCGCGACTGCGCCGGCGACGCCGACACTGCCCAGCCCCACGTCCACCGTCGGCGCCGGCTTACCGTTCGGGATCGGGAGCTCCGTCGCCGATCGGCCGCTGGAGGTCTTCCGCTTCGGGGAAGGCCCGCGCGAGCTCTTGATCGTCGCCGGCATCCACGGCGGCTATGAATGGAACACGATCGCCTTGGCGGACGAACTGATCGAGAGCCTGCAATCCGAGCCGGCCCGCCTCCCCGACGACGTCACGCTGTACATCCTGCGTGCCCTGAACCCCGACGGCGAAGCCCGCTCGCATTCCTACGAAGGCCGGGCCAACGACCATGGGGTCGACTTGAATCGCAACTGGCCGGTCAACTGGCACCCGGATTGGGACCGCACCTACTGCTGGCACTACCTGCCGATTACCGCCGGCGAGCATCCCCTGTCGGAGCCGGAGACGGCGGCCCTGATGCGCTTCATCCTCGATCACGACTTCGATGGATTGATCAGCTACCACAGCGCGGCCCTGGGCATCTTCCCCGGTGGGTCGCCGCCGGATACCGCGTCGGCCCGCCTGGCCGAATCCCTGGCAGCGGTCAGCGGCTATCTCTACCCGCCGCGCGACTACGGCTGCGAGTACACCGGGCAGTTCGCCGATTGGGCGGTGTCGCAGGGGATCCCGGCTGTCGACGTCGAGCTGACCAACCACATCGATACCGACTTCGATATCAACGTGGCGGTGCTTGAGACGTTTCTGAACTGGCGGCCGTAGGCGAGGCGGCGCCGGCCCTTCGACCATTCGACTACAGCCGCAGGTGTGTCGCTGCGGGCGACGGCGCGAGGCGGCCTCCGCTCAGGGAGAACGCTTCAGGGGGAGAGACCTCCTCGCTGAGCGGAGCTCCGCGCCCTGAGCGGAGCCGAAGGGCGCGGGGCGCAGTCGAAGCGCGTCCCGGAAATTAGGCGGCATCCTCTCGGCCCTTCGACCCTTCGGCTGGGCTCAGGGCAGGCTCCGGCCGCAGATCGCCGCGCCGAGACCGGTGCTGCGGAGCGGCCTCCGCTCAGGGAGGTTCTCAACGCCGCGGCCGCACGATGCCCCGAAAGACGGGTCCGTAGTCCGGGAAGATCGCTGCGGCGGAAGGGTTGTTCAGCCTGAGCCGGCAGATCTCGGCCAGCACGTCCCGATAGTCGATCGTCACCGCCAGGTCCCCCGGCCCGAAGAGTTGTCCGTCTTCCAGCCCAGGCCACAGCGCGTGGACCCGTCCTCCCTCGACCCCGCCGCCCAGGACGAACATTGCCCCGCCGTGGCCGTGATCCGTCCCGAGACTGGCATTCTCAACGGCGCGCCGCCCGAACTCGGTCATCACGACGACCGTCAAGTCGTCGATGCGGTCGACCAGATCCGCGTGCAGCGCGGACAACCCCTGCCCCAGGTCGGCCAGCAGTCCTGCCATCAGCCCTTCGCTGCCGCCCTGTCCGAAATGCGTATCCCATCCGCCGACGTCGATGGCGGCCGCCTCCAGGCCGACGTCGGCTCGAATCAGCGCCGCCACCTGCCGCAGCCCCATGCCGAAGTCGCTCTCCGGGTAGAGCGCCTCCGGGCGCGGCCGGTATCCGGAGGCCCCCAATGCCGAGAGGGTCTCGAGGACCGAAAGGGTCTCCCGCCCCACCTGACTGAGCGGGTCGTCCCCGCCGTACAGGCTGGCCAGGGCGGCTTGGAGGCGCGCGGTCGAATCCGGGTCTCCGCCAAGGTGGTAGTCGGCGATCGACTGCAGGGCCGACGCCGGGACGACACCGCGCAGACTGCGCTGAACCTGCTCCCCGATGCCGACGGCGCGCAGCGGCGAGGCGTTGCCCGTATCAAAGGAAGCCAGGTGGCGACTGATCCAGCCCGATGCCGGACCGTGCAGGTCCGTCAGCCCGCGTTCCATCAGCTCCATGGCCTGGAAGTGGCTGCGCGACTCGTCCGGTGCACCGCAGGCATGCACGATCGCCCAGTGTCCGGCCTGCCATGCCGGGAGGAGCGGCGCCAGCGCCGGGTGGACTCCGAAGAAGCCGTCCAGGTCGATGGCGCGACGGGCCGCGGGCGCCCGCCGGTCGTCGGGCCGCGGGATCGAAAGCGACGGCCTCAGCCGATAGTAGGCCTCCTCCCCATGAGGGACAACCACATTCAGGCAGTCGGCGGCGCCGCGCAGGAAGACAACCAGCAGAACGTCACCGCGCGCGCCTTGGGCGACCGGCCGGAAAGCCAGGCGCGGCATCCAGGCCGGCCAGCCGGCGACGGCGGAAGGGACCACCCATCGGCATGTCTCGCAACCCACGTCAGTCGTCATCGGAAGTCTCCCTCACCCGAATTCAGCGCCATTGGAACGCCGGCGAGGCCAGCAGCCCGGCCAGGAATAGCGCCGGCGCCTCGTCTTCGGCCTCCTTCGACAGGACGCGCAGGATCTCGCTTCGCGCCGGATCGTCGAGAGGCGCCCCCAGGACGATGTTGGCCAAAGCATCGAAGGCCTCACCAGGACCGGACGCGCCGGCGGTCTCGAACAGGGACGGGAGATCGATCTCCGTTCCGTCGATGCGATTGCGGGCAAGCTGGTAGGCGAACTCCCAGCGGGCGAACAGCCCGGTCTGCCAGGCCGCCGGATCATCCGGCGGACCGTCGGGCGTCGGCCATTCGAACAGCGGTTGGCCCATACGGGCCAGATGTCCCTGGAGCGGTGCCCCGCCATTGGTGGAGGCGTCAAGCATCCGCAGCGCTGAGGCGACGACGTGGACCGGCCGCTTGAACTTCGGGGTCAGGCCTGACGGCGCTTGCAGCACGCCGTCGAGCAGAATCAGCCGCACCATCGGCAGGATCTCCCCGCCGGACGAGGTGAACGTTGCCGCGGCGCGCTGAACGAGGACTTCTTCGTCTGACGGCGAGAGTTGCACGAAGCGCCGGACCAATTTGCGCGCCAGGCGTCGCGCCGTTGCCGGATGCGCTGCCAGGCCGTCGAGAACACCCTCCGCTTCCGCCTGCCCGGAGGGCTCGATCACTTTCCGCAGAACGCGCTTGGGGCCGTCGTCATGCATCTCGGGTCGGAAGACGAATTGGCCCTTCCAGAATCGGTCGCGCACGGTCCAGCCGGTCAGACAACGGGCCATCTCCATCACGTCTTGCTGGGTGTATCCGCCGTCGACCCCCAGGGTGTGCAACTCGAGGAGTTCGCGGGCGTAGTTTTCGTTGGGCGCCGACCGATCGTTGGCCTGGTTGTCGAGGTAGACCAGCATCGCCGGCGAGTGGGCGGAGGCCCAAAGCAGATCGCGGAAATTCCCCAGCGCGTGGCGCCGGACCACCTGGCGGTCGTCGGTCGTCTTCAAGAACCAGCAGGCGCCCTTCTCGATCGAGATGTTGAAATGGTCGGTCCAGAATTCAACCAGCACCTCGTAGAGCTGGCGGCGTGAGGAGACACGCCGCAGGAGAGCGCCGCGCTGGAGCTCGGCGACGACGTCGTCGCGCTCCCAGGCCGCCAGATCGACCGCATCCAGCGAAAGGCTCGCCAGCGGCCGGACAGCCAACTCTCCTGGCAGGTCGACGATCGAGGCCGGAGTCAGCTGCTCCTCCACCCACGACTGGAGACCGATGGTGGCGGCATGCTGCCGCTCGGCGAGTGTCGGGCCGTAGGTCATGCGCTGAAGCGCCCGGAAAGTGAGCCCGTCGCCGGCCAGCCACGGCATGGGACCGTCGAAGGCTTCGCCCAGCATCCGGTAGACCGGCGTGCAGGCCGAGACGGTCGCGCCGGCGGCGACCAGGCTGGCCAGCTTGAGGAACTCGCGTCGTTCTAGCGGCATGGTCAGGCGCGGCTGGGGAGTCTCTCGGGCCGCGGCGCGACATTCGATACAGAAGCGCGCGGCATCCACCGCAGCAAACCGAAGACCCCGGCGCCGAAACCCAGCAGCAGAACGCCGGGGATCACCAGGAACCAGCCCACGATGGGGAAGATGGCGGCCAATTCGAGAGCGACGGCGCCGCGGACGAAGGCGCCGGCCGAACTCAGCGAGGCCGGCGCGTGTTCTCGCAATCGGTCCCCCATCTCCGCCGCGACCGCGGCCGCGCCCAGCGTCGCCAGGCCGAAGGCGCCAAAGACGATCAGCACCGCCGCCAGTTTGGCGATCCCGATCGGCAGCGCGTTCAGAATCAGCACCGGGATGGCCGTCAGCAGCACGGCGCCCACGCCCAGCAAGAACGAACGCCAGGGGGTGCCGGCGGCGCGAAGCTTGGCTCGACCGACCATGTCGGGAAAGAGCAGCCAGGACCCGGCGAGTAGACCGGGGAAGGCGATTCCAAGGGCCAAGAGTGTTCCGAAAACGGCATAGACGTCGGCCATGATTCCTCCTGCCCGGCGCAACCCGCGGGAGGCGCCGGGATCGGTTTCTACGATGGATTACAGGAGGATCGAGGGAAACGTCGCGGGGACTTCGGGGAGGTTGCGAGCCCGGATCGAACGCTGCTTTCGTGGCGTCTCGGGGATTCCTCGCGTGCCCTTCGGGCTCGCTCGGAATGACAGTTTAGATGGTGGCTTCGGCTCGAAGGCCTGCCCGGTCATGTCATTCCGAGCCCCGCCCTGAGCCCTTCGATCCGCTCAGGACAGGCTCCGTCGAAGGGCGGGGCGACACTTGCACCCCCTGGCACCGCCCGCCAGGGCAGGTGTGCGATGGCAGCGCAGCTGCCAAGTGCAGGTGGGAATCTCCGAGGCGCGCGGTTCTCAGAGGGCGCTGAGAACTAGTCCCGCCGAGTCAAACCTGCGCGCTCCACGCCCGGCGTCGGAACCAGCCCAGGACGAATCCCCCCAGCCCCAGGAACACGAGCGCGGGCAGGACGATGAACCAGCCGAAGAACGGGGTAGCACTGGCGAGAGATAGCACGGCCGTCCCAGCCAGGATCTCGGAGAGCCCGCTGGCCTGACGCGTCAGGCGCTTGCCGACCATGGTGACCACGCCCGCCAGCCCGACCGACAGCCCGGCCAGGCCGGCCGCAGCGACAGTCCCGCCGAGAAAGGTGAGGATCGGCCCTCGGCTGGCCAGGAGGGTCAGCGCGATGGCCAGGACGAAGCCGGTGTTAACGGCGCCGATCAGCAGGGATCGTCCGGGGCTCTCTTCGGCCGCTCGCTGGGCAAGCCAGACGCCTCGGGGGAAGAGCGCGGCGGCGCTGGCGAACAATCCGAACAATACGGCCACCAGGGCGACGAAGGCGATGAGCAGTGCGACGGGCTGATCCATTACAGTCTCCTCGGCCGGACGGTGCGCTGACCGGCCGCGTCTCCGGCCAACAGGATCGAGTTTCCCAGGACGGCCACGAGCAGGGCGCCGGCGACGATGGCCGGCGAGAGCGTTATCCACTGCGGCGCCATGCGCAGCCAAGCGTCCGCCGAGTCCAACAACGGCTGCAGTGCCGCTTCGGCGGCGAGCAACAGTCCTTCGGCCTGCGTTGTCAACGTCTCGGAGAAACCCATCTCGAGGCCTGGGATCGTCGGAAGCCGCAGCGAGGAGAAGACGGGTTCCACCAGCGGCCACGCCAGGGCGGCGATCAGCAACGCCAGGCCGGCCTGGACGGCCGTGGCCAGGCTCAAGCCGAGCGGCATCCTTCGATGCGATAACCGCTGGACGATCCCCGGCGTCAGATCGCGCGACGGCGGGGTTTCCTCCCAGCTCTCGAGGGCGGCGAACAGGCGTGCCCGCGCCGCGGCGCGCCGCGAGCACGCGCCACAGGCGGCCAGGTGCGCCCGCGCCTCCCGCGCCACCCCTCCCTCGAGGGCGTCGTCCAGCAGGGCCTCGATCTCCAGGTCGGAAAGGTGCTTGGCTTCAGTCATCGTCGGTCAACCATCGGGCCATCATCCGCCGCGCCCGGAAAAGGCGGGTGCGCACTTCGCCGACGCCGATCCCCAGCGCGGCGGCCATTTCATCGTAGCTCATGTCCTGGTAGTGCCGCAACTCGATCACCGCCCGGTAGGAATCCGGCAGGCGGAGAAGGCCGGACCGCACCCGCTGCGCGAGCTCCGCTCGATCTCCGGCCAGCTCGGGCATTTCCCGCGGATCGCCCGGAACGTCATCCACCTCATCGTCCAGCTCGGCCGGCGCCGGGCGTCGTTGCTGCAGCGAGTTCAGGCATAGGTTGGCCGCCACCCGCCGCATCCAGGGCCCGAACGGCCGCTCCACATCGAAGCTCCCCAGGCGCCGAAAGGCGCGCAGGAACGCTTCCTGGGCGAGGTCTTCGGCCTCGGCGGAGTCGCCGAGCAGGCGGTAGCAGACGCTGAAGACCGAGGTCTGGTAGCGTTGCACCAGCTCCCCGAAGGCATTCACGTCCCCACCTCGCGTCCGCTGCACCAGCAGACGGTCGGAGGCCTCATCCATGGCCATAGAGTACTACAGGAGGACGTCTTCGGAAGTCGCGCCGACTTGTAGGTCCGAGGGAAAGAAGGAATCGCCGGAGCGCGGGCCGGCTCTTCCTGGCGGCCGGTGGCGCGGCCCAAACCGAGGATCATGGTGATCCCTCAGCCCGCTGCGCGGTCTTCGGGATGACATGGGTGGGTCTACTGCATCTGTGTCATTCCGAGCGAAGCGAGGAATCGCCGAGGCGCGTGTCGGCGCATCTTGGCGGGCCGGTGGCGCGGCCCAAACCGAGGATCATGGAGATCCCTCAGCCCGCTGCGCGGTCTTCGGGATGACATGAGTGGGTCAACTGCATCTGTGTCATTCCGAGCGAAGCGAGGAATCGCCGAGGCGCGCGCGAGCGGTGTCTTGCCGACCGGGGGCCCCGCCACGCAGGCCTCCGGATAATACGCGCCTAAATATCGAGATTGCGCACTTCGCGGGCGTGCGTCTGGATGAAGCGGCGCCGGGGCGGAACGGCCTCGCCCATCAGCATGTCGAAGGTCCGGTCGGCAGCGGCGGCGTCCTCGATCGAGACCTGCAGCAGCGTCCGCCGCGCCGGATCCATCGTCGTCTCCCACAGCTGCTCCGGGTTCATCTCGCCCAGACCCTTGTAGCGGCTGAGGCTGGCTTTCTCGGCGCTGGCGCCAAGCTCTTTGATCACCTTCTCGCGCTCCTGCTCGTTGTAGGCGTACTGGACCTTATTCTTGTGGGCGATGCGATAGAGCGGCGGCTGGGCGATGAACAAATGGCCTTGCTCGATCAGCGCCGCCATGTAACGGAAGAAGAAGGTCAGCAGCAGCGTCCGGATGTGGCTGCCGTCGACATCGGCGTCGGTCATGATGATGACCCGGCCATAGCGCAGGCCGGCCAGGTCGAAGTTGTCGCCGATCCCGGTGCCCAGCGCCGAGATCAGCGTCCTGACTTCATTGTTGGAGAGGATCTTGTCCAGCCGGGCGCGCTCGGTGTTGAGAATCTTGCCCCTCAGGGGCAGGATCGCCTGGAAATGGCGGTCGCGGCCCTGTTTGGCCGATCCGCCGGCCGAGTCGCCCTCGACGATGTACATCTCGCACTTGTTGGGCTCGCGCTCGGAGCAGTCGGCCAGTTTCCCCGGCAGGGTCAGACTCTCCAGCGCACTCTTGCGGATGACCAGGTCGCGCGCCTTCTTGGCGGCGTCGCGGGCGCGGGCGGAGGTCAGGCATTTCTGCACGATCGCCCGCAGGGCGCGCGAGTTCTGCTCGAGAAACTCGCCAAAGGCCTCGCCCACCACTTGCTGCACCTGGGTCTGGACCTCGGCGTTCATCAGCTTGACCTTGGTCTGGCTCTCGAACTGCGGGTCGCGGTGTTTGATGCTGACGATGGCGGTCAGACCTTCGCGCGTGTCGTCGCCGGAGAAGTTGGGATCGGAATCCTTCAACACTCCGTTCTTGCGCCCCTGTTCGTTGATCGTGCGCGTCAGCGCCATCCGCAGCCCGGTCAGATGTGTCCCGCCGTCGACGGTGTTGATCGTGTTGGCGAAAGCGTAGACCGATTCGGCGTAGGCATCGGTGTATTGCAGCGCCACCTCGATGCCGGTCCCGTCGACCTCGCGCTCGGCGTGCATCACCGGGTGCAGCACTTCGCGGTTGCGGTTGAGGTAGCGCACGAAGGACGTGATGCCGCCCTCGAAGAAGAACGTCATACTCCGGCCGTCGCGCTGATTCAGCAATCGAATGGTGACGCCGCGGGTGACGAACGCCATCTCGCGAAAGCGCTGGACGAGCGTCTCGAAGCGGTAGTCCAGGTCGCCCTTGAAGATCTCGCGATCGAACTTGAACGTCGTCTTGGTGCCGGTTTCGGTCTTGGGCACTTTGCCGATGACTTCCACCGCCTTAGCCGGCGCCCCGCGCACGTAGCGCTGAAAATGGATCTGCCCGTTGCGCTTGACCTCGACCTCGCACCACTCCGACAGGGCATTGACGGCCGAGACCCCCACCCCGTGCAATCCGCCCGCCACCTTATAGCCGCTGCCGCCGAACTTGCCGCCGGCGTGCAGCGTTGTCATGACGACTTCCAGCGCCGGCTTCTTGCGCTCCGGGTGCAGGTCGACCGGGATGCCGCGCCCGTCGTCCTCGACCATCACGCTGCTGTCCGGCAGCAGGGTGATGTCGATACGGGTGCAGGCGCCGGCCAGCGCTTCGTCGATCGAGTTGTCGACGACCTCGTACACCAAGTGGTGCAAGGCTTTAATATCTGTTCCGCCGACATACATGCCCGGCCGACGCCGGACGGCCTCCAGGCCCTCCAGCACCTGGATGTCCTTGGCGGCGTAACTGCTTACCGCAGGAGTGGTCTTCTTACGCGCCACGCGCATCCCTCCGATCGACGGCCGACTCGTCGGGGGCCGGGGCCGGTCGTTGTGCCTCGACCAGCGCCTCCCGACGGCCGACGTAGAAGACGTAGCTGGCGACCAACAACATCGCCGAGATAAAAGCGTGCCCGAGGACCGCCAGGGCGCTGAACCAGGAAGCCGCCGGCGGCAGCTCCCACACCAGACCGGTGGCCCAGGACAAGATCGCCAAGGTCGCCAACAGCCCCACCACCGCGAAGAAATCACGGCGGACGATACGGACGCTCTCCCGCATCGACGGCACCAGCCCCAGGCGGTAACGGACCAGTCCGTGGGGAGTGAAAATCAGGTAGACCGCCATCCAGAACAGCAGGGTGAAGCCGAGGAAAGCCACGCCGGTTCCGAGAAACGGCGTGATCAGCGTTACAACCGAGGCGGCCATCAAGCTGACCAGGACGATGATCCCCATTCCGATGTAGGCCACCACCGCCATCGCCATCACTTTCAACCACAGGCCCCATGAGCCTCCGACGGGCGAGGTCGGTGAGGCGGCGTTCGCCACGGCGGCGTGGTAGAGCGAAGCCAGGCCCAGGCCGACCACCGTCATCGCCGTCCAGAGCAGAAGGATCGCCACCGGATCGGAGAGGGGGATCACCTGCGGACCGCCGAGAGGCGAGGTCATCGGCATCGTCGCCGACATCAGGCTCGGAACACCGATCGGGAATGAAGACAGGGTCGAGAAGAGGTTGAACCGCCCGCCGAACTCCGCCAGCATTTCCTTCGCCAGAGCGACCTGCGCTGCCAGTTCCGGGGGTCCGGCGGTCGGAGAGGCCAGGGAAGCCGCGAAGGCGTTGAATACGCCCGCCAGATTAAGGCGAGGTCCGAACCAGAGGAAGAGGTCGAGGGCCAGCGCCGGCAGGATCAGGTAGGGGCGCGACGCCAATCGATCGAAGCCGGTCGTGATGGCGCGCACGATCCCGGGGGCGGCAGTCTGGCTGGAACGGGTGATTTCGCTCACAAACCTTCATTTTATCACGGGCGTTGCCCCCCACGTTCACCGGCCGCATCCACGGGCGAACGGCCCGCCCGGCGAGACTTCTTCCTCCTTCGTTTGACCGGGTCGATTCCCTTCGTTAGAATCCCGTGCGGCTGTTCACGATCTCCCATCCGAGGGACCTCCGCCGCCAGGCCCCTATGAAGGACGTGCCATGCAATCCTTTGTGATCGAAGGTGGGCATCCGCTGCGGGGAGAGGTCACTCCGTCCGGCAACAAGAACGCCGCCCTGCCCCTGATCGCGGCCTGCCTGCTCACGGACCAGCCCATCCTGCTGCGCAACCTGCCCGATATCGGCGACGTCCGGACGATGCGGGCGCTGGTCGAGACGTTGGGCGTCTCGGTCGAAGCTTCCGATGGACACACCTGGAGCGTCCAGGCCGGACAAGTCCGCAAAGCCGACCTCGACCCCGACCTCTGCCGCCGTATCCGGGCCTCGATTCTGCTGGCCGGACCGCTCCTCGCACGGACCGGCGAGGCGGTCCTCCCCCCACCCGGCGGCGACGTTATCGGCCGGAGGCGGGTCGACACGCACCTGCTGGCCCTTCGCCCGTTCGGCGTCGAGACCGATTTCCGCGAGGGGTTGCTCCACCTGCGGGCTCCGACCGGCCTGCACGGCGCGCGGGTCCTGCTCGATGAAGCCAGCGTCACCGCCACCGAGAACGCCATCCTGACCGCCGTCACCGCCCGCGGCTCGACGACCATCCGCAACGCCGCCTCCGAACCTCACGTTCAGGACCTGTGCCACTTGCTCAACACCCTCGGGGGGCACATCGAGAACATCGGGTCCAACACGCTCCACATCGAGGGCGTCCCGGCGCTGCACGGCGGCGAATATACCATCGGACCCGACTACCTGGAGGTGGTCAGCTTCGTCGGCGGGGCGGCGATCACCGGCGGGGAAGTGCGCATCCACAACGCCGCACCCGAGCATCTAGAAATGGTGCGCCTCGTTCTGGGGCGGCTGGGCATCGTTTGGCAGGAAGAGGGCGCCGATCTGCACGTCCCGTCCGGCCAGACGCTTCACGTCGTACCGGATCTGCGCGGCGCCATCCCTCAGATCAGCGTCATGCCGTGGCCGGCCTTCCCGACCGACCTGATGAGTCTGGCGATCGTCCTGGCCACCCAGGCCGCTGGGACGGTGCTCTTCCACGATTGGATGTTCGAGAGCCGCATGTTCTTCATCGACAAGCTGACGGCGATGGGCGCCCACATCGTGCTGTGCGATCCGCATCGCTGCCTGGTCCAGGGCCCGAGTCGGTTGGTCGGCGAGCAGCTCGAGAGCCCGGACATCCGCGCCGGGCTGGCGCTGGTCACGGCGTCGCTGGCGGCCCAGGGCACCAGCCGCATTCGCAATATCGGGCAGATCGAGAGGGGCTACGAGCGCATCGACGACAAACTCAAGTCCCTCGGCGCGCACATTCACCGCGTCGAGGATTAGTCAAGCCCGTTGCACTTGCTTGCCACGGGTCCGCATCTACGGTGGACCACTTGCCCCCACCCCCTTGCCCTCCCCCCGGCTGACGCACCTCGCGCTCCAGTCGGGGGCGGGGGAGGGGGAAACCACTCAAAGGGGAAGGGG
>CAZMVJ010000042.1:0-3310 GCA_964569445.1 uncultured Anaerolineaceae bacterium | reverse complement strand
AGGGGTCAGGGGTGGGGGTCGACTCGACCCCCTACGCCTTGCGCCCGGCGACTTCCTCGGCCAACGCTCGGTAATTCTCGGCGGCGCGGCTTTGCGGCTGGAACGCCAGCACCGGTTTGCGCGCCGCCGGCGCCATCGCCACCGACTCGTCCATCTCCACCATCGTCTTGAACACGCGGTCCCCGAAAACCGAACGCAGCTCGCCGACAACCGCTCGAGCGTGCTCCGACGCCGGGGTGTAGAACGTCGGCAGGATTCCCAACAGTCGCAGATCGGGCTGCAGGCGGTCGTGGACCAGCCACAGGGCTTCCAGGATCGAGCGAACGCCGCGCAGCGGAAGGTACTGGCAGGCCACCGGGACCAACAGCTCGTCGGCGGCGACCATCCCGGCCACCGTCAGCAGGCCCAGTCCCGGCGGTGTGTCGATCAGGATGTAGTCGACCGGCCCGCGCTCTTCGCTGATTCCGTCGCGCACGGCCCGCACCAGGCCGTGGGCGTTGGCGGCATGGTCGATCGCTTCCAGCTGTACGCTGGCCGGGGCAACCCACAGGTTGTCCCCGGCCGGATAGACCATCTTGCGGAGCGCGGTCGGAGGTTCGTCGAAGAACTGTCGCGTCGTGATCGGCAGGCGGTAGGGGTCCAGGCCGAAGCTGGCGCTCAGTCCGCCTTGCGGATCCAGATCGACGAGGAAGACACGCGATCCGCCGCCGGCCAGCGCGGCGCCGAGGTTGACGGTGGTGGCGGTCTTGCCGACCCCACCTTTCTGGTTGGCGACGACGATGACCCGGCCCACGAGTCGCCAGTATAGCGCCGCCCCTGCCGCCCGGCAAACGGCTGCTTCGAAAACGGCGAGGCGGCCAAGAGCTTGCACGCGGAGACGGAGCGTCCGCCGCCCAACGGCCCCTCGGGTGCGGGCCTGGATTCGCCCCTTCGGGCGCGCCCAGGGCGGAAGACCCCCAAGGGGATACGAAGCGCTCTCCCCGGTAGGGCCTGAATCTTGAGTCAGAGTCAGCCCGGCCGGCGTGGTAAAATATCGCTTCGCCTGCCTCCGGACAGGGGCGGCCGAACGAGAGAGAAATGCCGAAACGCGTCTATCAGCCAAAGGTCCGACGGAGAGCACGGGTTCACGGATTCCGAGCGCGCATGGCGACGCGCGGCGGGCGGACGGTGCTCAAACGCCGCCGCCTCAAGGGCCGCCATCGTCTGACCCCGCAGGTCAACGGCCGCGTCAAGAAGGTCGACTGGAACGCCTGAGGCCCGGAGCGGGGAGCCCCGCGGGGTGGATCGCAGGCAGCGTCTCACCAGATCCCAAGATGTGCAGCGGGTGCGGAATTCGGGCAGATCGTATGCACACCCGCTCGCCGTTCTGGTGACCCGCCGCAATGACCTCGAGCGTTCCCGCTTCGCCGTGGGCGCCGGGCGGAGCCTGGGCGGGGCCGTCCGCCGTAACCGGGCTAAGCGGCGCCTGCGCTCCGCGCTTCGACTACTGGCCCCGATGATCGCCCCCGGTTGGGATGTCTTACTCCTGGCGCGAGACACGACACCCTCGGCCCGCTGGCCGGACCTGCAGCAAGCGGTGGTTGGCTTGTGCCGCCGCGCCGGATTGCTGACGGAAAGCGCATGACCGCGACCGTAGACCACGCCCACGACAGCGACCCGCCTCTGCGGGACCTGCCTCTGACGCCGGGGAACCTGCCGCGCTGGCCGCTATTGGCGCTCATCCGGTTCTATCAGTTGACCTTCTCGCGCGCGATCCCGCACGGCAGCTGTCGTTTCTACCCGACCTGCTCGCACTACGGATATCTCGCCATCTACCGCCACGGTGTCCTCAAGGGCGGGTGGCTGGCGACGTGGCGCATCTTGCGCTGCCAGCCCTTCAGCCGCGGTGGATACGACCCGGTTCCTTAGGAGAGACATGATCGCAACTCGTCTTGGAACGTCTCGTCGTCTGGCCTGGGCGCTGGTCCCGTTGATGGCCTTCGTCCTGGCCGGCTGCTCCACCGCCGGCCGAGGTACTGCCGCCAGTTGGCCGAGCGTCAGCGCCGGCGCGGATCGCGTCTACGTCGCTTACGGTCCGGCTGTTTATGCCGTCGACCTCGAAGGCGATGAGGTCTGGCACTACCCACAGGTGGCCGTGCGCGATTTGACCTTCTACGCCGCGCCGGCCGTCTCCGAAGACGGGATGGTCTACGCCGGCGCGTACACCGGGCACTTGTTCGCCCTCGACGCCGAGACCGGCGACCTGGAGTGGGAATTCCCCACCGCCGACGGCGCCGACGGGACGGCAGATGGCAGGATCGTCGGGTCGCCGACGATCGCCGGTGATGTGCTGCTGGTCCCGACCGACGGCGGGACGCTGTTCTTCCTCGATCGCCTCTCCGGGGAGACGCTGCGCACCTTTGAAGCCGACGGTCAATTGTGGTCGGCGCCGCGTGTCGCGGACGGCACCGCCTACCTGGCTTCGCTGGCGCACACCGTCTATGCCATCGACGTGAGTTCGGCCGAGCAAGTGTGGTCCACCAACCTCGGCTTCGCCATCGCCGACAGCCCGACTCTGGAAGCCGGGACGGTGCTGGCGGGGATACTCGGCGATTCGCTGGTGGCGCTGCAAGCCCGGGACGGTCGGGAAGTGTGGCGCGCCCCAAGCCAGGGATGGCTGTGGGGAAGCCCGGCCGTCGTCGAAGGCCAGGCCATCTTCGGCGACGTCTTCGGCAACGTCTACGCCCTGAACCTGGCGGACGGCCAGTTGCTCTGGCAGCAGACGCCGGGCGAGGCCGTGACCAGTTCGCCGGTAGTCGCCGACGGCCGCGTCGTCATCGGCTTCGATAGCGGCAAGCTCGTGGCCTACAATCTCGAGACGCGATCCGTCGACTGGGACGAGACCGCCGCCGGGGCTATCCTGAGCGACCCGGTCGTCGCCGGGAGCAGCGTGATCGTCGCCGTCACCAGCAAGGAGGCCCTGCTGCAGGCCTTCGACGCCGCCACCGGCGATCCCATGTGGAACTACCTCCCGGCCTCGGGCGGTTGATCAAGGGACCCCGTCATGATTGATGCGATCTGGAACAACCTGATCCTCAACCCGATGGTCAACATCCTGCTGTTGATCTATCAGTACCTGTTCCACAATTTCGGCCTGGCCATCATCCTGCTGACGGCCCTGATCCGGCTGATCACGATGCCGCTCACTTTGCGCCAGCAGCGGTCGATGGAGAAGATGCAGGAGATGCAGCGCTCGAAGGGCTGGAAGGACATCGAGAAGAAGTACAAAGGCGACAAGCAGAAGATACAGCAGGAACAGATGAAGCTCTAC
>CAZMVJ010000041.1:0-17345 GCA_964569445.1 uncultured Anaerolineaceae bacterium | reverse complement strand
TCTCCGCGAAGCCCTGGCGGCGAAGCCGCCAAAACCCGTCGGGATAGTCCCGTTCTATCCTAGGCGTGCGCGGCAGGCGTCCCCAGTGAAGGAAATCATGAGGCCCGGGTGCCAGAGGCACTCTCGGGAAATCGGAATGAAAGTGTGTGGGTCCCCGTCTCTCTCTGTCATTCCGAGGGAGGCCGTTCGATGTTCCGGTAACGGCCTCGTACACGAGCCGACCGAGGAATCCCGAGGATTTCGCACCGAAACGCGGCCGCGGGCGCGAGTTTGACGACGCGCCCGCGGCGGGATCTTCGGTGAGGCGCACGGGGGATTCCCCGCTCGGCCCGGCGGGGAAGGATGGCTCCTGCGCCCGTCGATAGCCTCGCTCGGAATGACAGAGGTGTGGCCCGTCCCTCGGGGGTCTAGGCCGGCCTCTCCAGCAGGTACTCGTAAGCCGCCAGGGCGGCCTTGGCGCCCTCGCCGACGGAGATCAGCACCTGCTCCGAGATGACGTCGGTGACGTCGCCGGCGGCGAACAGGCCTTCGGCCGATGTCCGGTTGCGGGAGTCGACCTTGATCCGGCCGCGTTTGTCGCGCGCCACCAGATGGGCGACGATGTCGGACTGCGGCACCAGGTCGATCTCGACGAAGAAGGCATCCGCTTCTACCACACGCTCGGCGCCGTTGCGCTTGATGCGCAGGCGGCGGGCGTACTCATCGCCGACGACTTCCTGGACCCGGTAGCCTTCCAGCACTTCGACGTTGGGCGCCGCCAGCACCTTGCGACCCATCGGGCTGTCGAGTTCGCCGTGGGTCGGGGCGACCAGCGTCACCTTGCGGGCGATACGGGCCAGCTCGGCCGTCGAGCGCAGGGCCAGGGCGGTGTCGCCGATGACGCACGTCTCGCGCTCGATGAACAGCGGCGCGTAGGACACGGCGCTGTAGCACAGGCCGCGCATCATGAATTCCTTCTCGCCCGGCACGTCCAGGCGCTGACCGAAGGCGCCCGTCGCCACCAGCAGCGTGAGGGTCTCGTAGGTCTGGCCGCCGCGGGTCGACACCCGGTAACCGCCGTCGATCTTGTCGACCTTCTCGGCCTTATCCAGCGTGCGGGCGAACTCCAGATACTCGACCTCGTTGGCGAAGCGGCTGACGACCTCCTCGCCGGTGATGACCAGGTGCTTCTCGACGAAGGGCAGCTGCAGGCGGAAGTTGGTCTTGCCGCCCAGGTCGCGTGTGATCAGCAGGACGTTGAGGCGCTTGCGCAGGCCGTAAACGGTGGCGGTCAGACCCGCCGGCCCGCCGCCCAGGATGATCAGGTCATACATGGCACGTCTCCTTCCCGCATCTCAGGCGTCGGGATCGAGGATGAAGTCTTCCTTCATCATCGACTGGGTCAGGTTGCGCGAGCGGCGGATGATCTCGCTGGCGTTGGCCAGCTCCTCGTCGTAACTCAACGGTTTGCGAGCCACGCCTTCTTCGACCGCCTTGGCGGCGACGGCCGCCGCCTCGCGCGGGAAGACTTCCCATTCGTCCATCGTCGGCAGGATGTAGTGCGGGTTGAGACCCTTCTCGGCGGCCATTCCGGCCAGGGCCTCGGCCGCCGCCACGCACATCGGGTCGGTGATGGTCGTGGCGCGCACGTCGAGCGTGCCGCGGAAGATGCCGGGGAAGCCCAGCGAGTTGTTGACCTGGTTGGGGAAGTCGGAGCGCCCGGTGGCGACGATGGCGGCCCCGGCCTGCTCCGCCTCCCACGGCCAGATCTCCGGCACCGGGTTGGCCATGGCGAAGACGATGGCGTCCTTCGCCATCGAGCCGACCCACTCCGGCAGGATCACGCCGGGGCCCGGCTTGGACAGGGCCACGACGACATCGGCGCCCTTCATCGCCTCGGGGATCCCGCCCTGGCGGCCCTCGGCGTTGGTCGTCTGGCACATCTTCCATTTGTCGACGAACTCGGCCTTGCGCAGCTCGACGTCGCTGCGGCCTTTGTGGAGGATGCCCTTGCTGTCCACCACCCGGCAGCGGGCGGCGTCGGCGCCGGAGTTGAAGATCAGGCGGGCGCAGGCCACGTTCGACGCCCCCGATCCGACGAAGACAATCGAGGCCTCGCTCAGCTTCTTGCCGACGATCTTCAGCGCGTTCAGCAGGCCGGCGAGAGTCACCGTTGCCGTCCCCTGCTGGTCGTCATGCCAGACGGGGATCTCGGCGCGGCTGCGCAGCGTGTCGAGGATGCGGAAGCACTTGGGCTGGGAGAGATCCTCGAGATTGACCCCGCCGAAGCCGGGCTGGATCAGCAGCACGGTTTCGATGATCTTGTCGGGGTCCTTGGTGTCGAGCATGATCGGCCAGGCGTCGACCCCGCCCAGATACTTGTAGAGCAGCGCCTTGCCTTCCATGACGGGCAGGCCCGCCTTGGGGCCGATGTCGCCCAGGCCGAGGACGCGCGTCCCGTCCGAGACGACGGCGACGGTGTTCCACTTGTGGGTGTATTCGTACACCAGCTCCGGATTCTCGGCGATCGCCCGGCACGGCGCGGCCACGCCGGGGGTGTACCAGATGGCGAAGTCGTTGAAGTCGCGCACGCGGCACTTCAGCGCGATCTCCACCTTCCCCCGGTAGAAGGGATGCAGGCGCATGGCATCGGCCGACGGCTGCTTGGCCTTGGCTAGGAGCGCCTCGATGTTTGGGGGAGGGGCCGTTTTTTCCATGATCTAACCTCCTTCGGGTGCGATGAGGCCCGGGTTAGCAGTATGCGAACGGCTCGGAGGTTCCCCCGTTCGGGTCTCCGTACCGTGTCTGTCCAGTGTCCCCTGCCGGCTCCAGGGTGCCCAGTGCCGGAGGGAGGCGGCGCGCCCTGATGGATGGCATCCGTTCGTCTGCGGCCTCACCAGGGGCCGGGGGGAGGGGCAATGAGCCTGCCCCTCCCCCCAGCCCCTGGACCCCTGCCCCCCTCACTCGCAACACCTGCACCCCCTGGCACCGCCCGCCAGGGCAGGTGTGCGGCGCACCGCAGGTGCGGTGCAGGTGAGCGGCCGTTGAAGGTGACTTCAGCCAGAGGCATCAATCGGCCGCCCCTCGCCGCAACGAGTCGCCGCAGGCGGAGGCGAGTCGGAGGCGGCAAACAGCGGCGGTTCGTTACCTCAGAATAGCAAGGAGCCTTCAGCCGCCGCTTTCGTGGGTGGGGGGTTGGGGGTTCCAGGGGGCAAGGGGGGCGGGCATGTAATGGCCCGCCCCCCTGTCCCCTGGGGGACCGCTCGCGCGGGAGTGGGGCACGCAAAGGACACGCCGTTGGTGTGATGCCGATTACAACCGAAGGTACGAGTCGGTGTAGATGACCTTGTTCAGAAGCACCTGGAGCGTCTTCCAGATTTCCGCCTGCTGGGCGTCTTTCAAGTCGACCTGATCCGGCTCGAGGGACCCACCCGCGGCGACGGCGTCGTACAGTTTCAGGTAGAGCGCCTTCACCGGAGTGGCGTCATTGCGCATTTCGATGGCGCCGGCGACCTGCATCAATGCCTCGTCGAGCGGGTCGAGGATGGCCGCATCCAGCCCGACCGCCATCAGCATCACCAGGTAGACCCGGTTGAGCAGCGGCCGCATTTCGGCCGGCACCTGATTGGAAACGTTGGACAGCCCGACGACCGTCAGCGGCGGAGGGTCGGCGACCATCTTCAACATGCGCACCGTCTCGATGGCGTGCGGCACGTACTCCTGGCAGCCGGAGACGGTCAGGATCAGCGGGTCGATGTAGAGCTTCTCCATCGCCACGCCGACTTCCTGGGCGCGCGGGATGAGCTTCTCCATGGCGATGCCGATGCGGGCGTCGGCGCTGACGGGGATGCCGCTCTTCTCCAGGCACAAGGCGATCAAGCCGGCGCCGTACTTCGCCGCCAGGGGCGGGACGTTGGCCAGGCGTTCTTCCTCGGCCGAGGTCGAGTTGATGATGGCGTTCGCCCCCACTTTCTTCAGCCCGACTTCGATCGCCGCCAGGTTGGTCGTATCGAAAGACAGCGTCATCCCGGGCACGGCCTCCTGGACACAGTCGACGAGCCAGTCCATGACCTCCGGGCCGGCCTTTTTCTGCGGACCGATGTTCAGGTCGAGGACATCGGCCCCGGCCGCCTTCTGGCGTCGAGCCAGATCGACGAAGAAGCCGCCATCGCGCTCGGCGATGGCCGCCTTGACGCGGGGGGAAATGATGTGGATGTTTTCACCGATCTTCAGCATGGAGGGCCTCCGTAGGTTCGGTGGGGTTGTGCACCCCTCACCCCCTGCCCCCTCTCCCCGAAAGCTCTGGCGTCGCAGGTCGGCTCGTCCTCGGGGAAAGGGGAAGGAGGCTCAAGGAGGGTGGGGGCGGCTTTGCCGCCCCCACCCTCCTTGAAAAACACTCCCCTCCCCCGGCCAACGCAACGATCTGGCGGACAGCGCACCCATGGCTGGGGGAGGGGTAAGGGGTGGGGGAAGAAACGGTGAGCATGGTCGAAGGGAGCTACACCTCGCGAAGAATTCTCTCGGCGATGGCCTCGACGGCGGCCGCCGCCGGCGATGTGCCGTTGAGATGAAGCAGCGGCTCGCCGCGGGCGTCGAGGTCGGCCACCCGTCCGTCGGCCGGGATGCGCGCCGCCAGTTCCAGCCCGGTGGCGGCGATGGCCGCTTCGAGCTCGATGGGCAGGTCGCCGGCGATGCGGTTGACAACCAGCATCTTGCGCCGAACGCGAACGTCCACTTCGTCGGCCATGGCGGCGATCGACTGCGCCGTGCGGACGCCGCGGACGGTGGGGTCGGTCACGATCAACAGCAGGTCGACGTCGCGTGTCGTCCGCCGGCTGATGTGCTCCATCCCGGCCTCGTTGTCGACGATGATGTAGGCGTAGCTCTTGCCGATTTCATCCAGCGTCTGGCGCAACAAGTGGTTGACGGCGCAGTAGCAGCCCTGCCCCTCGGGACGGCCCATGGCGATCAGGTCGACCTGGTCGCCTTCCTCGAGGGCCATCCGAATCTCGCGGTCGATGTAATCCTGACGGCTGATGGCGACCCCCAGGGTCCCCTGGCCGGCTTCGGCCTTCATCCCTTCGCGCAGGTCGCCGACGGTCGCCGGCTCGGGCAGGCCGAGTGCCAGGTGCAGGTTGGTCGCCGCATCGGCGTCGATGGCCAGCACCGGAGCCGCGCCGCGCCTGACCAGCGAGCGGGTCAACAAGGCCGCCACCGTCGTCTTGCCCGTTCCACCCTTACCGGCGAAGGCAATCACCTTCGTCATGCGTCGCCTCCCAACCTCATCAGGGCGCGCCGAGCGCGCAGGGTCACCCATTTGCTGGGCGCACCCTTGGCGCCCAGGTCGAACCAGGTCTTACCGGCATAGCCGTACTCGAGACGCCAATCCGGGATGACATCCTTTCGGACGGTCGCGTCAATCCCACGCCGTACATCGTAGGTGAGCAGGATGTGAAAGCCGTTCAGGCGCGTCACGGTTCCCCCCGGTCGACGCGCACGCCCTTGTCGCGGTCCCAGATCTCGGCGACGCTGGGGAATCGGCGGATCTCGGTGTGGGGCAGGAACAAGGCGGCGGTGAAGGCGTCGTAGAAGCTGTTGTCGGCGGAGAGTTCGACGTAGGTCATGCGCGAGGCGAGTTCGTCGATGGCCTGGCGCGCCGTCCGGGAGAGCAGCGCCAGGGCCGCGCCGTGCAGCGAGGTGTTTCCCAGAAAACGGAATCGCTCCCACGGCAGATCCGGGAGCAGGCCGACCTGCACCGCTTTCTCGACGTTGATGTACTTGCCGAAGGCGCCGCCGATGAGCACCTGCTGGACGTCCGCCAAGTCGACGCCGACGCCGGCGGCGAGCACGCTGAAGCCGGCGTAGATCGCCGCCTTGGCCCGCAGCAGGTTGTCGACGTCGACCTTGGTCAGGGAGATGGCGCGGCCGGTCGTCGTTTCGTCGGGCCAGGCGACGACGTATTCCGGGCCGTGCTCGCCCTGGCGGAGCCGCGGCGTGGCGAGGTCGAGTTTGAAATTGCCGCCGCGGTCGACGACGCCTGTCACGAACAGCTCGGCCAGCAGCGAGATCAAGGCCGAGCCGCACAGGCCACGCGGCCGGCCGCCGCCGAGCACCCGGATGGTCGGCTCGAACGTTTCGGAGTGAATCCACACCTCTTCGATGGCGCCCTCGGTGGCCCGCATCCCGTCGACGACGCCGGCGCCTTCGAAGGCCGGTCCGGCGGAACAGGCGCACGTCACCATCCAGTCCTGGTTGCCCAGGACGATCTCGCCGTTGGTGCCGACGTCGATGAACAAGGTCAGTTCGCCTGTCTCGGCCAGGCCGGCCGCATACGCGCCGGCGGTGATGTCGGCGCCGACGTAGGAGGCCACGCCGGGCAGGACATCGACCGAGGCCAGCGGATGGACCGGCAGATCGAGGTCGGCGGCGCGGTAGGCCGCCGGTCGGTTGGCCGTCGGGAGGTAGGGCGTCAGCCGGATGCTCTCCGGCGGGAGGCCGAGGAACAGATGAGTCATCGTCGTGTTGCCGGCGACGGTGACCTTCAGGATCTGGGACGACTCGACGCCTGTCCGGCGGCGGATTCGCTCGAGCAGCGTCAGAAGAGTGCGGCGCACCAGCTGACCGAGCTCCGCCAGGCCCCCGTCCTTGCCGGCATAGACGATCCGGCTGATGACGTCTTCGCCGCGCCCGATCTGGTCGTTGTATTCTCCGCTGGTCGTCAACGTTTCACCGGTCTGCAGGTCGACCAACTGCAGGCTGACGGTGGTCGTGCCGATGTCGATCGCCAGGCCGAGCGGCCGGGGCGGACTGGCGGATAGCTCGATCACTTGAGCGGGGAACCCGGGCCGGCCGGCCGGATCCTCCTGTACGACGACCCACGGGCGCCACTCGGCCTGGCGCAGGTCCGACCCCAGCCGACGCAGGACGGGCAGGGGGATCTCGATGGGAATGTGTCCTGCGTCGGTGAGGCCGGCCAGGAAACGCGCCAGGTCGTCGCGGCTGTCCTGCAGCGACGGCTCGGTCAGCGTGACCTGAAACACGCGCAGGGATTGCATCGCCGCCGGGTCGTAGCGGAAAGGCAGAGGTTCGGCGGCGGCGACGCGGTCGGTAACGAGTAGACGGGAGAGAGTCTCAGGCGGCGGGATCGTCACACGCAGGTCGCCTTCGATGACGGTCTGGCATGCCAGCGCGTACCCGGCGTCGAGGTCGGCGCCGGACAGGCGCAGGGCCGACCGCCGGCGGAACCCGCCGCCGTCGAGTTGGACCGAGCAGCGGCCGCAGCGTCCCTGGCCGCCGCAGGGCTGGGCGACCTCGATCCCCGCCAGGCGGGTCGCTTCGACGACCAGCGACCCGGTCGGGACTTCGACGGTCTTGCCGTCCGGCAGCAGGGTGACGCGGTGGGAGGCCATCTAATGAACCCGTGGGCCTCTGACTGGCGGGCTGGAATTCGGCCTCACCCCCTTGCCCCCTCTCCGCCTAGTCCGCACTATTCGCGCTCGGGGTGCGAGGGCGGAGAGGGGGGCGGAGGTTTTCTCAGGAGGTGGGGGGCAGCAGCGCCGCCCCCCACCTCCTGAAAGTATCCTCCCCTCCCCCGGCCCTTCACTCCCGAGTCGCTGTGCGACTCCCAGCCGGGGGAGGGGGTAGGGGGAGGGGGAGGAGACCAGGTCGAAAATCATCGGATACCTTAGCCCGCAGCAGTGTCGTGATGACTAGCTGTACGCGTCCGTGATGGCGTCGGCGATGCGGGCCGCCTCGACCTGCTCGCGGTCCATGAACCAGCGCGACAAGGCCAGCCCTTCGCAGGCGGCCTGGCCGGCGAGGCGCACGACGCGCGGGATGTCGGCCTGACGGCTGCAGGCCAGCGTGCAAGGCGCCGGCGCGGCGCAGCGGAGGCAGGCCGCCGCCAACCGCGCCACGGCCTGCGGGTCGTAGCCCAAATAGGGGTCCTTTGGAATGGCGCCCATCCGGATCGTCATCGCAGCCTCCTGCTGTTGCACACCGTCATGGAACGAAATGCACCGTCTGCAGACTCTGGTCGAAGATCGGCTGCAGGCCGGGATAGTCCTCGCGCAACGCTCCGTAGTTGATGTCCCACACCTGATCGCCGCGGCGAACGGCATAGCTCAGCTGCCAGGAGACCGCGTCTTCCACGTCGAATTCGAACAGCATCCAACCGGCTTCCCCGTCGCGAAAGGGGACGACTCCCTTCTGGATCAAGGCCGACCCGGGAGCCTGTTCGACGACGGCGGCGCTGAATTTGTCGACGTACTCGGTCATCGAGACGGCCCCTGGCACGCTGCTGGCTGTGACGGCCACGACCGATCCGGTTTCGCGGTCGATCGTCAGCAGGCGATAGCCGCTGGGGTCTTGGCGGATGACCTCGGCGAGGGCGGCGTACTGCGGCACCTCCGCCAGCAGAGCCGCCAGCTCCTCGGCCAACGCCACCGGATCGCCGCCTTCGTAGGACGGAGGAAGCATCAGCTCGATCCCGTCGCCCGTGAACATGCCCCAACCGGGGACGACCGCCGGGGCGAACTCCGGCGTCGGCGTCCATTCCGGGGGCATGGTGAATTTCGGGAGCGGGGCGACGACCGAAGGCGGGGCCGTCGTGCCGCACGCCGGCACCGCCGCAAGTAGCGGAAAAGCGATCAGGACGGCTCGGCGCAGACCGCTGGTCATGGTTCCCCGCCCTCTACTTCCCGTTCGGCCACATCGCCTTGAGGAAGGCGCCGATGTCGACGGCTTCGCGCGGGCCGACCATGATCTGCCATCCCGGCAGCTCTTCCTCCAGCTCGCCCGACAGGACGGCGACCTGGCCGGGGATGATCAACCGCTGATGCCCGACCTTCTCGGCCACACCGAAGCCTTTGACCGACTTGGCGATCCGCTCGGCGTCGAATTTGCCGGCGGCCCAGGCGGTCAGGACGCTCATCCCTTCGGCATCGGTCACGACCAGCCAGGCCGGCCAACCGGCGCCTTCGACTTCGTTGGCGACGGCGAAGTAGGTGATCGAGAAGTTGGTGGTGACCAGGACGGGGGCGTTGCCGTCCGGCGAGTTGATCTCGTAGATCCCCGGCTGCACCTGAATCGGTTTCTGCGGGTCGGTGTAGATGTTCTGGCGCAGGACCAGCAGCGGATAGAGCGCCGCCGGATCGAAGGACTCGAGGACGATGAATCCGGCGTACTTGGCGATGTGTTCGGCCGCCAGGATGGGCTCATCGACATTCTCGCCCAGGCCGGGGAAAGTGATGACCGGGAACCCCAGCGGCCGGAAGTTCTTGCGCAACGCCAGCCGGCGAAGGTGGGTGAGGGTATGCAAAGACTGACGGTAGCCGCTGATCCCCGGATCGAGAACGATGTCCTCCACGCCGGCGGCCGTCAGGACGGCCGTCAATTCCGCCAGGGCATCCGGCGTTTCGGCCCGCGCCACGAGCGGGACCTTGGCCTCCTTCGCCACCTCGGCCATGGCGGCGGCGTTCTCGGCCGTCGCCGCGTGCAGGAGCGGCCGGGTGCCGGTGCACGCCTGCAGTCCGGCGCGCGCCAGCGCCGGCGTCGCCGCCATCAGAATGAGCGGTTTCTTGCTGGCGGAGCGGACGGAAGCGATGGCGGCGGCGAAAGCGGCCTCCTGCCCCGAGGCGGCCTCGATCAGGAACCCGTCCAATCCAAGACGGATGCCGACGTAGTCGACCTGGAAGGTCTCCGCCTCGGCGACCTTCCCCTTCAGGGCCTCGACCGCTTCCGTGTCCCGCAAGTGCAGGAAAATCCCTGGCCGATGGTAGAAGGTCTTCTCGTGGCGGAAGAGAACCGTCTCGTTGCCCACTTCGAGCTTCTGCTCGTCGCCGGCGACTTGAATCAGACGAATTGGCGGCGCCGAAGCCGCTTCGAGTTTCGCTTTCGATGCCTCGCTGACGTAGGGGCAACCCTTGAGCTCGGCCTGCTTGGCGGCGAGCTTCATGGCGAAGGCCAGGCACGTCGGGAAACCGCACTCCTTGCAGTTGGTCTGCGGCAGGAGTTTGTAGACTTCGAGTCCGGTGAGCGGCATATGCGCCTCCAGGGCCAGGAAGCTCCCCGCGAGCTTCAAGCTCGCGGGGAGCTGGTCAAATCTTCGATCACGAGTCGGACGCGCCGGAGCGATTCGGGGTGGCGCAGGACCAGCATGTCGGCGCCGGAGTTCAACAGCGTCGCGGCGGTGAGCGCCTCCCAGTTCAGCGCCCGCCGCGACCAGTCCCCCCAAACCGCCGGAACACCGTCGCCGACCTTCGCTTCCTTGACCTTCCAGGCTTCCTCACCGGGATTGACCATCATCGGCTGCTGGGTCATGCTGTCGCCCTGCAGCGCCGCCAGTCGGAGACGCTCCATCACCGAGTAGCCGTACTCGATGCCGTAGCCGAGGGCGCCGGTGGTCGGGTCCATCACGATCCGCTCGAGGGACATGCCCATGTCGTGGATCAGGATGACCAGCTGCTTCGAGAGGTTGACGTCCATCGGGGTCTTGGACTGGACCAGATGGTCGTTGGCCAGGGCGGCGGCGACGATGGTTCGGTAGTTCTTGTCCTCGCAGATGCCGATGAGCAGGCGTTCGCCCTTGGCTTCCTCGGCGACGGCCACGATCAACTCGTTGTCCAGGTCGGCTTGGCCGGGCCCGACGACCGCCAGCGGTAGACCGGTGGCCTGCAGCACGCGGCGGACAGTGGCGCGTGCCGCGGCGGCGTCGTTGGGCGAGCCGTCGGCCTTGGTCGCGGCAAGCCCGAGGTAGATCAGGTCGGCGCCGGCGCCTTCGGCGGCGCGGGCCCAATCGGCCGGGTCCTGCATCGCTTCGCCCCAGGCCTGGTAGAGCAGGGGCGACCAATCGTCGGGTTTGCGGTCGCGGATTTCGATGGCCAGCGCCGGCGGGTTGGGCAACGTGCCTTCGAAGTCGAGGAACGGCAGCGCCGTCTCGCCGCCGAGGGTTAGGGTGCGGGCACGCGTGCCGCCCTGGTCTTTTGTGGCGCCGATGGTCACCGTGCGCACGGCGCCGGCGGATTTCTCTTTGTGGAGTTCAATCGTCATGGGACGACTCCTGTAGGCTTGTGGTTAAGGGTTCCTTGCGCCTCACCCCCCTGACCCCCCTCTCCGGCCAGAGGCGGCTTGCATGAGCCGGTGCGATGGCCGGAGAGGGGGGAAGAGGATCTTCAAAGGGATGGGGGCAGCTTTGCTGCCCCCATCCCTTTGAGAATCCCACCCCCTCCAACGATGCCCCACGGGAAGCGCCGTGGGCCGTTCTGCTGGCGCGCCAATCGCGCCGGGGCCGGCAAAAAGAGGGGAGGAGAGGTCTTTCCAGGAGAGGGGGAGGGGCGAAGCCCCTCCCCCTCTCCTGAGGAATCATCCCCTCCCCTGGCAGAGCCCGCGCAGAGCGAGGCGATCGCGCATGCCGGGGGAGGCCCACAGGGCCGCTTCGCAGGGGGAAGGGGTGGGGGAAGTCCGGAGTCTTCATTGGCAGACCGCATCACATCAGTGGAGGCATCTCGAGCGCCGGATGGTGTTTCTCGGTGACGTAGGCCAGCGTGCCTTCGACGTCGGTGGCGGCGCGCTCATCGCAGATCTTCCCGATCAAGTTGGGATCTCCTTCGCGCTCGGCCACCGCCTGGAGCTGCTCGGCCATCTGCTCCTTCAGCACCGACGACATCCAGACGACGCGCTTGAATCCGCCGTCGGCCGAGATGAACTTCGGGCTGAGGATGTAGAACTTGCCGTGGCCCATGATGCCCGGCGTCTGCAGCCCGCCGCCGGCCATGCCGGCCAGCGTCGAGAAGGTCATGCCGGCCGGGGTCATGCTGGTGTCTTCGCGGCTGACGATCATCACCCCGTTGGCCTCTGGGATGACCATGGCGATGCACTCGAAGCAGCCGCAGGCGGTCATCGGGTTCTCCATGATGGAGTACATCGAGACCTCCTGCACCTGCTGGTGGCTGGCCCCGACGGCGAACTCGTTGACGCCGCTGTAGTAGCCCTTGAAGGTATCGATCGTCGCCTGCTTCTTGATCGGCTGGTTGGGCCCGGTCGGGTTGATCTGGTTCGAAGCCTTGCAGTCGAGCCAGTTGTAAGCGCCGCACAGCCCGAGTCGTTCCGGGCTGACGATGCAGACGTGATTGGGGGCGAAGGACTGGCACAGCGTGCACGAATAGAAGGTGTCGACGCTCTCGTCGGTCATGGCGCCCACGCGCACGTTGCGTTCCTCGTAGGCCTGGCGCGCCTTCTCCAGCCACTCGACGTGCCGCGCCGGCTCAGTGACGATCGTCACCTGCACCTTGTCGACAATCGATCCGAAGTCGTCGTGAAAACGGGCGTGCAGGATGTCGCCGAAGTGGGTGAGGTTGAAGCCCTTGTCGGCCGCCGCCTGCGAGATGCGAATCCAGGCGATGTCGCGCTGGCCGATATGCTGGATGCCGGAGGCGCCGTTGACGAAGTAGTGAATCTGGCGCTCGAGCACCGGCTCGAAGTCCTTCTCCATCTTGCGCCCGGCGACCTTCACCAGAATCCCCAGGTCCATCGCCCCCTGGGCTTCGATCGCCTCGAATCCGGGGCCGACGATCTCGATCTTCCCGTCCTCGACTTCTTCCAGCCCGGCCATGGTGAGATACTCGAAAGCCCGGCTCTTCTTGCCGCCGAACTCGACGCGCATGTCGTTCTTGCGCACGACCTCGCCTTCGAAGGCCGAGCCGTACGGCACCGGGATCGGCACCTCGCTGACCTTGACCTTGACCCCGCGCACTTCGATGCCCTTCTGCACCAGGCGCTCGGCGCGCTCCAGATCGTCCTTGGCGGGGATCTCGTTGAACGGCATCGAGACGACGTGTTCGTAGGTCGTCACGCCGGTGGGGAGGATCTCGGGGATGACGGTATCGGCGACGACCGGGAAGCCGAAGTTGATCGCCCCGGCGGCGGTGGCGTATTTCAGGTCGTCGACCTCGCCCAACGCCAGGACGAAGGCGAAGACGCGATTCTTGTTGTACATCAAGATGTCGCGCGCCTGGCCGCCCTTCATCCCACCGAAGGTCAGCGCCGAACGCACGGCGAAGCCCAGGGCGTAGATGGCGGAGATGGTGTCGGTGCCGAAGGGGACGGTGTAGGTGTCGTAGCCGAGCTCGACGCCCTCTTCCAGCAGCTGATGGATGATGCTGCGGCCGTTGACGTTGCCGGAAAGGAAAGTCAGGATGTTGCGCCGCTGCAGCTCGCGCACGATCTTGACGGCGACCTCATTCGACTTGGCGCAGCCGACGATGGCGGCGAAACCCGGCATGCGGCCGTCGACGAGCTGGATCCCCCACGAGCGCAACTGGATGTCGTCGATCGGTCCGTTGAGATGCCCGTTTATCCCGTTCCCGCCGCCAGCGGTCTCGTCGGGGCTGGTGAAGGACGTGCCGCCGCCGAGCGCCAGCCCCTGCAGCGTCTCCGGCTGCTGGCCGTAGGCGAAACGCAGCGCCATGATCGTCTCTTCCGCCAGGAGGGTCGCCATGCCGCTGTCGAGCGTCTCGCCCAGGTAAGGCGTCCAGCGACGGTCGGGCGGGACGGGGTGGAGCAGGCTCTTGGCCTGCTCGATCACCGGCGTCAGGTCGCCGATCTTATCGACCTCGCGGCCCGTCATCCCCAGAATGAGCGGCAGATGGTAGGCGGTGTTGGGGAAGGCGACCGGCGTGTCGGCGCCTTTCTCCGAGATCGCCTGCTGCAACATCTGGTCGGCTTCCCGGACGATGGCGTTGGCGCCGCGGATGGCTCGGGTGGCGATGTAACGGGACATGCTTAGCCCTCCTCGGGAGGCGGGGGAGATGCGTTTCGGGTTGGTGGGGGGCTCCCTCCCCCTGCAAGGGGGAGGGGTGGGGTGGGGGTCGATGCTCTCGTGAACGCTCGACGTCCCCGCCCCGCGGCGCATCGAAGCTTCCCAAGCCCCCGGATCGCAGCGGGCATTGCATAGTGAGGAACCACCCCCACCCTTCCCTCCCCCTGGAAGGGGGAGGCCGAAGCCTCCCTGCAGCGGGAGGCCAACAGGGCCGCTTCGCGGGGGGCAAGGGGGTAGGGGTTGAAGGAAAGCGGCATCGAGTCTTCCTTCAGTTCGCCGGGACGCCGTACAGTGCTTCGGCGCGCGCCTCGGGTTCGAGCGCGTCGATCTCCAGCATCCGGGCGTCGCCGCTGCGGCCGAACTTCTGTGGATCGTAGGCCGGCAGGCCGAGCGCGGCGCGCTTCTTGTCGAGGTGCTCGAGGGTGCGCCGGACCATTTCTTCCGGTTCGACGACGAACTCGATCTTGCCGCCGACCTTGGCTTCCCAGCCCTGGCTGAGGAGCCGGGTGACCTCGTCGCTTCCTTCCACGGGGTTCTTGACCCCCATGATCACGTAGGCCCCGGAGGCGGCGCAGTAGGTGGCGATGGAGATGGCCTTTTCGCTCATCCACTCCGGCGCGATGCCCACGGCGGGCACGTCGCTGATGTCCTCGCCCAACCCGCCCTCCGCCACCACCTGCGAAAGAACGGTCAGGATGCGGGTATTGTCGACGCACGATCCCATGTGCAGCACCGGCGGCATGCCGGTGGCCTCGCACACTTCGCGCAGCCCCGGGCCGGCCCATTCGAGGGCCGCCTCGCCCAGCAGGTATCCGTATTTGCCGCTGGCGATTGCCCCGCAGCCGGTCTCCACCAGGAGCACGTCCTGCTTGAGCAACTCCCGCACCAGGTAGTCGTGGGTGGCGTCCTGCGTCGTGCGGGGGTTGTTGCAGCCGACGTCGGCCACGACCCCTCGGATCCGCCCGGACATGATGGCATCGTTCAGCGGGCGGAAGGAGGAGCGGTAGCTGCCTCCCAGCATGTAGTTGATGTACTCGTGCGAGAAACCGGGGACGACGTCGGAGGTGTAGTTGGGGATCTTGAACTCGCCCCGGTTGGGGTAGTTGTCGATCGCCCGACGGACGATCTCCTTGGCGATGTCCAGCGCGCGATGCTCGTCGAATTCGATGTGGGTCGCCTTGGTGATCTTGACCTTGGGCGAGGTAGTGATGACCTCGGTGTGGAAGTTCGACGCCAGGTCGGGCAGGGCCTGCATGATGCACTGCACATCGACCACCATGGCTTCGATGGCGCCGGTCAGAATCGCCAGCTCCTGATGCAGGAAGTTGCCGGCGGAGGGCACACCCTGCCGCATCAAGGTCTCGTTGCTGGTGCAGCAGATTCCGGCCAGGTTGATGCCCTTGGCGCCCTTCTGCCGGGCATACGCCAGCAGCTCGGGATCGCTGGTGGCGGCCAGGATCATCTCGGACAGCGTCGGCTCGTGCCCATGCACGATGATGTTGACCTCGTCCGCCTTGATGACGCCCAGGTTCATTTGCGAGACCAGCGGGCTGGGCGTGCCGAAGAGGATGTCGGACAGATCGGTGGCGACCATCGAGCCGCCCCATCCGTCGCCCAGAGCGGTGCGCATGCCCTGATCGAGGATGTGCTCCGGGTCCTGATCGTCGCCCATGTGGGTGCGGTGGAGCACGTCCACCACCTCACGGTCGATGCCGCGCGGGACGAGTTTGTACTTGCGCCAAATTTCCTTGCGCTTGGCCGGGGCGCGTTCGATCAGCCGGACTTCGCCGGTTTGCTGGCCGAACATGTTCAGGCAGGCCTGGCCGACGTCCAGCGCGATGTCCTCCACCGGCCGACCCTCGCTGGCGATCCCCAACTCCGCCGCCAGTCTAGCCAGCTTGAACGGGTCGCGGATCCGGTAGCCCTGGGCCTCGCCCTTGGCGACTGCCAGCAGGGTGAGGGCCAGATCGCGTCCGTGGTCGGAGTGGGCTGAGGCGCCGGCGGCGATGGCGCGGGCGAAGTTGCGGGCGGTGATCGTCTCGATGGTGGCGCCACAGACGCCGGTCTGGCCGTCTTTGACCAATCGACAGGGCCCCATGAAGCAGACGTGGCAGCAGCTCCCGCTGGAGCCGATCGGGCAAGGGGCCATCTGATCGGCACGCGAGAAGGCCGTTTGCAGGCCCAGCTCGTCGGCGCGGACGAGCATCTCGCGCGCCGCCGGGTCGAGCGAGCGCTCCTCCGGGCTGCGCATCTTTTTCCGGGAAGGTTTCTCTTCGGCCATGGGTGTCTCCTTGGGCTCAGTCTTCCGGGACGGGAGTGCGGTCAAAACCGGGGCACGGCCACAGCGGCCGACCCTCCCAGCTGGGCGGTTGGTGGGCGAAGGCCAGGCTGCCGGCCAGTGTCGCCGTATGACGCGGGGCGGCGGGTCCCGGCGAGGGGAAGTCGCGTTCCGGATCTCCGGCGGCATAGCCGGCGGCGGCCAGAGCGGCCTCGATCGCCGCCGTCGTCTGCTGCGCTGGATCGAATTGCAGGCTGACGGCGTGGGCCGCCGGGCTCACGGCGATGTCGGACACGCCCGGCAAACCCTGCAAGACGCGTCGGACGGAGGCGACGTGGTGGTCGCCGTACAGCGCGGGCAGGATCAGGGACAGGTGATCCATCTCAGCCTTCCTCCTTGCCGGGCTCGACGCGTCCGTGCGGACGCAGGTAGGCCACGGGAGTCAGATGGTCCTCGAGTTCGTGCCGGACGGCGTCCCGGACCAGGTGACCCGAGACATGCATCAACGTGTCGAGGTAGTCGGGATCCTGCGCCATGCTGGCCAGGCAGGGGAAGTGATGGTGCAGCAGGCCCGCCTTCTCCACCGCCTCGTCGACCGGCGTGCCGGGCAGATTCTGGGCCACGTGCCGGGCGCAGCCGCAAGCGGAGTCGCGTGTCACTTCGGCCTGTGCCACGCGGCCTTCTTCGATCGTGAGGCGGAAGGTCGGGCAACCGAAGACGGCGGCGAAGCGGCGAACGAGTGCATTGTCGTACGTCGAGAGGCGGCGGTGGACGCCGACGGTCGCCTCCGTCAGGGAGCACAGCGGCTTGGGGAAGACTGCTGGGACGCCCATCGACTCGAGCCAGCCGCGCAGCTGGCTCTCGAGTCCGGCCGGCATGGCGGAGGTGTGGTCGATGGCCACGATGACGGCGGCGGCGCCGCTGCGACGCACTAGCTCCGGCAAGAGCTGGGCTAGTCCGGGGACCTCGCCCAGGGCGAGCAACAAGTCCGCTGACGGCAGAGTCTCCGGGAGGAAGTCGTCCGGATCGTCGATGACCAGCGGTAGCCGGCTGGGCGCCGGCCAGGTCTCGACCGTCCATCCCGCAGGCGCGCAGCGCCCGACGTTGGCGGCAATGCGTTTGCCCCAAAGTCCTTGTGTGACGGCAAGGACGCAAAAAGGATCGCCGTTCGGCGGACCGCTGATCATCCCCTCCCCACACTCCCGTCGACGGGCGGCGGTTGCTTGTATCGTCCCTGATGTAGTTCGGACAACCCCAGTGGGGAAAGTCATT
>CAZMVJ010000040.1:0-17388 GCA_964569445.1 uncultured Anaerolineaceae bacterium | reverse complement strand
CCCCTACCCCCCAGAAATACCCTCCCCTCCCCCTGCACGAAAGCTGGGGATGCGATCCCACGCGGGCGCAGGGGGAGGCCCTCCGCTCCGCTACGGGCTGCTTCGCGAGGGTCAGGGGAGGGGGTTGAATGGCAGTCGCCGTTTTTCCGCAACCTGCTAGAAGCCACAAACCCGTTTTCCCAAGGAAAAGACGTTTGTCATGGGCCCTCCCACGTCATGACCGCCATGGGATTGTCGCCGGGGAGAAAGCGCCCGGCCGCGGTCGCCAGGCGATAGACACGGCGGAAGTAGCGGGGCATCCGCTCCGGTTCCCGGATCGCCACGAACCCGAAGCGCCGGTAGAAGTCGGCCAGGTCCGAGCGGCACATCAACCACAGCGGAGGGCCGCCCTCCGCCATCAGCCTGCGAATGATCTCGGACGCCAGCCCGCGATCGCGCCATTTGGGCCGGACGGCGATCGAAGCCAGCTCGCGCGAGCCATCCGAGTGCGGCTTGACCTGGCCGCAGCCAGTCAACTTCCCCTGAACATCGACCGCCACAAGAAAGCGCCGCCAGTCCAGGTCGCGCGGGTTGATGCCGACGCGGAAGATCAGCGAGCGGATGGCGCCGGCGTCGGCGGCGGTTGCCGGCCGCACGTGCATCTCATCCACGAGGCTCATCGGGCGGCCGCCGCCCGTGCGGCGAGGTCGAGCAGCAGGTCGGCCAAGGCCCCCGGGCGCTGAAGCGGAATATCGTGATCGGTGTCGTCCACCCAGACGAACTGCACCTGGGGGATACGGGCGCGCGCCTCTTCCTCCCCCCGCCGCTTGAGCTCGAGAAAGGCCTCGTCGCGCCGCGGCAGGACGCCCGACGTTCGAGCGGCGGCGATCAATACCGGGCAAGCCACGTCGCCGAACCGTTCGTAGGTGGTGAACTCCCACAACGCTCGCACGACCTGCATGTGGTTTTCGAACGCCAGGTGCGGCGCGATCGTGCCGTCCGGCCTGATCTCGAAATTGGCCAGGACGATTTCCCGCCAGGGAACGTCGGTTGGCCAGTCGGGGTGTGCCGCCTCCAGGCGCTCGAGGAACGCCGGGAGCGGAGTGCCGGCCAGGCGCGGCGGCGTGAGGGCCCGTTCCACTTTCTCCCAGGTGGCCTCCGGCGAGTCGCTCAACTGCGTGAAGCCGCCGTCGATCAGTGCCAGCCCGGCCGGATCGTGATGGGCGGCGTAGTCCAGGGCAACGTGGCCTCCCCACGAATGACCCGCGACGATGAAGCGCCTCAGGTCCAATGCGGAGACGAGGCCGGCGACATCCTGTGTCACGGTGCCGAAGTCGTAACGGGCGGCGGGGGCGTCGGATTGTCCATGGCCGCGCAGGTCGGGGGCGTCGGCCGGATGCCCGGCGGCCGCCCGCCGGCCGGCGACGGGTTCCCAGAAACGCGCATTGGAAGCGAGGCCGTGCAGCAGCAGGAAGGGGAGACGCTCCGCGTCCCCCGGCCAGTGCAAGACCCGCAGGCGGACGCCGTTGGTCCGTCGCTCGATGGAGTTGGGTTGGATCGAAGCGGGCGACGCCATGCGGGGCCGTTCAGCCTCCGCCGCGCTTGAGCATCTCTTCCAGGACGGCGCGGGTTTTCTGAGGATCGGCCTTCCCGCCCGACCGACGCATGACCTGCCCGACGAACCAGCCGATGAGGGTAGCTTTGCCGGCCTGATAGGCCGCCACCTGATCGCCGCTTTCTTCCATCACGGCGCGGGCCAGCGCCTTAAGCTCGCTTTCGTCGGAAACCTGAGCCAGGCCATTGGCGGCGACGATGTCCCCCGGGCGCCGGCCGGAATCCTGGACCTGTTCCAGCAGCTCCTTGCCGGTATTGGTCGTGATTTGCCGCTTCTCGACCATCTCGATGATCGACGCCAGATCGGCAGGCGTCAGGCGCAGCCCGCCGGCGCTGAGCCCTCGTTCACGCAGCAGCCGCAGCACATCGTTCATCATCCAGTTCGAGACGGCCTTCGGCTGCCCACCGCGTGCCGCCACCGTCTGCTCGAAGTAGTCCGACAGGCTGCGCTCCTCGGTCAGGATCTCGGCATCGTAGGCCGGGATCGCGTACTGCTCGGCGAAGCGGGCGCGGCGGGCGAGCGGCAGCTCGGGCAGCCCGGCCAGAATCGTCGCGCGCCAGGCGGGATCGAGGACCAGCGGCAGCAGGTCCGGCTCGCGGAAGTAGCGGTAGTCGGCCTCCGTCTCTTTGGAGCGCATTTTGCGCAACGTGCCGACGTCCTCATCCCATTCGAGCGTCCAGGCTTCGATGCGCCCGCCGGCGTCGAGCTCGCGCCGTTGGCGGGCGATCTCGGCCTCGATCGCCGCTCGCAGATTCTCGATCGAATTGACGTTCTTGATCTCGGTCTTGGGATTGAGCAGCGTGCTCCCGGCCGGCCGCAGGGAGACGTTGCCGTCGCAGCGCAGCTGGCCCCGCTCCATATCGGCCTCGGAGGTTCCCAGCCAACGCAGCAGCTGCCGCAGGCGGATGAGATACTGCGCCGCCTCGTCGGCCGAACGCAGGTCGGGCCCGGTCACCATTTCGATCAGCGGCACGCCGCAGCGGTTGAAATCGATCAGGCGGCGGCTGCCCTGATGAACCGTCTTGCCGGCGTCCTCTTCCAGATGGAGTTTCCAGATCGAAACGTGCCGCACCGTCCCGTCGGGCAGCGGCAGCTCGAATCCCCCGCCGCTGGCCAGCGGCTCGTCGTACTGGCTGATCTGGTAGCCCTTCGGCAGGTCCGGGTAGAAGTAGTTCTTGCGGGCGAAATAGGAGACGTCGTGGATCGCCTCGGCTCCCACCGCCGCCGCCAGGCGCACCGCTTTCTCGACCGCCGCGCGATTGAGCACCGGCAGCACGCCCGGCAGGCCGGTACAGACCGGGCAGATGTTGGTGTTGGGTGGGTCGCCCCACGAATCGGCCTTGCAGGCGCAGAAAATCTTGCTGTGGGTGTTGAGTTGGATGTGGGTCTCGAGACCGATGACAGCTTCGTAGTCCGGCATGCTTCGGCTCAGAGCTCAGCCATGACGATCACCCAGTCCCTCTCGGACGGAGTGATCCACTCGGCCTGACGCGGGTTGAGGACGGCGCCGGTGCCGCGCCGGGCGTCGCTCGCGCCTCTCCGCGCTCGAGGCGCTCCGATACCTCGTTCAGCTTTCGGTCTCATCGCTTTGCCGCGTTCCATCCTGTGGACTAGTATAAGCAGGTTGCGAACCCGGGACCACCCATCACCGGGGAGTCAGACTCGTGATGTGTGAAATGACATCCTCCTATCTGAGAAGGACGATGCGCGTCCATGCGGTCGCGGCAGGGCTGCTGCTCTTGCTCGCGGCTTGCAGCCCAACGGCAGCCCCCGCTGCTGGACCAACGCCATCTCTTGGGCCGGGACTCTCGGCAACCATCGCCCTGCCCCCAGAGCCGATGCGTCCAACGATCCCCGCTCAGCCCTCAACCCCTGCGTCGACAGCGGTCCTTATCCCGACGGACGAAAGGCCGCAAGCTACCCCGGGGCATCCGCAGTGCCAGCCAACCGACGAACGGGCTCATGTGCTTGATGTACGCGATGGAGACACGATCCAGGTCCGGCTCGAAACCGGCGAGATCGAGACGGTGCGGTACATCGGGATCAATGCGCCGGAACAGGGGGAGGCGTTGTACCAGCTTTCGGCCGAGGCGAACGAATCGCTTGTGATGGGCCGCGACGTCTGCCTGTGGAAGGACGTCAGCGACCGCGATCGTTACGGTCGACTGCTGCGCTTCGTGAAAGTGGACTCCGTGTTCGTAAACGATTGGCTCGTGGTGAACGGCTTCGCCACAGCCTGGGCCTACTACCCCGACACGACAATGGCGGCCCGGTTCGAAGAGTCCCAACAGACGGCGATCCGCGCCGGTGTCGGCCTGTGGGCACTGAGGACGCCAACGGTCGCTCTGCCTCCCGCAACCCTTGCCGCAACCGCCGCGCCAGTGTCGTGTGACCCTTCCTACCCGACCGTCTGCATTTCGCCGCCGCCACCCGACCTCGATTGCGGGGATATCTCGTACCGACGGTTCGCCGTACGACCGCCGGACCCTCATCGTTTCGACAGCGACGTCGATGGGATCGGCTGCGAGGGACCCTAGTGTCCCGTCTCGCAAGTTTGTTGAGGAACTTCGCCGCTCTTCGAAACTCGTTCGACCTCACCCCCTGCCCCCTCTCCGCCACGTGAGATCCTTCGACAAGGTGAAGCATGGCGGAGAGGCCCTCCGCTACGCTACGGGCGGCTTCGCACGGGGTGGAGAATCTCAAGGAGGCGGGGGGCCTTTGGCCCCCCGCCTCCTTGAAAAACCTCTCCCCTCCCCGGCTAGGCGCCCTCGCATCGATGTCCTATCCTGCCGGGGGAGGCCCTCCGCTTTGCTACGGGCTGCTGCGCGAGGGTTGGGGTGGGGGTGTCGAGCGACCGCATGATCAGGCAGACTACTGCAGACGCGCCTTCAAAACGAACGGTCTGGGGCTTGCCAGGCGGGGTTTGTCGACGAACCTGGGAAACGCGATGCTAGGCCACGCCCTGCAACACGGCCGGGCGGGCGGCACGCCAGGACTCGGACTCGGTCTCGAGCTCCCACGCCCGCCCCACACGCAGGAGCATGGACTCGCTGAAATCCGGGCCGAGCAGTTGCAGGCCGATCGGCAGTCGGCGGCGATCGAGCCCCGCCGGGAGCGACAGACCGGGCGTGCCGGCGTGGTTGGCTGGGACCGTCAGCAAGTCAGCGTACTGCATCATCACCGTGTCGCCGTACAGCGCGCCGATCTCGAAGGCGGTCGTCGGCGTCGTGGGGGTCAGCAGCGCGTCCAGGCGATAGGCGCCGGCCGGGTCGAAGGCCTCGACGAAGTCGCGCCGAATCAACGAGCGGACGCGCAGCGCCTGGCGGTAGTAGCCTTTCTCGTACTGTTCGGCCGAGACGTACATCCCCATCAGGATGCGCAGCTTGGGCTGCACGCCGAAGCCGCGCCCGCGCGACTTGCGATAGAGCTGCGACAGCTCCTCCACCTTCTCCGGAGTGCGGTAGCCGTACTTGACACCGTCGTAACGATGCAGGTTGGAAGCCGCCTCGACCCGCGAGATGACGAAGTAGGCCGGGATACCGAAGCGCGTGTTCGGCATCGGCACGTCGTCGACGATCTCGGCGCCCGCCTTCGCCAGAGTCTCTGCCGCCCGCCCCACCGCCTCGGCGATCTCGGGCTCGATCGCCCGCTCGCGCAGTTCGCCGCTCGACGGATCGGGGTAACGCAACTTGAAATAGTCTGGGGAGAGACCGATGCGCAGGCCCCGCACGCCCGCCTCCAGTCCCTCCAGGTAGTCCGGTACAGCGACGCGGGCGGCCGTGGCATCGCGCCGATCTTCCCCGGCGATGACCCGCAGCGCCAGGGCCGCATCGCGCACGCTGCGCGCCGCCAACGACGGGCAGTCGAGCGACGATGCGAAGGCAATCAGGCCGTAGCGCGATACACGCCCGTAGGTCGGTTTCAGTCCGACGACGCCGCAAAAGGCCGCCGGTTGCCGGACCGAGCCGGCGGTGTCGGTGCCGAGCGACAGCGTCGCCTCCCCGGCGGCGACGGCAGCGGCGCTGCCGCCGGACGAACCTCCCGGGACACGCTGCGGGTCCCAGGGGTTTCCCGGCGGCGGCAGAAAGGCCGACGACTCGCTCGACGAGCCGAAGGCAAACTCATCCAGGTTGACTTTGCCCACGGTGACCGCTCCGGCCGCCTCGAGCCGCGCCACCGGCGTGGCGCTGTACGGCGACACGAAGTTGGCCAGGATGCGCGACCCGGCCGTCGACAGCGTGTCGCGGACACAGTAGATGTCCTTCACCGCCAGCGGCACCCCTGCCAGGAGGCCCGGGTCCTCGCCGCGCGCCACCCGGCCGTCGACGGCTTCGGCCTGGCGGCGGGCCCGGTCGATCGTGCGGGTGATGTAGGCGTGGACCTTCGTCCGGTCGGCGGCCTGCGGCGCGAAAGGCCCGGCTGACGGGGATCGCCCTTCGACGGCCTCGATGCGCGCCAGAACCGACTCGAGGACGGCGGCGGCCGTTATCTCGCCGGCTCGCACGCGGCGGGCCGTCTCTTCGGCGGTGAGGTCACACGGGGCCGTCCTCATGTAAGGTCCGTGTGCGGAATGTCCGGGACGACGATGTAGCGTGATTCGGTCTCGGGCGTCTGACCCAGGATGGCATCGGCCTCGTCGTCGGACCGAGTTTCGTCCTCCCGCAAGGGCGGTCGGGCCGGCGGCGGATAAGGCACGCCATGCGAGGTAATCGGGGTCTCAGAGTCGACTTGGATCGAGGCCATTTCGTGGATGGCCCGCAGCTGGCTGTTGAGCTGCCGCCGCAGGTATTCGGCCTCGTCCGGCCCCAGTTCGAGCTCCGCCAGATGGACCAGGTGGGCAAAGATCTCCGGCGTGATTTCGTCGACAGGATTCATCCGGCGCCGTACTCCCGAGGCGGAGCCCGATTCTACCTTCCGCGGTACGGGGGACAAGGAGAGCCCGCCGTCCTGTGCGGCGGTCCCTCCTGGCGGCACGCGCCTTGCATCGCCCTTTCGGCCGTGCTCAAGGCGCCTGACAAACGCCTTGCGTTGGCGACCTGTAAGGTACATCGCAAGCCGGGTCCTTTAGAATGTCAGACGAACCGGCTTTCACCGCCGGAAGGAGATCATAGGAGGATCTATGCAACACCTTATTCGGCCTCGCAACACTGGACTCGTGCTGCTGGCCCTCATCCTGGCGGCTGCGGTCTATGGTTTCGCCGCTGCCAATACGGTGCCCAACACCTACGCCGGCGACGGCTCGGGGACCATCCTCGGGTACACCGTCACCAATGTCGCCTACACGTTGAACAACGACGGCAACCCGAGCGACATCGACTCGGTGGCGTTCACGCTGAGCGCGGCCGCCGGCCAGGCCTTCGTCTCATTCGACGGTGGGACGACCTGGGACACCTGCTCGATCTCGGGCGGCACCAGCGTCACGTGCGGCAGCCTGAACGAGTCGGTCGCCGCTGCGGCCTCGCTGCGCGTCGTGGCGTCGAACTAGGCCACGCCGGATCGATCCGATCGGGGGCACAGCCCGCGGACTTGGCCGGCTGTGCCCCCGCGCGCGGGATGAGCGATGCGAACCACACGACGCTGGTCCTCGGCCCTGGTGCGTGCGGCGTTGTTCGTCGCCGTGACGGCGGCCTGGGTGCTGCTGGCCCCCAGCTCCTTCGGCGGCCAGACGTCCTACGTCATCGTCGCCGGCGCCAGCATGGAGCCGACGCTGCACCAGGGCGACCTGGTGCTCGCCCGCCGGGCGCCTTCCTACGAAGTCGACCAGATCGTCACCTATCATCACCCCCAGGTCGGACCGGTCATTCATCGCATCATCGGCCGGCAAGGCACTCATTACACCCTGCAAGGCGACAACAACTCGTGGATCGACTCCTACGCGCCAACCGGGGACGAGATCGTCGGCCAAGCGTGGCTCGTCGTGCGGCGCGCCGGGGCGCTCCTGATGACGCTGCGCACGCCCTCCGGCCTGGCGGTGCTCTCGCTCCTGTTCGGGGCCGTCCTGGTGCTGACCGTGGGCCGCAACACGGTTGAGAAGAAGACCGACGAGCCGGCCGCCCCACCCGAGACGGGACGCCAGAGCCGGCCGGCCCGCCCCTCCGACGGCGCGATCTTCACGCTGGCAATCCTGGCCGTCGGCTCCCTGCTGCTGGCCCTGGCCGCGTTCACCCAGCCGACAACCGAGACCGTTCCCAGCGAAGCGCGCTTCCAACACACTGGACAATTCGCTTATGGCGCCGGCGCCCCCGCCACGGTGTATTCGGGCTCCAGCTTGGAGACGGGCGACCCCGTCTACGATTCATTGGTGCCTTCCTTCGTCGTCGATTTCGACTACCAATTCGCCTCGGCCGATGCGGCCGAGGTCGAGGGCACCGTCGCCCTGACCCTCGAGGTGAGCGAGCCGAACGGATGGAGTCGCTCGCTTCCCCTGCAACCCGAAACGCCCTTCATCGGTTCCCAGGCGCATGCCCAGGGCATCGTCGACATGGTGACCATCCGACGAATGATCTCCCTGTTGGAAGGGGCCACCTCTCTCGACCGTGACGCCTATCGAGTCGACGTGATCGCCGAAGTCGACCTGGACGGCCAGGTGGCCGGCCATGCCTACCAGGGGTCCTTCGAACCACGCTTGCCCTTCGCTCTCGACGACTTCCAGCTCTACCTGCGTCGCGGCGAATTGCCGGACGGCGCGGAGTCCGATCCGACGACGACCGTCACGGAGGGGTTCCTGGCCTATCCGTCGACAGAACCGGCGACGCTCTCGATCCTTGGAGCGCAGCTCCCGGTGACGACGGCCCGCGCCGTCTCCATCTTCGGCCTGCTGCTGGCCTTGGGCGGCGGCGCGACGATGATCGCCCCCTACCTGACCGCCCGCGGCCGCGGTGAGGCGGCGCGCGTCCTGGCCGAATACGACGGGCTGCTGGTCTCGGTCAGCGAGCCGCCGGCGGCCGCCGGCGAAACGATCGAAGTGCGCACCTTCGCCGACCTGGCCCGCCTGTCCGAGCGGACGGGGCGCATGATCTTGCACGCCGAAGACGGCCGCCAACACGACTTCTATCTGCAGGATGGCGGTGTGACATACCATGTCCGCCTGGAGGACCCGGAGCCACCCGTCGCCTCCGAAGATTCGGCGGAAGATCCGTCCCCAGACAAATCGGAAGAGGCGCCATGAGGCGGCTCAGCGGAATCCGGTGGGCGGCGCTTGGAGCCCTGTCGATCCTGCTGGCCGGGACGATGGCGGCCTATGCCGCCTCAAACACCGTCCCCTCGACGCGTCTCGACCTTGATATCCAGGCGATCACGGCCAATACCCTTAAGCCTTCGGCCTGTGCCGCTCTGAATCTGGCGAACATTGTCAGCGGCAGCGGCACGCTCAACGGCGGCGGGGCCAACGATCTGATCCTGGCCAGCGCCGGGGTCGACACTCTCAACGGCGCAGGCGGCGCCGATTGCCTCGTCGCCGGGTCCGGAGCCGATACGCTCAGCGGCGGCGCTGGCACCGACATCCTGCTCGGAGGCGACGGCAACGACAACCTCCTGGGCAATGGCGGCGCCGACATACTCTATGGCGAAGGGGGAGACGACTCTCTCAACGGCGGCGCCGGCAACGACACCTGCGACGGCGGCAGCGGCACCGATACCGCCAACAACTGCGAAACGATCGTGAACATCCCCTGAGCAAAACAGTGGTCAGTGGTCAGTGGTCAGTGGTCGGGGGCCTGTTATCCGTGATTCGCGGACGCGACGCAGACCTTCCCTTCGCTATACAGTCAATTGCCGCTGATTGCGATAGCTGATGGCTGACGGCTGATGATCGAACACGAACGTCTGGCCCTGCCCCGCCAGACGGACGCCGTTTCGATTTCCGCCATAATCCTCTTTCGGCCGCGTCGGAGGTTCCCATACCCGCCCCGAGCGAATTGCCCACCCCGCCCAGCCTCGATCTGACCCCCAAACACGAGATGCTGCGCCAGACAGCGCGCGACTTCGCTCACCGCGAGGTCGCGCCGGTGGCCGCGCATTTCGACGAAAGCGGCGAGTTCCCCCGCGAAACCATCCGCAAGATGGGCGAGCTGGGCCTGCAAGCGGCGCTGGCCAACAGTCGATCCCGGCACGGGCTATGGGTTGCCTTCGACCGGCCGAGGCTGCCAGGCTATGGTGCCCTGGCCTTCCAACTCTCCCGCAGCAAGATCCACCCGGAGATCAGAAGTCCAATACACAAGAGGGCGAACCCGAGTGGGACGTCCCAGGGTCGATAGCGGAACGAGTACGTGTGCAAGCCCTCGCGCGCCTTAACGGATAGCCAGTTTCCTTCCAGGAGCTGGGCCGGCTCGCCGTCGATCTGAGCCCGCCAGCCCGACCAGCTATTCTCCTCCACAACCAACGTTCCTTCCCCGGTTGAGTTGCACGATACGTCAATGTCGCCGCCCGTCCCCTGCGCGTGACACGCGGTTCGCCCCCCTTCAACATTCACGACCGAAGCGTAGTCCTGCGCCTCTTGCGCCGTGTGGATGTTGATTCCCTCGACGACGGCGGACTCTCGCATCCCAGGCGGTGGGCCATCGCGGTTCGCCTCAAGCGTCGGCGGAGGAACGGGCCGGTCTTTCCAGTGCCAGGTGCGGAAGGAGTCGGCGCTCAGCTTGAGATCGTGCTCGATGGCCGGGGTCACAAAGAAGTGGTCTCCGAAGGGTACGTTGACCCATTCAAGGTCGTCGGTCTTCAACGCTTCCACGACCCTCTGAACGTACGGATCAATGCTGCTGGTACTGATCCACACACCGCTGAAGAGTCTCGCCTGGTTCACGGCGACGATCATGGGAACCACAAGCAGCCAGCGCATCTCGAAAGACAGACCGCCCATCGCCGCGCCGGACCTTTCCAGCCCTATTCGGAGACGCGGCCAAGACCCGACGATAAGGCGATCCAACCCGATCATCGCCAGGCCGAGGATCGGAGGAACGGCCAATCCGGCAATGAACGAGGTGTAGCGTAGGCCCCCGATCAACTGAGCGAACCAGGTTGTCTCGACAACCTTCAAGATCCAGGTGAAGGGCATGGCGCTGGCAGTCCACAGAGCGAGGAGAGCGGCCGCTCCCAGGAACAGGACCTGCCTTCGCCGCGGGTCATTGCGAGAGCCGAACACCCCGTAGAGCGCCAGCAGGAGGGGGACCCATCCGACAAAGTTCGCGAAGTGAGATGGCCATGGGAGTTTCCCCAATGCATCGGTCAGGTAGAAATCGACGTCACGGATCACGAGATTCAAAGGAACGTAGGCGAACGGTTGTGCAGTCTGGAAAGTGGTCTCGAAGTCCTTGGCGAACTGCGGCAGGAAATGCACAAACGGCACCAGGAAGGGCGCGGCGAAGAGCACTGCCAAGCCGATCGCCTGAGCCAGTCGGCGCAGCAGACGCGTCAAGGCCTCCCGGTTCCATGGGACCAGAAGGAACGCCGCCGGCATGACGAAAACCAGGCCGACCTGCATATACCCCGTGCCACCCACAGCCAGCAAGGCCAGGATGCCCCCCAGAAGGAACACGCTGCCCCATGTCCTGGATTGGGCCAGGCTGATCACCGCCGGGAATACCGGAACGACAGCCGCCGTTGATAGGACTAGGCTGAATGCGCCAAGATTCATCCGGGCGGCCAAGTATCCGGCGGACACCGCCATCGCAGCCCCCCACAGGCGGGCGGGCCAGCCCAGCCCCAAGAGCGCTCCAAGCCACCATTGGGATAGGCCGGCCAGGATGAAGGCTCCGACGAGAGCCACCTTGGAGCCATTGATGACGCCCCAGACGAACGTTGTGAGGATCACCAGCGGATGGAGCGTACTGGCAACGGGATCGACGAACGCCGGGAAGCCCCCGGCGATGTTCCCGAACCACAGTCCGCACACTCCGCAGCTGCGGACTTTCTCCCACACCGTATGGGTCTGGATCGCCGAGAGATATTCCCTGCCGGCCGGCACGATCGTGGGATTCATGTCCAAGTAAGGACGGGTAATGACGAGCGCCCAGAGAATGACTGCCGCTAGTTCGGCGAGGCGCAAACCGTTGCCCGCCAGGATCCAAGAACGGAGATGCGGGAGGCGACGTCGCGCACCGAGGAAGGCATTCTGCAATCCATGCGCTGTCTCGAGGGCGCCCGAAGCCCCGGTGTCCGACCACCGCTCGCTCTCGATTGCCGCTGGTTCTTGAGGGCGCTCGGATTCTCGATCGGCCATGCGTACCCTCCATGACAATGAGCCCGCAAGGGTGATCGATCGCCCCGCTCCACCTCTAGGGCTCGGAGCGCTCACCACGAGCGTGTACGGGTGCGGTCCTTAGCCCTCTCCGCCAGGGGGGTGCCTTGGATGGGAGTCGAGCCCCGAGAACATTGTAATATCAGGCGAAGTGGGCCACCAGCCGGGGCCCAGCGCTCGGTCACAATCGAGGGCTCCGCTTGCCGCGCGCTTCGATCGGCACTATCCTGGTACGTTGGCGCTTCCGGAGGCTCCCGTAGCGACCTGGCACCATCGAGTCGCCTCGGCACTCCGGCCGGCCGAGAAAAGCCTGATCAGTCCTGATCGATAGCCTGAAGGCACAATGGGAGAAACACTTTGGGTGTGACCCGTGGGAACGGCTTGCTTGAGGGTCCCCTGGCTAGGCTGCGGGCGCGAGAGGCCAATCGGCTCATTCCCGACGGGCTGCGTCGAGGTCGAATCTTGGACATCGGCTGTGGGAGCAATCCCTATTTCCTGGCTCATACTTCCTTCCAGGAAAAATTCGCCATCGATCAGCTGCCTGACTCGCCCGCCATGGACAAAATCGCCTTCCATTCACTGGATCTCAACCTCGATCCCCGCCTCCCATTCGAGGATGATTTCTTTGACGTCATCACGATGCTGGCCGTGGTCGAGCATTTGGACCCCGCCCGGCTTGCTGATCTCTTCAGAGAGTGTCGACGTGTTCTCACGCCGGAGGGGATGGTCGCTCTGACGACGCCGGCGGCCTGGGCCGACAGGCTCCTCCGTCTCATGGCAAGAATAGGACTGGTCAGCAAGGAAGAAATCGACGAGCACGTCTATGCCTACACCCTGCCGCTGATTGGCTGGTACTTCGGGGCGGCCGGATTCCCCATGGCGTCCCTGAGATTTGGCTATTTCGAGCTAGGCCTGAACATGTGGGCAACCGCCCGGCCTTGAGCCTCACCAGATCGACTGCGGCACCCGGCCGGACCCTCGGCGACCTCGAGGTAGGATGCAACCCGGGCAAGATAGACTCGAAAGTGAAATCTCCCTTTGCCGGGGAGGTGGGATCGGGGCCCGGCTTTCGGGGCGGACCGGCCGCATGATCCTATACGCCGAAGCCGGCGCCGACCATCACTTCTACCTCCAGGATGGGGGCATGACCTATCCCGTCTGCCTGGCGGACCCGGAGCCCCCGGCCGCGCCCGGAGGCACCTCATGAGATGGCGCGCCTGGATCCGCTTTGCGCCGCTGGGGCTTCTCTCAAAGCTGCTGCTCGGAGTGATTGGTGCTTAGTGATCCGTGATCAGAGATTAGTAATGCGTGATCACTGGTGACTGTTGACTGATCACTGTTGACGGATCACTGCCTCAACCTAAACTATAATCCCTCCAACTCCCCCTGACCTCGCCGGAGATCCCATGCCCGCCCCGGATGAACCCCTGGCTGGACCCAATCTGAATCTGACCCCCGAACATGAAATGCTTCGACAGACCACCCGCGACTTCGCCCAGCGCGAGATCGCCCCGGTGGCGTCGCATTTCGACGAGATCGGCGAATTCCCCCGCGAGACGATCCGCAAGATGGGCAAACTCGGGCTGATGGGAATCGAGGTTCCGGAAGCCTACGGCGGAGCCGGGCTGGACAGCCTGGCCTACGTGCTGGCGTTAGAGGAAATCTCCAAGGTCGATGCCGCCCACGGCACGATCATGTCCGTCAACAACTCCCTTTTCTGCCATGGCATCCTGCGCTTCGGGACAGAAGCCCAGAAGCAGAAGTACGTCAGGCCGATCGCCGAGGGGAAAGCGATTGGGGCCTATTCCCTGACGGAACCGATGTCCGGCTCCGACGCCGGGACCATGCGCTCGCGGGCCGTCCGGCAAGGTGACGGTTACGTCCTGGACGGGCGCAAGTCGTGGGTGACCAGCGGACCGGTGGCCGATTTCATCCTGGTCTTCACCATGACCGACCCGGAGAAGGGACACAAGGGCATTACCGCCTTCCTGATCGACACCACCCGACCCGGCTTCAGCCGCGGCAAGAACGAGCCGAAGCTCGGCATCCGGGCCTCGGCCACATGCGAAATCGTCTTCGACGGCTACGAATGCTCGGTCGATGAGCGGCTGGGGGAGGACGGCGAAGGTTTCAAGATTGCCATGACCGTCCTCGATGCCGGCCGCATCGGCATCGCCTCCCAGGCGCTGGGGATCGCCGAGGCCGCCTACGAGGCCAGCCTGGCCTACGCCCGTGAGCGGGAGGCTTTCGGCCAGCCCATCGGGCAGTTCCAGGGCATCGGATTCAAACTGGCCGATATGAAGACTCACATCGAGGCCAGCCGGCTGCTGATCCTGCAGGCGGCGCTGGCCAAGCAACGGTCCAAGCAGACCGGGGTGCGCTATACGCTGGAGGCGTCGATGGCCAAGCTCTTCGCCTCCGAGACGGCCATGTTTTGCGCCCACGCCGCCGTCCAGATCCACGGCGGGGTTGGGTACTCTCGCGAATTCCCCGTCGAGCGTTACTTCCGCGACGCCAAGATCACCGAGATCTACGAAGGCACGAGCGAGATTCAACGCCTGGTCATTTCCCGCCAGGAGCTGGGGGCGGACTAGGTACGGGGACAAGGGGAGAGGGTGATCTACGCTTTCGCGCTGGTCGCCGCCGTCGCCCTAAGTCTGGGATTGCTGCGCCTGCTGCGCCGGCGAGTCCATCCGCCGCCGCACGGCCGCTCGGTTTCCGTGTTCGGTGTCTACTCGCCGGTTCTTACCTGGGTCAGCCGGAGCCTAAGACCTGCTTTCCGACAGGTCGGACCGGGACGCCTGCGTGCCGCCCTGGGCGGCAAGTTGGGTTTCGCCCTCGAGCTCCTGGTTGTTGCTCTATGGGCCCTGTGGATCGGCCGCCATCTGTTGAATTTCGACCCGCAGGTCTGGCCCACCGGCAACGAGTTCGGCAGCCAGGTGTACGGCTTCCATCTCTGGGATTTTATCCGGCAGTGCGGTTTGTGCGGGCTGTGGAATGGGATGGTCAATGGCGGAGCTCCGTCCCTCCCCGATCCGTACAGCGGGGCACTGCATCCGGTCCCGGCATTGGCGACGCTGATCGCTGGTGTCGTTAACGGGGCCAAGATCACCCTAGTGGCCTCGTTTTGGCTGGCCGGTGTCGGCCAGTGGTGGATCGGCAAGACGATGGGATTGAGCCGGTGGAGCCGGTTGTGGACGGCCCTGGTCGCTACCAGCGGCGCCTACATCGTCGGCCGACTCGAAGGTGGGAATATCACCCTGCCTCTTTCGACGGCGGCGGTCAGCCTGGCGCTTGCTGCCTCGCTCGACCTGGCCCTCCACCGCAGCCGCAAAGCTGCCCTTCGCTTCGCCGTTCTCCTGGCCTTGGCCGTGCTCGCCGGTCAGGGATACATGCAGATCGCGTTGCTCTTCTGGGGGCCGTGGATCATCTTGCTCATCCTGACGCCAGGGACTCGGCCGGATGCGGTCTGGCGCGAGTTCGTCCTTGGCATTGGTTTGGCGCTTCTCCTGGCCGGCATCTTTCTCGTACCCTTCCTCCACTTCTGGCCCATGGCCGGGAAGTTTTCCGATCCGGCCTTCGTCGGGTCACAGCCCTTCCAGTATCTTCCGCTCAACCTGGTCATCCACGATTGGGACTTCTTCATGTCCACGGCGCTGGGGAAGCTCCCTTACCCCTACCTCAACACGCTCTATATCGGATGGCCGCCGGTGATCCTGGCGATCCTCGGGCTGGGGTTGCGCAACAAGAAGGACACGCGGCTCCTTGTTTCCCTCTCGTTGGGGGCGCTGACGATGTTCTGGCTTGCCTCCGGGGAGCCCTTTCGCTGGCTGGCCCAACTGGCACCGGCGATCAGCAGCGTGCGCCTCCCATCTCTGATGGCCGGCCTGGCGGTCCCGGCCGTGCTGGCCCTTTCCGGCTACGGCCTCGACCGGGTCCTTCAGGTCCGATGGCCGCGTCTTGGCCTGGGAGTGTCGCTGGGAGAATCCCGTTCGGGCGTGTCGATCACCACGGCGTGGCTGCTGCTCATCCCCCTGGCAGCGACGCTGCGCGGCGCCGATCAATTCGACCAGAACTTCCTCGGGATAGACGACAAGTCCGACGTGTATCAGGCCCTCGCCGCATTCCGCACGGCCAGCCTGGAGTGGGTCTCGGTTCCTTACGGCGAGCACTACTGGGACGAAGCCGCCTTCGACGAGGGGCTCAAGATGACGGGTTACGTCGCCCCCTGGTGGTGGGATGGACGCGAGCTTCCCCCGCCACGGCTGGAAGCCACCCGAGATGCCCAGGATCAGCCGGTGAGCAGCTATCTGGGTGACGTCCCGATCTACCAGAAACCATCGAATGTCTACGCCTTTATCCAGAGCGGCCCGGACATGGTGCCCTGCAGCGCCCAGGGGGTCGGTGGCGATTTGCGCGTGACGTGCGAGAGCGGGGGGGGTACCCTCGTGGTGCGCGAGAACTCGTGGTCGGGCTGGTCGGCGACGGTCAACGGAAAGAAGGCCCCGTTGGAGGAAAGCCAGTGGCTTTCCGTTACCGTCCCCCCGGGGCCGATCGAGGTCCGCTTCCGCTATCTGCCGCTGGATGTCCTGGTCGGCGCGCTTCTCACGTTCGTCGGAATCGTCTTGGCAGTCGCGCTCTGGATTCGGTCCAATCGAACGCCTGCGGCGCCTCCCTCGCCGCAGGGGACTCGCCCGGACTAGGCCGGCGCGACGAAGGACAGCCCAGGAGCAGCGACGTGCACACCGTCCACTTCCATCGCCACGGCGGGCCTGAAGTCCTGGAATACCATGACCTGCCCGATCCCGTGCCCGGCCCGGGTCAAGTCCTGGTGCGTCTCACTGCGGCGGCGCTCAACCATGCCGACCTGTGGGTGCGGGAAGGCTGGCCGGGGCTGAAGCTCGAGATGCCGCACATCCCGGGTGCGGACGGCGCCGGGACGATCGCCGCGCTTGGCTCCGGCGTCAGCGGGCTGGTCGACGGACAGCGCGTCGTCATCGACGGAAATCTCGGCTGCGGCGAGTGCGAGGCCTGCCTGGCCGGCCAGGACAACTTGTGCCGGGATTGGCAACTGCTCGGCGAAACCGTGCGCGGCACGTACGCCGAGGCCGTCGCCGTACCGGCACGCAATGTTCTCCCCCTGCCCGATGGATTCGACGAACATGCCGCGGCGGCGGCGGCGCTGGTCTTCCTCACGGCCTGGCATTCCCTCATGACCCGCGGCCGGATCCAGCCGGGAGAGTCGGTCCTGGTCGTCGGCGCCTCCGGCGGAGTTAACACCGCCGCCATTCAGGTGGCCCGCCTGGCCGGGGCGCGCGTCCTGGTCGTCGGCTCGTCGGCGGCCAAGCTCAAGTTGGCCGAGTCGCTCGGCGCCGAGGTCGTCATCGATCGCAGCCGCGAAGAGAATTGGTCCAAGGCGGTCTTCGAAGCCACCGGTCGCCGCGGCGTCGATGTTGTCGTGGACAACGTGGGCGCGGGGACCTTCCCCTTGAGCCTGCGGGCGGCGCGCAAGGGCGGCCGGATCCTGACGGTGGGCAACACGGGCGGGCCGAAGTTCGAA
>CAZMVJ010000039.1:13688-17415 GCA_964569445.1 uncultured Anaerolineaceae bacterium | reverse complement strand
GGGAGCAAGAAGCGCGCCTCCTTGGCGGGCGACGCGCTTCGGGTTCGGGGGCAGAGTCATTCCGTTCTTGACGGGCCTTCGAGGGCGTACAACTTGTGATTCTACGTCCGCCCGGACCGCGAATCATCCTGGCCGAAGGACAAGTCGAAGGATCTGCTCGTCGACGCCAGGCCTCCAGTGTGAAGGCGCTTGACCTAGACCGTCTGTACAAGTAGGATTTCTTTCTCGCAACCCGTGATGGCCAACCCCAGCTAGTCCGGCCGGGCATCCAGCCGACACCGAGCGACCCCGTTATCAAGCAGCTGGAGCGGTGGCCTTTGCACCCGTTCCTCTTCGCGCTGTACCCCGTCCTGGCGCTGCTGGCCGTCAACGCTGCGGATGTGCCTCCCCAGGCCGCTGTGCGGCCGATCGTTCTTTCGCTGGCGCTCGCCGGCTTCCTGCTCGTCCTGACACGCCTCGTCCTTCGCCGGTGGACGGAAGCTGCCGTCCTGACCACCCTGGCCCTGCTCCTCTTTTTCGCCTACGGCCACGTCTACGCCTTGCTCCGGACCGTCCCGACGCTGGGATCGACAATCGGCCACCATCGTTATCTGGTAGCCGTCCTGTTGCTCCTCCTGGCGGTCGGGACGGCGCATCTGGCCCGACATCGGGTCCGGCCCTCCTTGACTCTGGTGCTCAACCTGATGGGGCTCCTGGTCGTCAGCCTGTCGCTCGTCCAGTCCGTCGCCGTCTATGCCAGGGAATGGACGGGCAAGGCCTCTTCCTCTCCCGGCCGAACCTCCGATCTCGATCTTTCCTTGCCCCCTGGCGCGCCGGCGCCGGACGTGTACTACATCATCCTGGACGCGTACACCCGGGCCGACGTCCTGCAGGACGTTTTTGGGTATGACAACCAGCCGTTCCTCGATCGACTCGAGGCACTGGGCTTCCGCGTGGCGGAGGAGAGCCGCAGCAACTACGCCTTGACGCGTCTCTCCCTCACCTCCTCCCTGAACATGAACTACCTCGAGGCATTGGGCCCGGCCCTAGAGCCTCAGGCGGCAGATGCCGGCTGGTTGGATCAGGCCGCCAAGTACGGGGCCGTGCGGGTTGCGCTGGAGGACCTGGGGTACCGCATTGTGGCGGTCGAGTCCGCGTTTGGGATGACCGACTGGGTCGATGCCGACGTATACCTGGCACGCCGGCCGCAGGCCCTGGCGGACGCCGGGGCCGTCGGAGAGATGACCCCCTTCGAGGTTCTGCTCCTGCAAACGTCGATCGGGCGACTGGTTCTGGATGGACGGACCCGACTCAATTCGCTGTTGCAGTCGAACATCGAGGGGCCGCATGAACAACACCGGGAGCGGATACTCTTTGCGTTGAGGTCCTTAGAACAAATGCCCGGCATGACGGGGCCGAAATTCGTCTTTGTCCATATCATGTCGCCGCATCCGCCCTATGCCTTCACGGCCGACGGCGGGATCGCCCGAGAATCGGACATCTTTTCGCTCAATCCGGAATCGGAAGCCCTGACCGCCGACACGCGCCAGGGGTACCTCGACCAGATCGCCTACCTGAACACGCGCATCCTGCAGGCGGTTCAGACGATCCTGGCAGAGTCACGGACGGACCCGATCATCGTGATTCAAGGCGATCACGGCGCTCTCGGCGTTTCCGCCGAAGACCGGATGAAGATTCTTAACGCATACTATCTCCCGGGCGATGGGGGCCGACTCGTCTATGACAGCATCAGCCCGGTCAACACGTTTCGCCTGATCCTGCGCGAGTACTTCGGTGCGGACTTGGCTCTCCTGGAGGACCACAGCACCTATTCTCCCTTCGACCACCCCTTCCAATTCACGCCCGTCCCCTGATCAGACGCCGCCGAGCCCGGGCCAGGACGGGCCGCTCCAACGGCCGAGCCCTTGCCCCCGGGCCTTCCGCATCGTCCGGATCGGCCCGTCGGCCGGCGGCCAGTACCCCGGTCGCATCTCGCTCCGCCCGCGTCGTTAGGCGACTGCAATGTGTGGCGGCCGCGGAACCCACCTAGACTCGAGGCGATGAGGATGAGGCCAAACCAGCGAGGGGTGCGATGAATCAGCAATCGGTCCTGGTGATCGACGACGAGGGGCCCTACAGCCGGGTGGTCGCCGAAGTATTGGAGAGGAAGGGATTCCGCGTCCGCACCGCCGCCCACGGTCTCAGCGGTCTGTTCGCCGCCAAACGCGACCAGCCTGATCTGATCCTGCTCGACATCATGATGCCGGAGATGGACGGTCTGGCCGTCGTCCGCAAGATCAGAGCCGAGCCGGCCTTGTCGCGCACGCCGGTGGTCGTCATCAGCGCCCTGGCCGCGGCGGAGGACCGCCGGGCCGCGCTGGAAGCCGGAGCCGACGCCTTCCTGCCCAAGCCCTTTACGATGGAAGAGCTGACCCAGGCCATCGGGCCGTTCGTGAACGTCGAGATGACGCAAGATCCGATTGAACACACCGCCGGCGCCGGCGAGTAGGAATCCCGGCGAGCACCGACGATCCTTGCATGGTCCCGCGCAAGGAAAGGCCGGCCGCGCAGACTCCGGCCGCTTGCCCGATGGCGATGTGGAAGTAGAATCGTGCCGGCTGGGGGTAGTCCCGGCCGGAGAGTTGTGTGATGCTCTCTGGCCGGCAGGTAGGAGGTCGGCCCAAGGGGGCGGCAAGGGGGCCATTTACAATGGGGAGTAGGCCGCTCAGCAGCCTGAGGGCGAGGCTTCTTGTGCTCGTTCTGCTGACCGCGCTCCCGGTCACTCTTCTCTGGGGTTTCTCCGCACTGCAAATTCGCCAGCGGGCTCTCGTGGATGCCGAATCCTTCGTCCTCCAGGTGGCCCGTAGTGCCGCACGCGAACACCAGGCGCTGGTCGATGGCGCCCGCCAGTTGCTGCCGGCGCTGGCGGCGAACCACGAGGTCCTGGACCATGAAGGCGAGCTGTGCAGCCACGAATTCGCCGCGCTGCTCGCCGAGTACCCCCACTATGCCAATCTCGGCGCCATGGGGTCGGACGGGCTGATCTTCTGCAGCGCGGTGCCGTTCACTCCCCCGATCGATTCTTCCGGCAGTCTGTATTTTAAGGAGGCCATGGCCAGCGGCGGATTCGCCGTGGGTGAATTTGAGATCGGCCGCATCACCGGGGTCCCCTCGGTCCATTTTGGCTACCCCGCCATCGATGACCGGGGAAAAATCGTGGCTGTTGTGTATGCCGCGCTCGACCTGGCTTGGGTTAACGCCGTCGCCGCCGAGGCCGACCTGCCTCCTGGCTCCGTCCTGGTCATCTTCGACCAAACTGGCACCATCCTGGCCCGCGATCCCGACCCGGAGATTTGGGTCGGAAGAAGGGACCCGGAAGCGGAGGTCGTCCGTCTCGCCTTGTCGAACGCGAAGGAGGTATCGGTTCAGGCAATCGGATTCGACGGAGTCAAGAGGATCTTCGGGATCGTTCCCCTTAGGGAGGCCGGCTCGACGACTTCCATCTTCCTGGCCGTCGGAATCCCGCTCGAGCAGGTCTACGCTCCGGTGATGGCGGTCGAGCGCAACCAACTGTTGGGTCTGCTTCTGGCGACGGCATTCGCCGCGACCGGGGCGTGGTTGGTCGGCGAGCGGCTGGTCATCCGCCGAGTAAATGCCATCATCCGGGTGACACAGCAGATCGGCCTCGGGAACCTCGAGGCCCGGACGGGAGTTCCCGCCGGCGAGGATGAGCTGGCGCGGTTGGCGC
>CAZMVJ010000039.1:0-13678 GCA_964569445.1 uncultured Anaerolineaceae bacterium | reverse complement strand
AATCGCGCTCTGGTCATGTTGAGCGCCTGCAACCAGGTGCTGATCCGCGCCACCGATGAGAACGCGATGGCGCGCCAGATCAGCGAAACGATCGTCGGTCAGGGCGGTTTCCGCCTGGCCTGGGTCGCGCTGGCCGAACCGGAGAGCCAACAAAAGCTGCGCATCCTCGGCCGAGCTGGTGGGGCTACCGCCTACCTGGATGAGATCCCGCCGACCTGGAGCGAGGACCCTTCCCAGCAAGGGCCCGGGGCGACCGCCATCCGAACAGGGGAAATAACGGTCGTTCGAGACATCTGGACGGCCGAGGTCAATCCCGAATGGCGCCGCCTGGCCTCCAAGTACGGCTTCGCTTCGGCGATTGGGCTGCCGCTGCGGCGGGGGGAACGCACGATCGGGGCTCTGTCGCTCTACGCTGGCGAGCCGGAAGCGTTCGATCCGGAGGAGCTCCGGCTGCTCGCCGAGTTGGCCGACGACCTCAGCTTCGGGCTCGAGGCGCTGAGCAGGAACGCCGAGCGCCATCGGGCGCAGGCCGACGTCATCCGGCTGGAAGCTTTCCACCGCGGCATCGTCGAGAATGTCGCCGAGGGGATCACCCTGTTCGACACCACCGGGCACCTGACCTTCGCCAACAGCACCGCCGAGGCGCTGTTGGGCTACGGCCCTGGCGAGCTCCTTGGCCGCCACTGGAAAGACCTCGTCCAGGTCGATGAACATGCCGCCGCCGAGCAGCGTCGCGACCGCCGCGGCCGTGGCGTCGTTGACCGCTTCGACGCGACCCTCATCGGGAAGGACGGTTCGACCGTCCATGCCCGAATCAGCGCCACCACCTTGTTCGAAGACGGGAAACCGTCCGGCTCGCTCTCGGTCTTCAACGACGTCACGACGGAGCGCAAGTATCAGCGGCGGGCCGAGCTGCAGGAGCGCCTGGCGGCCGTCGGCCAATTGGCGGCCGGCATCGCTCACGACTTCAACAACATCGTCGGGGCGATCATTCTGTTCGGTGAGCTGCTGCTGGCCGAGAAGGGATTCTCGGATTCGGCCCGCGACCGCATCCGGCTCATTGTGGAACAGGGCCACCGGGCGGCCGAGCTCACCCAGCAAATCCTCGACTTCGGGCGCAAGTCGATCGTCGAACGGCGGCCGACGGACCTGCTGCGCTTCCTACGCGAGTTCGAGCGCCTCGTCGGGCGAACGCTGCCCGAGCCGATCGGTGTCCGCATCGAGGCCGGCGCCGCCGAGTACATCGTCAACGCCGACCCCGGAAGGCTGCAGCAGGCCCTGCTCAACCTGACGTTGAACGCTCGCGACGCCATCCCCGAGGGCGGGGTGATCAGCTTCCAGCTCTCCCAACTGGAGGTGCGGGCGGATGCGCCGCCCTATCGCGATATGCGGACCGGATCGTGGATCCTGCTGTCGGTCAGCGACACCGGCACGGGCATCTCGCTGGAGGTCTTGCCCCACATCTTCGAACCGTTCTACACGACCAAGCCCATCGGTGAGGGCACCGGACTGGGGCTGTCGCAAGTGTACGGCATCATCAAGCAGCACGACGGCTACATCGACGTGCAGAGCATACCCGGACAGGGCACGACCTTCCTGGTCTACTTCCCGGCGATTTCGGCCCCGGACTCGGCAACCGTCGGCGAGGGGCAGACGGCCGACTTCCAGGGAAACGGGGAGACGATTCTGGTCGTCGAGGACGACGAAGCTGCCCGCAACGCCCTCGGGGAGACGCTGCTCCGGATGAACTACAACATCGTGCTGGCCGAGGACGGTGCCCGGGCGCTGGAGCTGTTCACGGCCGCACGCGACCGGATCGCCCTGGTGATCAGCGACGTTGTCATGCCTCGCATCGGCGGGATGGAGCTGTTCCGCGAACTACGCAAGTTGAATCCCGAGGTGCGTGCGCTCCTGGTCACCGGCTATCCGCTGGGGAGGGACACCCGCGAGCTCCTGGAGGCGGGCAAGGCCGGATGGATCCAGAAACCGTTCGACAGCCGCACCCTGGGAACCCGCATCCGGTTGATGCTGCGCCTGTGACCGCCACCTCTACCGATAGGGCGATATCATCGAGGGACGCGCCGTGAGATCCAAGATCCGTCACTCGCCGCCGGGTTGATAGGTGGATGTAAGCCGGGAGGGTCCGTCCGGCGCATACAATGACCTCTGCCTGAAATCTCCGCTCGCCGGGGGCGCTCCGATGGACCGGACGGCCGTGCTGGTCGTGGACGACGAGGTCACCTATACCGGGGTCCTCCAGGAAATTCTCAACTCGTATGGATTGAACGCCGTCATTTCCCATCGGGCGGAGCATGCCCTGGCGATTCTCGACAGCCTGCAGCCAAGGCTGATCTTGCTCGACATGATGATGCCCGAGATGGACGGCCTGACGGTGCTGCGCCACATCCGCGGCCGGCCGGCATTCAAGACGACGCCGGTGATCATGGTTTCGGCCAAGGTCATGCCCGACGAGAAACAGTCGGCCTTCAAGGCTGGGGCGACCGCCTTTCTGGCCAAACCCTTCAACGCCCGCGACCTGCGCGCCGCCATCCGGCCGTTCGTTCAGATCCCGGATACCGGCATCCTCAACTCGGACACACGTCCGACCCGCTCCGCCTGACCTCGGATCCCATCGAGCCCGACGAGACGTTGGTTTCCTTCCCAGGGGGAGGGAGACGTTCTCTTTGGCAGCCTCCTCGCTGAGCACGCACGGGCTGGGCGACTCTTGCCTTGACCATCGCGGCGCGCTATCATCCGCGTATGGATGAGGCCGCGCTCATCGCCGAAGCGCGCCGGGGGGACCTCGACGCCTTCAACACCCTGGTGCTGGCCCATCAGACCATAGCCTTCAATCTCGCCTGGCGCATTACCGGCGACGGGGAGGCGGCGGCCGATGCCTCCCAGGAGGCGTTCGTCTCGGCCTTCCGCAAGTTGTCCTCCTACCGCGGCGGTTCCTTCCGCGCCTGGCTGCTACGCATCGTCACCAACGCCTGCTACGATGAGCTGCGCCGGCGGAAGCGTCGTCCGGCCGAATCGCTCGAAGCGCTCGAGGAGGCTTCCGGGTCGGGCGAGGGGATTCGCGCCGTCGATCCACTGTCATCGACCAGCGACGATCCAGAAAAGGCCGCCGAGCAGGCGGAGGTTACGCGGGCGATCGAGCGTTGCCTGGGCCGGTTGCCCGAGGACTTCCGCACGGTGGTGGTCCTGGCCGATGTCCTGGCGTTGGACTACCAGGAAGTGGCGGCCGCGATGGGATCGCCGGTGGGGACGGTGCGCAGTCGATTGGCGCGAGCCCGCGCTCGGCTGCGCGAATGCCTCGAGTCGAGCCGGGAACTCCTCGGCGGGGAACAGCGTCTCGCGGAGGGGATCGCGCATCGCATCCCGAAGGGGAGAACCGCTTGAGCCGCCTGGGCCGCCTTGCGCCGAATGACCTGGAAAGCCTGTCGGCCTACGTCGATGGGGTCCTTTCGGCGCGCTCTCAGGCCGGTCTCGAAGCCCGCCTCCAGGCGGACCCGGAGCTTCGTCTGGCGGTGGCCGAGCTGAGATCGGTCAAGGCGTCGCTCGCCGGACTACCGCAGCATCGTGCACCACGGAACTTCACGTTGCGTGAGGCCGACGTCGGTCGCCGTGCCCGGCGACCGGCCTTGCCGTACCTTCGTTTCGCCACGATCGTGGCCAGCGCGCTCTTCATTCTGACGACGGCCGTCCGGTCGTTGTCGCTGCCAATCCTGCAGATGGCTTCTGCCCCCGCGCCCCAATTCGCCGCCGAAGTCCAGGGCGAAATGGAGCCGCTGATTGCCGGGACGCAGGCGGGCGACGAGCTGCGCGCCGAAGCCCCGGCCGCCGCTGCGCCCGAAGAGGGCCTGGCCGACGCGCTCGCGCCCGTCTCGACCCCGACGCCCGCGGCCACAGCTTGTCCGGAGTGCGCGACCTCCCTCGCGTCGGCGACGGCTGAGACGGGAGTGTCTTCCAATGAAGTCGCCGGCGAAGCCGGCCGGGAAGCGCCGGCAATCGCGCCGCTCGCGGCAGCCCAGTGGCTCCTGGCGCTCGCCGCGATCGTCCTTGGCCTTCTCACGCTGCGCGCTCGCCGGCGCTGAGCGCAGGTCCGAGCCGAAGGCGATGACCGAAGTCGAAGCGTGAGGATGGCCAATCGAACCGTTCGCTTCTGCGCCGAATGCGGCCACTCCATCGAGGAGCGGTTCGCCTTCGGCCGAACCCGTCCCGCCTGTCCGCGCTGCGGCTGGATTCACTTCGAAGATCCGAAGGTCGCCGCCGGAGTCCTCGTCGTCCAGGATGGGAAGGTCTTGCTGGTACGCCGGGCGATCGAACCGCAGCAAGGCCGCTGGTCGCTGCCGGCCGGTTTCGTCGACGCCGACGAAGACCCGCGCCGCGCGGCGCAGCGCGAGGCGCTCGAGGAGACCGGCCTGGAGGTCGAGGCGACGGGAGTCCTCGACGTTTTCTCGGGGCGAGAGCATGCGGCCGGCGCCGACATCATCCTGGTCTTCACTGCCCGGCGGTCCGGCGGTGAGCTTCGCCCCGGCGACGACGCCGACGCCGTCGGGTTCTTCGGACCGGACGAGCTTCCAGAATTGGCTTTCGAGGCGACCCGCCGGGCCCTCCAGGCCTGGGGAGATCGGGACAGCGGCGCCTGATGCTATAATTCAACCGACCCGCGCCCGGGGTCGCTTCGTTTTGGGCCTGTGGTGGGCACCCTTCGACCCTTCGCCTGCGCTCAGGGCAGGCTGGCTCAGGGTGCCTCCACGAGGGTGGCGCGCTGAGCCCTGAGGCACGCCGAAGGATCGTAGCGCGCCGGAGTCACATGCTCCTCTTCGATGTCTTCACCGTCTTCCCCGATGTGCTCTCTCCCTACCTGGCAGCCAGCGTCCTGGGCCGGGCGAGCCAGGCAGGGCTGCTCGAGGTGAGGCTGCACGATCCGCGTGACTACACCACCGACCGCCATCGCACAACCGACGATACGCCTTATGGCGGCGGCGGGATGGTGATGAAGCCTGAGCCGCTTTTCGCCGCCGTGCGCGCGGCGATGGGTGATGCCCTCTCCAGCACGCCTGTAATCCTGTTGACGCCGCAGGGACGGCTATTCACGCAGGCCGTCGCCCGGGATTTGGCCGATCGGCCGCGGCTGGCGCTGCTCTGCGGCCGCTACGAAGGCGTCGACGAACGCGTGCGTCAGGGCCTGGCCACCGATGAGATCTCCATCGGCGACTACGTCGTCACCGGCGGGGAGCTCCCGGCGCTGGTCGTCATCGATGCCGTGGCGCGCTGCCTGCCGGGGGTCCTGGGGGACGAGGATGGCGCCCTGGACGACTCGCATGCCTCGGGACTGCTTGAGTATCCGCATTACACGCGGCCGCCGGACTTCGAGGGCCGCCGCGTCCCGGAGGTCCTGCTCTCTGGAGACCATGCGCGCATTGCCGCCTGGCGTCGCCGTCAATCGTTGACCCGCACCCTGCGCCGTCGGCCGGATCTTCTCGAAAGGGCCGATCTGACGGCCGAGGATCGAGAGTTCCTCGAAGAGATTCAACGCGGAGCGGAAGAGAGCGAATCAGATTCGGATGACTAGACAGCCCCGGATTGGCCTTGCCTCGGTGTCACCCCCGCGCATCGCGCTTCGCATAGCGCTTCGCATCCTGAAGAGGATCCCGGAGGGGAAGCGGGGGTCCAGGCTTTGCCGGCCCTCTGGCCTGGATTCCCGCTTCCGCGGGAATGACCGCGCCTCGGTGTCGATGTTGGCCGGGCTGCTCGCCTGTCTGCTGGCCGTGGCCGCCTGTACCGCGCCGGCCCTCGATGTCCCCTTTTCCCGGGGCGCGGCCGATACGCCGACCCCCCAGCCTTTCCTCCCCACCGCGCCCCCGGCGCCGAAAGTCCTGGTCGTCTGCCTGGCCGAAGAGCCGGACACGTTCTACCTTTATGACTCTCCCAATCCGTCGGCCCAGACGCTCCTGCCGGCGCTGTACGACGGACCGTTCGACGTCCTCGATCACGAATACCGCCCGGTGATCCTCGAAGGAGTGCCTTCGGTCGAGTCCGGGACAGTCCGGCTCGAGACAGCCTCGTTGGCCAGCGGCGACCTCTACTTCAATCCGGAGGCGATGCTGCCGGAGACCCTGGCCCCGGGAAAGCCGTACCTGCCGTCGGGGTGCACATCACCCGATTGCGTGCGGCGCTCCGAGGGCGGTCAGATCCAGATGGACCGCCAGGTGGCCGAGTTCCGGTTGTTGCCCGACCTGGCCTGGTCGGATGGGACGCCGCTGACGGCGCGCGACTCGGTTTTCTCCTTCCGCCTCGACGCCGATCCCGGTACGCCCAGCCTTAAAGACCGAGTGAATTACACAGCCTCCTATGAAGCCGTCGACGACCGCACGGTTCGCTGGATGGGCATCCCCGGCTACACCAATCCCGAGCTCGCCGGCAGTTTCTGGACTCCCTTGCCGGAACACCTGCTGGGGGACGTCGCGCCGGCGGATCTTCCCCAAGCCGAAGCCGCGAGCACAATGCCCATCGGCTGGGGGCCCTACGTTCTCGAGCGCTGGACGCCCGGCGAATCGCTCGAGTTCAGCCCCAATCCAAACTACCATCGCCGCGGCGAAGGTCTGCCGGCGTTCGACCGCCTCCAGGCGCGCATCATTGGGGAGGGGACGGAGGCGGCGATCCAACAGGTATTGACCGGAGAGTGCGACGTCCTCGAAGAGTCGCTGCTGGATGGCTCGACCCTGGAGACCTTGGCGCAGCTTTCCGGGGACCAGCGGCTGAAGTGGTCGGCGACGCCTGGCGTCCTGTTGGAGCGTCTTGATTTCCAGACGGCGCCGGCGGGGGACCGGCCTCCGATCCTGGCCGAGCAAGGTGTGCGGCGGGCCCTCGCCGCCTGCATCGATCGACAGGGCGTGATCGATCGCGCCATCTCCGGCCTGAGTTCGATTCCGTCGGGGGTGCTCACCGCCGGCCATCCGCTGGACGCCTCGGCGGCTTCGTCGATCCTCTACGATCCCGCCGGCGGCCGCGCCGCGCTCACGTCGCTGGGCTGGATCGACGACGACGAGCAATCGGCCACGCCGCGTGTGGCACAGGGGGTCGTCGGCCTCGACGATGGCACCCCGCTGGCTCTCTCGCTGCGCACGGCGTCCGGGCCCGGCGAAGAGTCCGTGGCCCAGGCCATCGCCGACGGCCTGGCGCAATGCGGCGTGGCGGTTGACGTCGAGAGCCTACCGGCCGAGACGCTGTATGCGCCTTTCCCGCAGGGTCCGGCCTTCGGTCGCGACTTCGATCTGGTCTTGTGGCCGTGGCTCGGATGGGTGACTCCGGCATGCGAGCTCTTTACGACGGCCGAGATCGCTTCCTCGGGGAATCCAGAAGGGAGCAACGCCAGCGGTTTCAGCGACGCCGCCTACGATCGGGCTTGCGCCGAGGCCAGACTGGCTCCGGCCGGTGGGACGGTCCTCGCCGAGGCGATCCGCGAATCGCAGGCGATTCTGGACGCCGCCGTTCCCTCGCTGCCTCTTTTCCAGTGGCCGCGCCTGCTGGTCGCAGGCCAGGGCGTCTGTGGGCTGAGCGTCGATGCGACGGCGGCTCTGTTGTGGAACCTGGAAGATTTGACGCCAGGGCCGGGGTGTGATGTTCCACCCCCACCCTAACCCTCCCCCTTACAGGGGGAGGGACTACGCCCCCTCCCCCTGTAAGGGGGAGGGTGGGGGTGGGGGTCGAGTGTCTCGCATACCTAAGTTCAGGAGGGTTAGGAATCATCGTCGCGCGGGCCCCTGCACGCGTTGACGGGGGTGGGCTTTACGGTATAATTCTCCGGCGAGCCTGCGCCACCGAGCCGGGGGGAGGCGGGTCGTTCCCCGGTAGTTTGAGCACCGGGCCCGCCCGACTCACCGGCTGAGTACTCCCGCCGACTCAACTCACCCAATGGCCATCCTCCAGCAGCAGAGCGGTCCCCGGATGCTTCGCGACTTAGGCACCTCGCCGCGCGTTCTTGACGTCACAGACCTGGCAACCCAATTCAAGACCTCGGACGGAGTCGTGCACGCCGTCAACGGGGTCTCGTTCCATCTCGCCGCCGGGGAAACGCTCGGCATCGTCGGCGAGAGCGGTTGCGGCAAGACCGTGACCGTTCTGTCGATGCTGCGTCTCATCCCCGAGCCCCCGGGCCGGGTCATCCGGGGGCAAGCCGTCTTCCTCGGCAAAGACCTGTTGAAAATGACGCCGGACGAGATCCGCCAGGTCCGCGGCGCGCAGATCGCCATGGTCTTCCAGGATCCGATGACGTCCTTCAATCCGGTTTTGACCATCGGGCGGCAGCTGACCGAGCCGCTTGAGATTCATCTGGGGATGACCGGCAAGCAGGCCAATGCACGGGCGGCGGAGTTGCTGGAGATGGTCGGCATCCCGAAAGCCGCCGACCGCCTGGGGGACTATCCGCATCAGTTCTCCGGCGGGATGCGACAGCGGGTGATGATCGCCATGGCCCTGTCCTGCACGCCGCAGATCCTGATCGCCGACGAGCCGACGACCGCTCTCGACGTGACGATTCAGGCGCAGATCGTTGAGCTCGTCAAGCGCCTGCGTGACGAGATCGGATCATCTGGATCACCCACGACCTGGGAATCATCGCCGGTCTGGCGCAGCGGGTGGCCGTCATGTACGGCGGCTACATCATCGAGCACGCGCCGGTGAGGGAACTCTACGCCAATCCGCTCCATCCCTACACCATCGGGCTGATCGGCAGCCTGCCCCGCCTCGATCAACGGCGTGAGCGGCTCGAGTCGATCGACGGACTGCCGCCCACCCTCTACGAAGAGCCGAAGTATTGCCCGTTCGCCGACCGCTGCACGTTCGTTCACGACCGTTGCCGGCAGGAGAACCCGCCTCTGATGCAGGTCGCTCCACATCACGAAATAGCCTGCTGGGTGGACGTTCGCACGGGAGGGCTGCGGGTATGACCGAGGCCGCTGCCATCGAAGCCCCCGTCGCCGCCGCAGCGCCGGACGACATCCTGCTGCGGGTCGACCACCTCGTCAAGCACTTCCCCATCACCCGCGGCATCATCATCCAGAGGACCATCGGGGCCGTGCGCGCCGTCGACGACGTCAGCTTCGAGGTCAGGCGCGGCGAGACCTTCGGCCTGGTCGGCGAATCCGGCTGCGGCAAGTCGACCACCGGCCGGACCATTCTGCAGCTCTACCCGCCGACGTCCGGTCACGTCTACTTTGAAGGGAAGGATCTGGTCGGCCTCAACGGGAACGATATGCGGCGCATGCGGCGCCGCATGCAGATGATTTTCCAGGACCCGTACGCCAGCCTGAACCCGCGCATGACGGTCGGCGACATCATCGGCGAGCCGCTCATCGTCCATCAGACGGTGAAGGGCCCGTCGATGCAGCACAGAGTCGATGAGCTGCTGGAGCTGGTCGGCCTCAACCCAGGCTTTGCCAACCGCTTTCCACACGAGTTCTCTGGGGGGCAGCGGCAGCGGATCGGCGTGGCGCGCGCCCTGGCTCTCAATCCAGCCTTCATCGTCTGCGACGAGCCGATCTCGGCGCTGGACGTGTCGATCCAGGCGCAAGTGGTCAACCTGCTGGACGATCTGCAGGACAAGTTTGGGTTGACTTACCTCTTCATCGCCCACGACCTGTCGATGGTGCGTCACATCTGCGATCGGGTGGCGGTCATGTATCTGGGGGTCCTGGTCGAGCAGGCCGAGCGTGACGAGCTGTACACCCAGCCTCTCCACCCCTACAGCCAGGCCCTGCTTTCGGCGGTTCCGGTGGCCGATCCCCAGGTGGAGGAGAAGCGAAAGCGTATTATCCTTGAGGGGGACGTCCCCAGCCCGGCCAACCCCCCTTCCGGTTGTCGTTTCCGCACCCGCTGCTGGCTCGCCGAGAAGATCTGCGCCGAGCAGGTGCCGGCCTGGAGGGAAATCTTGCCGGGCCACTGGGTGGCGTGTCACTTGGTCGATTCGTCTGGAGCTTTGGCGCCAGGCGTGAGCCACGAAGGGAGGTGAGGCTCGGGGGCAAAGCTGGAGATTTCGACAGCACAGATTCGCAAACGTAAGGCACTGCATTTCCCACAAGGAGGGGAAGCATGCGCACCAAGTTCGTTGTTTTGTTCTCGCTGTTGGTCGTCGCTGGGTTGATCCTGGCGGCCTGCACAACGCCAGAGCCAGCGGTCGTGACCGTGATCGTCGGCGGCGAGGTCCAGGTTGTAACCGTCACGCCAGGCGCCGAACCGGCGGGGCCTAGAACCCTGACCGTGGCGATCGGCATCCCAGGCGACCTTGCGTCGATCGACCCGGGCCTGGCCTCGTCTACCTACGAGACGACCATTGTCAACGCCACGTCCATCGGCCTGACCTGGATGGACGAAACCGACGCCACGCTCCACCCGGGGATGGCCGAAAGCCGGGACATCTCCGAGGACGGCCTGACGTACACGTACCACATCCGGCAAGGCATCCCGTGGGTCAAATGGAATGGCGACCAAGTCGTCCAAGTGATGGACTGCCAGGATCCGGCGCAGGTCCGTACAGTGACGGCGCACGACTTCGAGTACTCGATCAAGCGCGCCCTGAGCCCGGAAACCGCCTCTGACTATGCCTACGTCCTGGGCTTCGCCATCGAAGGGGCGACGGAATACAACTCCGGGGAAGGCACGGCCGATGACGTGGCGGTGCATGCGATCGACGACGCCACGCTCGAGGTCACCTTCAACGAAGACGCCGCCTACAACGACAACATCATCGGCCTGTGGACGGCGCACGCCGTGCCGCGCTGGACCATCGAAGGTGACGACTGCACCGCCGCCGCCGGCGAACGCTGGTCCGAGGCCGGCTTCCACCAGGGCTACGGCCCCTTCGCCCTGAAGGAATGGATCCACGACTCCTATGTCACCATCGTCAAGAACCCCTTCTGGCCTGGCACAGAGGATATCGCCGTGGCCACGCTGGACGAGGTGAAGCACATACTGTCGCTGGACGAGGCAGGGGCGCTGGCCGAGTACGAGGCCGGCAATGTCGACCAGATCGAATCGTTCCCGGCGGCCGATCAGGACCGCATCCTGGCCGACCCGGTCCTGTCGCAGGAATACAGCAACCCCCCGACCCTCTGCACCTACTTCTATGGGTTCAACACCAAGGCCGAGTTTGTCGATGATGTGCGCGTCCGCCGTGCTCTGTCGATGGCGATCGACCGCCAGGCTATCGTCGACAACGTGACCAAGGGCGGTCAGGTGCCTGCGCAGTGGTTCGCCCGACCAGGGCTGGTGGCCGCGCCAACGATGGGCGACTATCCCGACCTGGGAATCAAGACCGACTCCGAGGCCGCCAAGGCCGAGCTGCAGTCCTACCTGGATGAGAAGGGGCTGACGGCCGACCAGTTGGACCTCACCCTGATGTTCAACACCTCCACCGGTCACCAGAATATCGCGGAGGCCATCCAGCAGATGTGGGCGGACACCTTGGGCGTCAATGTGAAGTTGACCAACCAGGACTTCGCCGTCTTCCTCGACACGATCAAGGATCCGGTGGCCACCCCGCAGATCTACCGCCTCGGCTGGTGCCTGGACTACCCGGACGCCAACAACTTCACAAAGGAAGTGTGGATCTACGGTGGTTCGCAGAACCCGACCGGAGGCGGCGGTGCCAGCTGGGGTCCGGGCGATGCGAACTACGACCAGTTTGAAGAGCTCGTTCTGGCGGCGGCCGTCGAGAAGGATCCGCAGGAGCGCATCGACCTGTACGCTCAGGCGGAAGAGATCCTGGTCGACACCGAAGCCGTGATCGCGCCGATCTACTGGTACGTCGATGTAGCCATGACGAAGCCGTATGTCACCCGCACCTACGCCGTAAGCGGTCACCAGGACTTCGTGACCTGGGACGTCAGCGAGTAGGCTTGGACCTTGTTCTGGGGGGAGGGGTACGTGCCTCCCCCCAGAACGCCTTTCCACCTTCCCGGTTGCGGAGCGCCGCCTTGAGGATCAAGGCGACGGTCCGGAGTCGGGCTGGGGTACATCTCCCGGGAGCTGAATGCGATGGGCCGATACATCATTCGTCGCTTGATTTGGCTCATAGGTGTGCTGTTCGCGGTCTCGCTGATTACCTTCGGGCTTATGCATGCAATCCCGGGCGGTCCGTTCGACCGGGAGAAGACCCTCCCGGAGGAGATTATCGCCAACCTCAATGCCCGCTACTCCCTGGATGAACCTCTCCCGATGCAGTATCTGCTCTATATCTATGAAGTGCTGGTGCCGCAGCTTTCGGATACCCCGCCCGGCCTTTCGGCATTGGACGACGGGATGGTAAACGTCAAGCTCGGAGAGGCGCTCTGGCTGAAATGGATGAACTTCGGCCCGTCCTATTCTTCTCGGAACCGCACGGTCAACGACATCTTCCGGGACAATCTGCCTCTTTCATTCCAGCTCGGAGTGATGGCCCTTGGCGTGGCGGTTTTGATTGGCCTGCCGCTTGGGATCCTGGCGGCTCTCCGCCAAAACTCCGCGGTGGATTACGGCGCGATGAGCCTGGCCGTGCTGGGGGTCAGCGTCCCAGTGATCGTCTTGGGGCCCCTGCTGATTGCGATCTTCGGCGTGGTCTTGAAGTGGCTCCCGCCTACAGGGTGGGGCGCCGGCCCGCCGTGGACGCTGGGCCTTCTCCCTTCGGAAATAAGCCTGGACTACTTTCGCTATGCTTGCATGCCAGTGGTCGCCCTCGGTGTCGGCAGTGCGGCCGTCATCGCGCGCGTCAGCCGGGCCAGCCTGCTGCAGGTGATTCGCGAGGATTACATTCGGACGGCGCGCGCCAAAGGCCTGATCGAGCGGCTGGTGGTCACGCGGCACGCCCTCAAGAACTCGATGATTCCTGTCGTCACCGTGCTCGGCCCGCTCTTTGCCGCCCTCGTCACCGGCACCTTCGTCACCGAGTTGATCTTCGGCCTTCCCGGAATGGGCAAGTACTTCGTGACGAGCATAGGAAACCGGGATTATCCGGTGATCATGGGAACGATCCTGCTCTACGCCTTGGTCCTAGTCTTCGCCAATCTGGTGGTCGATTTGATCTACGCTTGGCTCGACCCACGCATCCGATACACGTAGTTCGAGAGGGAGATGCCAATGGCCGTGCGAAGTGACGTGCTGAGGGCCGGGGCGGGCGGGATCCCCCTCACCCGCCGGCGCGAGAGTCTGTGGGCGGATGCCTTCCGCCGGTTGCTGCGCAATCGTGCGGCGGTCATCGGAGGGATCACCGTCATCCTGCTGGCCTTGATGGCCATCTTCGCACCGCTGATTGCCCCCAAGCACTATGCCGAACAGGTTCTGGTCGATCATGACGTCGTTCCGCCGTGGGTGGTGAAGGTCTTCCCCTTCATGGCTGGCTATGCCCGGATCAGCACGGACTACAGCTTCGGGGCCGATTACGTCGGACGCGACATCTTGAGCCGTGCGATCTACGGCGCCCGAGTGTCGCTGACCGTGGCGCTGGTGGCCCCGCTCATCAGCCTGGCGATTGGGGTCACCTTCGGCAGCATCGCCGGGTTCTTCGGAGGTCGCACCGATAACGTCATGATGCGTGTGGTCGACGTTCTGTACGCCTTCCCGACTCTCCTCTTTATCATCCTCTTGATGGCCTTCTTCCGGGGCACGTACACCCACCCGGAGCCGGGGACGATCAACT
>CAZMVJ010000038.1:0-17492 GCA_964569445.1 uncultured Anaerolineaceae bacterium | reverse complement strand
GTATGTCATTCCGAGCGAGCCCTGAGCGAAGTCGAAGGGCGAGAGAGGAATCCCCGAGGCGCGGCGGTCTGCGAAACCCGCCGCGCGGACCGGCCGCTACCACCCGCTGGCGGTGAACATCTCCTGAAGGAAGGCGGCGCGCTCCGGCGGGGTCATCGGCCGCGGACGCGACCAATCCTCCAGGTGCGCCGTCAGGAGCTCGACCGAGATCAGGCGTCCATTGTGGAAGACATAGCGGTCGATGAACTCCTGCCGCACTGCCTCGGACCACATCTGGTCGAAGAACAGGTTTCCCAGACCGTAGTGAATGAAGGCGCCATTGGCGAAGGCGAACCCCTGCGGCTGATGCGCCTGACTTCCGCTGACCGCCACCGCGCCGGCTTCGGCGGCGGCCTGAAAGGCCTCCCGCTGCGACGCCGGTGGGATGGGCGTGTAGTGCTCGTGCCACTGGAAAGTGAAGATCGGCAGGTAGCCTTCGTCCCGCAGCGCGCTCACTTGCGCCGCCAGCCGATCGCGGCCGCAGGGGTTGGCCCCCGGCTGGTCAGGCGTCGCCCAGGCACCCGGCGGCCCGGCCTCGTTGCAGCCGACGAAGGCGATCCGGTTTCCATTGTGTTCGATCAAGACCGGTTCGCGCGCCTCGGCCAGATCTCCGCCCCCACCGAACCACTGCCAGCCGTTCGCTCGGTAGAGATCCAGCGAATACTGCAGCGCTTCCTTTCCGGCGTCGAGGACGTGATTGCCGGTCAGCTCGATGACGTCGGTCCCGACGTCTTGCAGGAGAGCGATATGCCCCGGCTGGGCACAGAAGATCAGGACGGTCAGATTCGGCAACGGCGGAGGACAGTCGGGGCTGAAGGCGACCTCGTGGCTGATGTGCGTCACATCCGCCTGACGCAGCCAGTCGCCGATGTCGCGCGCGGGGAGCGTCACGCCGGTGCGGTCCATCTCCCAGGCCGTCGCCCGCGTCAACGCCGTCACGCCCGTCATGACGACCGTCGTCAGTCGGTCGTCGCGTCGGTTCGTCAGGGGCAGCAGCACGCCCTCGGCCGCCTCCAGCTCTTGCCGCATTTCCGACGGGAGCTCGCCTGCCTCCAATCCGTAGGTCACCTGGAGCGGATACTTCCCCGGATCGAAATCGCGTCGGACGGGCGACTGCCCGTCGAGTTCGAGGACTTTCCAGCGCGGTTCAAGCGACTCAAAAGGCACGATCGCCAGCGACGGCCGGCTGTCCCAGGCCGAGTCGACCATCGTCTCAGGATTGTCGATCGAACGCACGTTGACCCCCGGCTCGCCCAGCACGCTGCGCATCGCCTCCACCGTTTCGCCCGAGGCGAAGACCGGCAACCCGCTGGGTTCGGCGGCCTGCCAGGTGGAAAGGAGCTCGGTCAACCCGATGGCGTCGCGCACCGTGGCGAACGGCGCGGCGACGGCGTACGTCCACCGTGCAATCGGGGAGACACCACCGGGCAAAACCTGCAGGCTTCCCACTTGAGCCTCCGTCACGATCTCGACCGACGGCGCCAGGGCGCGGCCGGCCCGCTCGATCTTGCTCCTGAGCACACGCGGCACCGAGGGTGAAACCCACAGGCGCGTGACGGCCGGCGTGGCCGAAGGCGCTACCGGGAGGAAAGGCGTGGCCGTCCCCGCGCCGGCCGGAGCAGATGTTGACGGCGCGCCACCGGGAAGCACAGCGCTGCAGGCAGCCAGGAAGACGGCGGCCAGCGCTCCGGCCAGTGGAACGCGGCGGATTCGTCTCATCCGTCGAAAGAGCAGGCCGGCGTAGGCGATCCGACGCGCCGCCAGTGAGACCAGGATGGCGGCCGTTCGTCGGCGCGGCACGGGGAGTTCAGCGGCGAGTGTAGCCACAGTGCGAGGGCGACCAGATGTTCCCGGCCGTTGACGCGTGCATCATACCAGACGGCCCGTGACGGGCCCCTACCGCCCGGCCGCGTCGGCCACGCAGCGACGGGCATACAATTCCATCGGTGCCTGACGTTTGTCGAAAGGGGTTGGCGATATGACCGCCGAACTCAGTACCCCGGATCCCGACCTGCTGTACCGCCTCTCTTCTGATGCTCATGCTCAATCGCTGCGCCTGGGGTTGATGCTGGACGTCTTCACACCCCTTGAGAACGGCGGCGCCTCCGCCCAGGCGGTCGCCGAAGCCTGCGGCTGCGATCCGGCCGGCATGGCGGCATTGCTCGATCTCCTCGCCTGCCTGGGATTGATCGGGCGCGACGGCCGCACTTTCCGACCGACGCCGACGTCATCGATGTTCCTCGTGCCGGGAAAGCGCAGCTACGCCGGCCGCTACTTGCTGGCCGAGAGCGGCGCCTCGCTATGGGACGGGATCTCCCAGGCGCTTCGCTCGGGGCAGCCGTCGCACCTGGCCTTCCCGTGGGCCCAGGACGCCTGGCTCGAGAGCTACCTCGCTTCCCGACCAGAAGAGAGTCGAGCGATGTGGCGCGCCGCCGGCCTGGCGCCGGGCAGCCGCCCCGGGCTGCGCGTTGTCGATCTGGCGTGCGGCTGCTCGATCAAGTCGCTTATTCTGGCCGAGGCCGATCCGTCGGTCCAATTGACGTGCGTCGATTCGCGCGAGGTCCTGGAGGTCGCCCGCGACCTCGCTCGCCGGATGGGCCTGCTCGAACGCGTGACTTTCGTCGAAGGCGGGCTGGACCTCGAGATGGCGCCCCAGGCGTTCGACGCCGCCCTTCTCGGCCAAGTGACCTACTACCTCGACCCGGATCAGATGCGCCGCCTGGCCGCTCGGTTGCATTCGGCGCTCGACCGACACGGCCAGCTTCTGGTGGATGCGGTCATGGCCGACGATCCGCCCACGGAGTGGGCGAGCTACGTCACGTTGGTAACTTGGGGCGTCAGTGGTGGATCGGCCTACAGCTTCGAGGCCTATCGAACATGGCTGACGCAGGCCGGCTTCGCGGACGTCCGGCGGCTGTCCGAACGCTGGCTCGTGGCGCGGAAGGACTAACCCGAGGTCTCTTCGCCAGCCAGCGCCAGGAAGACATCCTCCAGGCTCGGCTCGACCGGTTCCTGCCGGACATCCCGAAAACCTCTCGCCGTCAACCGCGCCTGCAACTCGTCCGTCCCCGCGCCGGCGCGAGTGATCGCCCGCAAGTGATCTCCGGCCAGCCCGGCCCGGACGACCGACGGATCGCTTTCGAGCTCCTGCAGCGCCTCCAACACCGGCTCGGCAAAGACATCCCAGGCCGCCCCCGGCAAGGTCGAGCGCTTCAGCCTGGCCGGCTCGTCGAGCGCCAATAGGGATCCGCGGATCATGATTCCAACCCGGTGGCAGTACTCGGCCTCCTCGAGATAGTGGGTTGTGACGAGGGCGGCGACGCCCTGGGCCGCCAGCGCATAGATGCGATCCCAGAAACTCCGCCGACTGACGGGGTCGACCCCGCTGGTGGGTTCATCGAGGATCAGCAGACGCGGACGATGGATCAGGGCACCGGCCAGCGCCAGACGCTGACGCCATCCGATGGGCAAGGCGCCGGCCGCCGCGTTCGCCACCGCCTCCAGATCGAATTGGCGCAGGAGTTCTCTGATCCTGGCCGAATCGCGGACGCCGTAGGCCATGGCGTAGAAGGACAGATTCTCGCGGACGGTCAGTTCGTCGTAGAGAGCGGCACGCTGCGACATGTAGCCGACCTGCTGGCGGATCGCGTCGCCGGCGCGCGCCACGTCCTGCCCAAAGAGCTCCGCCCTTCCAGCAGTCGGGCGCAGCAGTCCGAGGACCATGCGCATCGTCGTCGTCTTGCCCGAGCCGTTCGGTCCGACGTAGCCGAGGATTTCTCCTGGGCCGAGGGCGAACGACACGTTCTCGACGGCGGTGAAATCGCCGAAGCGTTTGGTCAGCCCAAATGCCGCCAGGGCCGGCGGGTTCATGCGCCCTCCACGTGCGAGGCCGTCGGGAGCAGGAAACGGAACACGTCTTCGAGGGAAGGGGCGACGAGGCGGGCATGGACGTCGATATCTCCTGCCCGGCGCGCCGCATCTTCGATGTCCGAGGCCACCGCCTCGCCCAGCCCGCTTGCCGCACGCAGGCGGAGCGCCGCCCCGAAGATCTGACTCTCTTCGATCGCGCCGACGCCCACCGCCCAGGTGGCGAACCGCTCGGGCGAGGCGCCGGTCACTTCGATCATGCGGCCCTGCAGCGGCCGCCGCAGCTCGGTCGGGGTGCCTTCAACGAGCATGCGTCCTTGGTAAAGGAACCCGACCCGGCCGCAGCGCGCCGCCTCGTCCATGTAGGGTGTGCTGATCAGGATCGCCACCCCCTGACGCAGCAGCCGTACGAGCAGCCGCCAGAAGCCCTGGCGCGCCAGCGGATCGACGCCGCCGGTCGGCTCGTCCAGCAGCAGAACCTGGGGCTCATGGATGAGTGCCGCCGCCAGGCCGAGCTTCTGTTTCATCCCGCCCGAGAGGGCCCGGGCGCGCCGATCGCGGAACGCTTCCAGACCGACGAACGACAGCATCGCCTCGGCACGGTCGCGCCAGGCCCGACCCGCCAGTCCTCGCACCTCGGCCAAGAATCTCAGGTTCTCCCAGACGGTCAGTTCGCCGTAAAGGCCAAATCGTTGCGGCACGTATCCCAAGTGGGCCCGAGCCGACTCGGCTTCACGCGCGACGTCGATCCCGGCGAGGCGGGCGCTTCCCGAGTCGGCTCGGATAACCCCGGCCAACAATCGCATGGCGGTCGTCTTGCCGGCCCCGTCCGGGCCCAGGAGGGCCACCATCTCGCCGGCATCGACGGCGAGATCGAGGCCGGCCAGCGCCTGAGTCGGACCGAAAGCCCGGCTCAGGCCGATGGCTTCAATGGCTCGGCTCACGGCGACGTCACGAATCCCACGTCGGCCGGCATCCCCGGCTTGAGCAGGCCGGCCGGATTGTCGATGGCGATCTCGACGGCGAAGACCGTGGTTCGCCTTCCCGCCTCGGTCTGCACGTTGCGCGGGGTGAACTCGGCGCGGTCTGCGATCCGAAGGACGCGGCCTTCGAAGTTCTCGCCGGGAAAGGAGTCGACCGTGATCCGGACGGGATCGCCCAGACCGACCGCTCCGTACCGGTCCTCCGGCAGATAGACGGTGATGGTCAAATCGTCGAGCAGACCGAGGGTCAGCGCCACTGCCCCCACCGGCAGGACTTCGCCTGGGTCGGTCGTGCGGGAGAGGACGGTGCCGGCGACCGGCGCGCGCAGGACCAGGCGCTCGAGCTGGACGTCGATGGCGCGCAGCTCAGCCTGAACTTGCTGCAGTACAGCCCGCGCCTGGGCCACGGCCGTCTCGGCCTGCCGCCGATGGACCTGGGCCTGCTCCACCGCAACCGAGTGCTCGCCGGTTCGCAGCGAATCATGGTAGACCTCGGCCGCCGAGAGGCGGGCGTCGGCGACGGCCAGGTCCGCACGCGTCTGGCGCACATCGTCGAAGCGGTCGTCGTCGAGCAGCGCGTCGAAAGCCTCCTGCGCGGCTTGGCGCTCTTCGTCCGCCCTCGTCCAGGCCTCTGCCGCCCGGTCGTAGAGTTGTTGCGTTTCACGGGCCGCCAGCGCCCGTTGGAAGGCACCGTCTGCCGCCAGGAAGGATGTCAGGGCCTGCCGCAGACGGTCCTCGGCGCGCCGAACCGCGGCATGGGCCCCATCCGCCAGCAGGCCGTCGAGCCGCTGACGCGCTTCATCGACAGCGGCCTGCGCCGAGTCGATTTCCGCACGGGCGGCGTCGATCATTTCGTCTTGCGTCAGATACCAGGCGGGGATGTCGATCTCGGCCGGCACCTCGAGCTGCCACGACGCACGCAGGCGCAGAGCGTCCTGGGCCCGCGCCGCGGCGGCGATCCTCTCGTATTCCAGATCGGCCGACTGCTGGTTGAGCTCAGCGCCGGCCACCGCCTGCTCGGCGGAGGTGAGGCTGGCGACCACTCGCTGGCGCTGGGCCTGGAGCAGGCTGTCATCCATCAGAACCAGCGGATCGCCCTTCTCCACCGCCTCCCCCGCATCCACCAGGACGGACGAGACCCTACCGGCGATTTCCGGCGCCAGGCGGACCTCCTCCGCCTCCACCGCGCCGGAGGCGGATAGAGACCCGTTGTCCCTTAGTTGAGTCGTCAGGGCGTACACAGCAGCGACCGCCAGCCCAGTGACCACCAGGATCGGAAGGATGACGCGCGGACGCAATCGAGAAGCCACGAAGACCTCCTCTCAGTCGAGGCTCTTGCGGAAGCGAAGGACGGCGCCGGTGACGGTAATCGCGCCGAGGATCGCCAGGGCGACGATCTCCTCCGTCAGGCTTGCGGCCCCGACTCCCTTCAGCAGGATCGAACGAATGATGGCCAGGTAGTAACGCAGCGGGATCAGACGGGAAATCGCCTGCAGTAACGGCGGCATCGCCGCCAGGGGGAAGAAGAACCCGGATAGGAAAACCGTCGGCAGCAGCGTAAACCAGGTCAGCATCATCGCTTGTTGCTGCGTTTGGGCGATGGTCGAAATGAAGAGGCCGATACCCAGGGAGCACGTAAGGAACAGTCCCGAAAGCAGCAAGAGCAGAGCGAGGCTGCCGCGCACCGGGACCCCGAACCACAGCGTCCCAACAGTCAGGACTTCCAGCGTGTTGAAGAGCGCGATCAGGACATAGGGGGCGATCTTGCCGACGATCAGCTCGCCCGAGCGGATCGGCGTGACGATAAGCTGCTCGATCGTGCCCCGCTCGCGCTCGCGCACAATGGCGGTGGAGGTCAGCATGGTCGTCATCAGCTGCAGGATCATGCCGATCAGCGCCGGCACCATGAAGTAGGCGCTCACCAGGTCCGGATTGAACCAGACCTGGGCGCGCACCTCCAGCCCGGAGGACGCGGCGCTTCCCTGCCCCGCCGCCTGCAGCCGCTCGACCCGGATGCGATTGGACACCGACTGCCCGATCAGTTCGGCCGCCGCCAGGGCGGTGGTGGCGACGCTCGGGTCGGACCCATCGAGTAGGAAGCTGATGCGGGCCGTGCCGCCGGCGCGCAGTTGGTCGCTGAAGTCCTGCGGGATGATCAGACCGGCGCCGGCGTCACCGCGGTCGATCAGGCTGCGCAGCTGGTCTTCCGAGTCGATGTCGAACGCCAGGCGGAAGTAGTCGGCTGCCCGGTAGGCGTCGAGCAAGCGCCGCGAATCAGCGGTCCGGTCGCGGTCGATCACCGCCAGCGGGATGTTGCGCACCTCGGTCGTGGCGGTGTAACCGAGCAGGAACAGCTGGACGACGGGCATGGCCAGGACGATGTAGAGCGTGTGGGGATCGCGCAGGATCTGCAGGAATTCCTTGCGCATGACGGCCCGCAGGCGGAGGAAGCTCACGTCACCTCCCGGGCGGCGACGGCGGAATGCCGGCCGCGAGCAGACCGGCCGCCAGGATGGCCGCCAGATCGTCATAGTCCTGGGCCCCAGGCGTCCAGTCCTCGATGGCCCGCAGGTAGGACTCCGTGACGGCGAAGGCAAAGAAAGCGCCGCCGATGAGGCGCAACAGGAACGGCGGCGGCCAGTTCTGCAGGCGCGGATCGGTCGAGCGCAGCCGCTCGAGGAAGGATAAGGCCGGCGCGACGATCTCCGGCAGCACCAGCGGCAGGTGGCGACCTTCGAACTCGAGGACTTCGACGAAGATCAAGCGCAAGTTGCCAAGCCGGTCGACCATGGCGGCGCGCATCCGCTGCACGCCGTCCCGCAGCAAAGCGTCGGCCGTGGCGCCTTGCGCGTCCCGGACGGCCAGGGCCAGGGTGCGGTGGGGCAGGCGAGCCTTGAGCAGCCCGATGAAGAGGTCCTCTTTGGAGGGAAAGTGGTTGTAGATGGCGGCGGGGGTGATCCCGGCGTAACGCGCCAGCTGCCGCATGGAGGTGCCGTGGAAACCCTGGCGCTGGAAAAGGAACTCGCCGGCGTCCAGGATGGACTGGGCCGTGTGCAGGACCGCAGTGTCGCCAGAGCCATCAGAACCGACCATTTTGAGCATTGAACGAACGACCGTTCATCAGGATCATACTCCGCTGACCGGTGTAAGTCAACCGTCCTAGGCAAACGAAATCGCCCGCGTAGACGCCCGGGCGATTGTGAAATCCAGGACTTATTTGTACAGTGGACTACTCTTTCCCGTCACCAATCAGTGCGACCTGGCGAAGCAGGCCCATGACCAACACCCCAATCCGGATGCCCTCCCCTGCATCCAATTGGGGCCGCGTTCCAGCCTCCTCCGCCCGCCGGATGAGCAGATAGGCGCCGGCCAAGCCGGCCACCGCTCCAACCAGGGCTCCGATCGCCAGCGCTTTCGGCTTCCATGCCTGGTCACCGTTCATGTGTCGACCCTCATTCGGACCGGAAGATGGATCTCAAGGAACGCCCGAGCACGGCCAGCCCTGCAGCTAACCCCGCCGGGGCGAAGATCGGCTGCACGACAACGTCACTGCCGCGGCGAACCGCCCCCTCCAATCGGTCGGCCCCGTCCTGGAGAGTACTCGTCACCGTCGGCACCTCCCGGATCAAGAGCAGCATCAGGTAAATCGCCCCCGCCAGGACCCCCGTCAGGACGACCAGCAGCAGAGCGACAGGCACGGCCAGCAAAACCAGCGCTATGTCGGCCCACGCGCTGGCCGTTCCATACGCCACCACGATCGCCACGGCCACAAGAAGGACGATCGCCAGCACGGTCATGGCGATCGGGAGGTAAACCTCACGGCGCACCTGTCGCCGGAAGGCAGCCTGGGTGACCGGGTTGGGCGGTCGTCGGAAGCGGCCAAGCGAGGAGGACATCCGACCTGGATTGTAGCACGGCGCACCGTCGCCAGCTTGGGATAGAATCGCGTTGGGAGACGAAACGCATGGCGGATTTCCCTGGAAAAGGCACGGTCGCCGTCTTGAAGACCTCGCCCGAGACCGTGCTGGACGACTTTCAGCGGGTGATGACCCTGGCCGGGTTCGAAGCGGCCCTACCCCGCGGCGTGCGGACCGGCCTGAAGATCAACATCTCCTGGCAGACGTGGTACCCGGCCTGCTCGAGCGAGCCGTGGCAGCTGGAGGGCGTCATCCGGGCGCTGCAGGGGGCCGGCTACACCGATCTGGTGGGCGTCCACAACGACACCGTGGTCGTCGACACCCGGGTCGGGGAATTCAACAACAAGCACCGCTTTGTCACCGACCGCTACCAGATCCCCTGTCTATACCTCTACGAGCACAACTTCGAGTGGTTCGAATACCATCCGAAGCAGCCGTTCCTCGTCCTGGACAAGGTTTACCCGGACGGCGTGTTCATTCCCAAAGCGATCGTCGGGATGAACATGGTGCAGCTGCCGACGGTCAAGACGCATGTCTTCACCACCATTACCGGCGCGATGAAGAACGCCTTCGGCGGGCTGCTGCACCGGGACCGGCACTGGACCCACGCCGTGATCCACGACACATTGGTCGATTTGCTGGCCATCCAGCAGGAGATTCACCCGGGGCTGTTCGCCGTGATGGACGGGACCTTCGCTGGGGATGGGCCGGGACCGCGCGCCATGCGCTGGCACGAGAAAGACATCCTGTTGGCCTCGGCCGACCAGGTGGCGATCGATGCCGTCTCCGCCCGCCTGCAGGGATTCGACCCGATGGCGATTCGCTTCATCCGCCGCGCCCACGAAGCCGGTCTGGGGATCGGCGATCCGCAGCAGATTCGCATCGTCGGCTATGACATCGACCAGGAGCCGGCCTGGGGCTTCGTCCAGGAGGACACCTTCGCCAGCCGCGGCCAGAAGATGATCTACCACGGCTGGTTGAAGCCCCTGGAGAAGCTGCTGCTCCAATCGCCGCTGGTGCCGTGGTCCTACTTCGCCAGCAACTTCTATCACAACGTCTACTGGTATCCGTTCGTCGGCCGTCGTCGCGTGCGCGACGCACTGCGCACACGCTGGGGACGCCTTTTCCGCGACTACGGCGACGGACAGGTCGTCATGCCGGGCATGGAGCCCAAGACCGTCCTGCAGGCCGTCGTGGCGCTGGCGCTGCTGGCGATCCTGGCGGTAGGCAGCCTGGTCCTACTCTGACCCGTCCGCCGGTTCTAACCTTGCGGTCCGGCGAGGCCGCCCGCCCGCTGTTGGCCGTCTGCTCCCTGGGTGATCCGCACCCCGCCCGCCCGATCCCGTCTCGATGAGCACCCATCCGATGTGGAACGTCGAACTACACTGCCATACGTACTGGTCGAAGGACAGCCTGGCCTCCCCGCGGGCGTTGCTCGAGGTCTGCCGGCAGCGAGGCATCGATCGGTTGGCCGTCACCGATCACAACACGCTGCGCGGCGGCCTGGAGGCCGCCACGTTGGCGCCGGAACGATTCATCGTCGGCGAGGAGATCCTCACGACGGAAGGCGAGCTGCTGGGATACTTCATGACCGAGGAGATTCCGGCGGGGCTTTCTCCTCAGGAAACGATCGATCGGCTGCGGCGCCAGGGGGCCGTCATCAGTGTCTCTCATCCGTACGACTACGCCCGCCAGGGAGCGTGGCGCGAGGAGATCCTGCGTCCGCTGCTGCCTCAGTTGGATGCGCTAGAGGCCTTCAACGCCCGCACCACCTCGGCCGGCCCGAATGCCCGGGCGGCGGCGCTGGCGCGCCAGGCCGGCCTGCCGGGTCTGGCCGGGTCGGACGCGCACGCGCCGTTCGAAGTCGGCCGGGGGCTGACCGTGCTCGAACCGTTCCACGACGCCGAGAGCTTCCGCCGGGCCCTGGCCTCGGCCCGACTCGTCACCCGCCGCTCGCCGGCGTGGGTCCACCTCGTTTCGCGTTACGCCGTCTTGCGCAAGCGTTTCGGGTGGCGCAGGCCCCAACCCTAGATTGCCACTTTCCGACCTCGGATTTCCAGACGGATGCGCAAGGGGGCGGCGCACACCTGACCCCCCACCCCTCACCCCTCCCCCTGCGCCAAGTGATCATGCAGCCTCTGGGATTCGCGCAGGGGGAGGGGAGGGTATTTCTGAGGGTGGGGGGAGCTTTGCTCCCCCCACCCTCAGATCTTCTTCCCCGCGCGCAGCCGCCCGTAGCGAAGCGGAGGGCCTCTCCGCCACGGTACTACGCGTTCACTTAGGCTGTCGGCGGAGAGGGGGTCAGGGGGTGAGGTGGACGGAGATCGGAGATTTCACTCCTTCGGCCGCAGGTGAGGGAAGAGGATCACTTCGCGGATCGAGGTGCGATCGGTGAGAAGCATCACCAGCCGATCGACGCCCATGCCGAAACCCCCGTTGGGCGGCATCCCATAGCGCATCGCTTGCAGGTAGTCCTCATCCAGCGGATGGCGCGCCTCGTCGTCGGCGGCGAAATCGCGTCCCATTTCCAGGAAGCGCTGTTCCTGATCGAGGGGATCGTTGAGCTCGGTGAAGGCGTTGCACAGCTCCATCCCGCCGATGAAGCCCTCGAAACGCTCGACCGTGCTCGGATCGCCCGGCTTGCTCTTGGCCAGCGGCGAGATATCGCGCGGGTAGTCGATCAGGAACGTCGGCTGGATCAGCTTGGGCTCGACAAAATGCGACAGCAGCGACTCGACCAGCTTGCCGCGCGGCGCCTCGCTCGACGGGTCGAGCCCGCGCTGGCGCATCTCCCGCCGCAGCGAGTCGGCGTCGGGGAACGCGGCGATGTCGATCCCGGCCAGATCGCTGATCGCCTGGCCCAAACTCAGGCGCCGCCAGGGCGGCGCCAAGGCAATGGCCTGCTCGCGGAAGACGATCGAGGTGTTGCCCGTGGCCCGCTGCGCGGCGTGGGCCACCATGCGCTCGGTGATCTCCATCACCTGCTCGTAGTCGGCATAGGCCATGTAAAACTCGAGCTGGGTGAATTCCGGGTTGTGCTTGAAGGAAACGCCTTCATTGCGGAAGTCGCGCCCGATCTCGTAGACGCGCTCCAGCCCGCCGACGAGCAGGCGCTTGAGGTAGAGCTCGAAGGAGATTCGCAGGTACAGGTCCTGATGGAGCTGCTCGTGGTGGGTCGTGAACGGTCGCGCCGCCGCCCCGCCGTAGAGCGGCTGCAGGGTCGGCGTCTCGACTTCGACGAAGTCCATCCCGTCGAGAAACTCGCGCAGGGCGGCCACCACTCGCGCCCGCGTCAGGAATACCTGACGGACCTCGGGGTTGACCGCCAGGTCGGCGTAGCGTTCCCGGTAGCGGGCTTCCGGATTGGCGAAAGCGTGATGGACGACGCGCTCGCCGTCGACCACTTCTTCTTTGGCCGACGGCAGCGGCGACAGCGCCTTGGCCAGCATGCGGAACTGCTCGACGTGCAGGGAGGTTTCGCCGGAACGCGTGCGGAACATGAACCCGGCGGCCTCGACGAAATCTCCCAGGTCGAAGGCCTCCTGGAAGAGTCGATAGGCTTCGGCTCCGACGTCGTCCGCTTTGAAGTAGAGCTGCAGCAGGCCGGCGCGGTCCTCGAGGTGGGCAAAGGCGGCCTTGCCCATGACGCGGATCGAACGCAGCCTACCGGCCAGGACGGCCTCGAGGCGCTGCTCGCCCGCCGCCTCGAAGGCGCGCAGGGCTTCGGCCGTGGTGTGCGTCCGCCGGGCGCGCGCCGGGTATGGCTCCAGCCCGGCCCGCCGCAATCGTTCGGCCTTCTCCAACCGGATTCGTTCGAGGTCGTTGAGCTCGGTCATGCGCGCTGGTTCCAACGGACCGCGGCGGCGAAGTGTACACGAAAAAGACCCGCGCCGCGAAGGCGGCGCGGGTCGCAGGTCCGGCGCTCGGGCTACTTGATTTTGACGATACGGAAGCGCAGGGTGCCGGCCGGGGCGCGCACATCGACGTCGTCGCCGACCTTGTGGTCGAGCAGAGCCTGCCCCATCGGCGACTCGTTCGAGATCAGCCCATCGCGCGGATTGGCTTCGGCGGCGCCGACGATGGTGTAGGTCTCGGCCGGTTTGCCGTCTTCCTGGATGACGACGGTGCTGCCGATCCCAACGACTCCCGTCGACTTGCCCGGCTCGATCACCTGGGCCTGGGCCAGCATGTGCTCCAGCTCCAGGATCCGCCCCTCGACAAAGGCCTGCTCGTTCTTGGCGGCCTCGTATTCGGCATTCTCGATCAGTTCGCCGTCTTCCATCGCCTCGTGCAGACGCTGCGCCACTTCCTGCCGCTTCACGGTGCGCAGGTGTTCAAGCTCGTCCTCGAGCTTCTTCAGGCCTTCCGGGGTGACATAGACGGTGCTGTTTCCCATGTCGCTCCTGCACGGGGGGCTCGGCAGCCGGCTCCCGCTTCGTCGAGATCCTCTCCAGGCGGTGAGGCCCCCCAGGGAGAAAAAAGAACTGAGAGAAGACTCTCAGCCCCGGATCCTGCCTCGGTAGGAAGGCAGTCTAGCACATCTCACCGGGGCTGTCCATAACAGTGGAGTGGAACGCCTCCGAGGAGGAGGCACCGCGCGTGAGCAACCCCTAGGGATGGCCTTGCGGCCGACCCCACCGGCTACCCCTTGCGGGGGTCTGCCTGGGGGAGTCCCGGACTGGCGCCTGTGCCTGCTCGCCTCACCTTCGGGGTCTTCCCCTTCTTCTTTCTTGGATTCCTCAGGGGGAAGTAGTACATCATCAAGTCGTCGCCCCGGCCGTAGAAGCCGGGGACCCGCGCACTGGGCTGGAACCCTGCCGCTTCATAGAAGGCTCGCGTGGGGCCGAAATCGCGGCGGGCGGAGGTGTCCAGAACGACCAGTCGGCCGCCCTCCCGTCGGATGCCGCGGATGACCCCTCGGAGCAGCGCCAGGCCAGTGCCTTTGCGGCGCTGCCGGCGCGAGACGCAGATCCAGTAGAGGTCGAACGTCCCATGCGTGAGCGGCGTCGGACCGTAGCAGGCGAAGCCGATGACCCGTCCGTCATCGATAGCCGTCAGATAGCGATAATCCCCCGGTTCCGTTTCTTCGAGGTAGTCGAAGAGGAGTTCCTCGACGACCTCCCGGTCTTCACGGGAGAAGAGCGGCTCGGCCGCCGCCAGACGCAGGACGGCTGAGGCGTCCCGCGGTACCGTCTTTCGGACCGAGGTCATGAACTCGAGGCGAAGGCCAGACGCAAGATGTACAGCAGCATCGAGGCGTAGGAGTGCCCGGCGGCGCGGGCCGAGCGGAAGAAGCCGGCGTCCGGCGCCAGGTCGGGGTGGATGTTGACCTCGAGCAGGTAGGGGATCTCGTCGCGCAGCCGCATGTCGACCCGGGCGAAGCCGCGCACACCCAGTTCCTGGTAGGCCAGGACGGCGGCCGCCTCGACCCGGTCCTGCACGTCGGGCGCCAGGTCGGCCGGGCACACGCCGGGCGTGCCAAGCGCTTCAACCGAATCCTTGTGCCACTTGCCGCTGAAGCTGACGATCTGCTTCAGCGGTTCGTCGGTCCAGCGGAAGGCGATCTCGGCGATCGGCAGCACTTCCGGAAAACCGTTGCCCCACAGGGCGACGTTCAACTCGCGACCGACGATGAACTCCTCGACCAGCGCCGCCTGGCGGTAGTCGCGGATGCAGGCGTCGATCCGATCGCCGAGCGCCTTGCGGTCCTCCACGACCGAAGCCAGCGTAATGCCGCAACTGCCGTGTTCCGCCACCGGCTTGACGATCGCCGGCAGGGGCACACGCGTCGGTCGGCGCCCCGCGTGACGGATCACCTCGTAGGTCGGCGTGTTCAATCCGGCGGCTTCCAGCGAACGCTTGGTGATGAGTTTGCTGCCGGCGCGCCGCAGCGCCATATAGGACGAGCCGGTGTGCACGAAGCCGGCGGCGCGCATCAAGCGCGGCACTTCTGCTTCGGACCAGGCGCGCCCGCCCAGGCTTTCGCACAGGTTGAAGATGACGTGCCGCGCCGGATCGTAGCGACGCAGCACATCGCCCAGGTCGTCCCACACCGGCGCCAGTTCGATCGAGCGCACGTGCTCGCGCAGCGTCTCGCCGACGGCGCGGGCCACCTCTTCCGTCTCGGCGTCCGACAGGATGTCCTCCGGCCGGCCGCGTTCCAGGCCCAGCGCCACGTTGTACAGCACGACGACGTCGGCCTCGCTCGGGTCGCGCGGCCGCAGCGTCCGCCGCGTGGTGACGCGCGGCCGAACCTGCACGCGTGATTCTGAAAGAAAACCAGGGATGGCGATCTGATACGCCGGCAATGTCTCGACCGTCGCACGCGCAGGCACGACGATCTGCTGCGGCATCGCCCGGCGTGTCGACTCGCTGCGGCCGCGTCGCGTCGGCTTCGGCGCGGCGCTCGCGCGATTCAGATTCGACGATTGCGACTCGGTCGTCATTTTTCCACGGTTGGCGACGCGGACACGTCACGCGATCGCACTGCCCCGCAGTGTAACATCCTCACCGAGAGAGTCAAGCGTTGCAGGGCGGAGTTTTCGAGGGCGCCGGCGGCGCCGGCAGCGGCCCGAGCGCGTCGCCGCGGCGATTTCGACGAGGCCCGCCGCCTCCGTCGAACGGAATCACGGCGCGTTCAATTCGAGGCACGACGCAGGAGAGGCAATCCGCCGAATCGATCGTGGTAGGAACGCAGATCGGCGTCCAGCGACTCCACGTTCGGCCAAAACGACGAGACTTGCGAGTGATACTCGCCGGCGCCGATCGCCCAGATCTCGATTTCGGCTTCGGCCAGCGTCACCAGCGCCTCGCTGACGCCGCTCGGCGGCGGTTCGACGACGAGCGGCGCGTCGCGCAGCGCGTAAGGGACTTCGCGATAGTACCAACTCGTTCTGGCGGCGCGCTCGCCCGCCCGTCGCGCCAGCAGATGATCGACATGACTGCCGATCCCGAGCGGCAGATAGACTTCGGCTTCGCGCGCCACGTTCTGCTCCAGGGCCTCGGCGATGGCCCCGATCTGCGCTTCCTCCTCGGGCGAGGGCAGGCCGAAGAGCGACTCGGCGTTGGGATGGAGCGCCTCGCCGTTGGCCGCGCGCCGGTAGATGGCCTCGGCAAAGCCGAGGTGCACGACGGATGCGCCCAGCCGACCGCACGCCACCAGATCTTCGGCGCGCCGCAGCCCCATCGGCGACCCCTCGCCGGCCCAGCGGCGGTGGAGTTCGTAGGCGAAGGGAGTTAATTCGCCCACCGGTGGATCGCCGGCGAAGACCGTGACGACCTGAACGTCGTCGCCGCCGGAACTCTGGCGGGCGATTAGGCCGCCGCACGAGAAGACGGCGTCATCCAGATGCGGCGAGAGGTAAACCCGCAGCGCCATGAGGCGGATTATAGACTCGATCACGGGTCAACCGTCCCGTCCGCCGCTCCCGGCCGCGCCTTCGGCTACAATCCATGCGGCGTCCGCGCCGATCCATCGGGAGGGGACCATGACCATCGAGGAGAACAAGGAGATCGTCCGGCGCTATCAAGAGGCCTGCAACGCCAACGACCTCGACGCTCTGGACGGGCTCGTGGCCAAAGACGTCGTCAGCCATAACGCGACCCCTGGGCTTCCGCCGGGCCTCGAAGGCGGCAAGCTCGCCCATCGCGCCACGCTGACAGCCTTTCCCGACCTGCACTACCACGTCGAAGATCTCTTCGCCGAGGGCGACCGCGTGGCGCAGCGGTTCACGCTGCACTGCACCCACAAGGGTGAGTTCATGGGCTTGGCTCCGACGGGCAGGGAAGTGAGGTTGAGTGGAATCAGCATCTTCCGCCTGAAGGACGGGGTGATCGCCGAGCACTGGGCAGTGCAGGACAGTTTGGCTTTGATGATCCAGCTGGGGTTGTTCAAGCCGCCGGGCGCCTGAGCAGATCGGGTCGGCCGACTCAACGCGGCCCCTCCGGCCAGAATCGGCGCGTCAAGCCGGTTCGCTTGTCCGCAAGCCCGTTCCACCCGCCCCGATGGCGGTCGTTGCCGGCGCAATCAACGACGTCGGGGTCCCCTCTTTCGCCACCACGGCGAAGTTCTCCGTGATGGAATAGACCAGGAGCATCGCCAGCAATCCAAGCCCGGCGGCGGCGATCACCAGGTGCCGCAAGCGCAGGCGCAGCCCGATCGTGGCGCTGACCGTTCCGGCGCGCGTCTCGAAGCGGAGGCGAAGGAGAGGGATCAGGTTGAGCGCCACCGCCGCCACCAAGCCGCCGAGGATCACGGCCGGGTGCAGCACGACTCGGAAAACAAATCCCTGCGGGTCGTACAGGGTCGCATCGAGAGCCTGGGCCGTGGCGCCGCCCGCGGAGAGAGAGTAGAGCACGCCGCTGGCGACGAGCAGCGCCGCCGGCAGCGCCGCCAGCACCCCGACCATTGCTACCAGCCTCCGACGTCGATCGGTCCAACTGTCCATGATCACCTCCCCGAACCATCGCTCGGGCGAAAACACATTCCGGTCGACCAGCCCCAAGATCAGGTGCAAGCCCTGCAGGCTGATCCACAGGCGGGCGGCGGCTCGCCCATAGCGGTGCGACAGCGCCCCCGCCTCTTCCTCCAAATCGCCCCAGGCCGACTCGGCGAGAGCGTCACCGGCGAGATGTCGCAGGGTCCGTTCGATGAAACCCCGCCGGGCGACTGGGCCGTGAGGCTTCA
>CAZMVJ010000037.1:14930-17493 GCA_964569445.1 uncultured Anaerolineaceae bacterium | reverse complement strand
TAGGGGCGAAGCACACCTGCCCTGGCGGGCGGTGCCAGGGTGCTTCGCCCCTACGCCTTGTGGGAGGACGCCCCTTTGGGCAGCTTGCCAACAGCATATCCCTCGGCCCTCCAGGGCCTCGGGATGACATGCCATCATTCGAAACCGATCAGAGCTGCCCGGTCGTCCCCCAGTTTTCCAGAAGCGCCTGGTAAACCGGATCGTCGTATCGTTCGAGGAGAAAGGCCCTGGCATAGGAGGGCGGCTCTTCACCGACGACATGCGCCGCCAGGATCTCGCCGGCGCCGGCCGCCGCCATCAGCCCGTAGCCGGACAGGGCGCCGAGCACGAAGGCGCCGTTCACGGGAAGCGGTCCGATGAGCGGGCGATTCTCGCGGGTCTTGAGGTAGTAACCGCCGTCGACGACCGGTCGGGGCGCCCGCCCAACGTAGGCACTGAGCCCCGGCACCATACGCGCCAGGCCCCGCAATGCCACTTCCGGATACATCGGATCGACCGGGCCGGGAAAGACCGGCGCGCGCGGTTCGGTATGGTAGGTCCACAGGATCAGGAGGATCGGACTGTCCTCTGGACCCTCCGGCCGCGCATGGACGCCTGCCGGGAAGGGATCGAGCAGATGACGCGTCGCCTCCGATTCGGCCAGCTCCCGTCGTTCGTCCGGCGACCAGGCCAGCCGCTGCTCGTCGGTCCAGATCAACAACGGGGCGTCGCGCGGGACAATTCGCAGCGGGTCGGCCATCGCCACCTTGACGTGCCACTCGGCGAAAATGGGCAGCTCCAGATCGAGCATCGCGGCGGCGGACGGTAGCAGGGGGCCGGCGGCCAGGACCAGGCGATCGGTTTCGATCACTTGCGATCCGCCCGATCCGTCGACACGTACGCTGCGCAGGCGTCCACCGCCGGTATGAACAGCGGCTACCCTCCCCTGAAGCACCTCGGCGCCAGAAGCGCGCGCCTCTTCCAGCAGGAACGCGCCGAGCTGTTGGGCGCTGAACCAACCGCACCGGCGTGGGTGGATCACAGCCACTGTGTCCGGCGCCAGGTAGGGGAAGGTGCGGCGGATTAGATCGGGATCAGTGATCAGATCGGATCCATCCGGCTGCCCCTCGAAACCCGAAGACGGCGCCGGAACGTACGCCGCCTCGGCGCCGGAGGGTCCATGGCGGCGCAGGCGGCCGGCGCCCAGCGAGGCCGCTTCTTCCCCCGCAGCAGCGAACTGTTGGACGCGCTCCGGTTCGGCGGTGGCAAACAGATACCCCCGCCGGTTCAGATTGAATCGATTGCCGGATTCGCGCGCCCAACCGTCGAGCAGGTCGATGCTGCGGTTCATCAGCCGCACCATGGCGTCGCCAGGTCCGGGCCACCAGTTGCGGTAGCACTCGGTCGACTTGTCGCTGGTCATCGAGAGCGGCGGGCGCTCATCGACGAGCACGACCCGCCCGACGCGGTGCTTCACGGCCAGGTGATACGCGGCCGAAATGCCGGCGATGCCGGCTCCGCAGATCACGACCTCGGCGCGCGGCGTGGCCATGCGGGTCAGCGGGTTGACGTTCCGCCGCCAAGGTCGATGTCTGGGCGGGGAGTGAGGCGCGCCGTTCCGCCGAGCCGTGCGGCGACGTCGGCCAGAGGTTCCCGGGTGACAGGGTGTAAGGCGGAGGGGTCGAGTTCGGCGACGATTGCCGCCAGGTAGGGTTGAACCAGCAAGTCGGGATCCGGCAGCGTGAGTTCTGTGGTGTCCATCACGATTCGATCGTAGAGGACCAGGTCGAGGTCGATAGGGCGGGGTGCATATCTGTCGCCCACCCGGAGGCGGCCAAGCTCGGCTTCGATGTGCCTCAGCCTCGCCCGCAGCGTCTCAGGCGTGAGCTCCGTCTCGAGCAGGACGGCGGCATTGACGAAATCCGGCTGGCCCGCCGGACCGGCCGCCGCCGATTGGAAGGCTCGAGAAACGGCCACAATCGAGCCGGCATCCTTCAAGCGCGCCAGGGCCAACGGCAGGTTTCGCTCCGGGGCGATATTCGAACCGAGGCAGACGACGGCGCGCGGCGAGATGACGAAGCCCCTTCAATCCTCGGCGCGCGCCCGCTCGATCTCGACGCCGACGGAGCGGGCGAAGCGCAGCGCCCCGGGTTTCTCGACGCGCACCCGAACACGGACCACCCCCGGCTCCCGCAGGCTCAGCTCGGCGATATCGGCCGCCAGAGCCTCGACCGTGTAGCGCGTCGAGGCCTCGACCATCGCCAGGATCCCTTTGGTGATCGTGCGATAGTTGACCGTGTCGGCGATGTCGTCGGAGAAACCGGCCCGCCTCAAGTCGCAGAACAGCGTCAGGTTGATCAGGATGTCCTGGGGCTGTTCCCGTTCCCAGTCGTTGATCCCGAGAACGCCGCGCGCCAGCAGGTCGCGAATGACGATGCGATCTTCGGTCATCGGGTCCCCCATTGCAGATTGTCGAACGACCCTCCGCCCACCTCACCCCCCGACCCCCTCTCCGCCGATGGCCGCCGCGAACATGGAGGACCATGGCGGAGAGGGGGGTGGAAGATCTGAGGGACGGGGGGAG
>CAZMVJ010000037.1:0-14830 GCA_964569445.1 uncultured Anaerolineaceae bacterium | reverse complement strand
GAACATGGAGGACCATGGCGGAGAGGGGGGTGGAAGATCTGAGGGACGGGGGGAGCTTCGCTCCCCCCGTCCCTCAGGAACCCTCTCCCCTCCCCCTGCGGGATTCGCGTGTCTTTGAGTGCCGCCTCGTGCAGGGGGAGGGGCAAGGGGTGGGGGTTCTTACGTGTGTCCACTCTTCTTCCAGAGCCACTAAACAAGGTGTCGTCCCCCATCGAGGTGCAGAATGCTGCCGGTGACATAGTCCGAGCCGCCCAGCAAGAACAACAGGGCCTGACCGACCTCCTCCAGCCGCGCCCAGCGGCCGGAAGGGACGGACTCGAGTCCGGTCGTCCCGCCGTCGGCAGGCGGCAGAATTGGTCCCAGGGCCAGCCCATTGACGCGGATCGCAGGCGCAAGCGCGAGGGCCAGGCTGCGAGTCATCGCCGCCAGGCCGGCCTTGGCGATGGTGTAGGGAAAATGATCGGCTGCCGGACGGAGGGCGCGCCAGTCGAGAAGGTTGACGATGGCGCCCGGCGCGCCGGCGCGCTCCCGGGCGAATGCCTGGGAAAGGAGGAAGGGCGCCCGCAAGTCGACGGCAAAGTGCCGGTCCCAGGCCTCCACGGTCGTCCCCTGCAGGTCCAACGGCTCGAAGATCGCGGCGGAGTTGACCAGCCAGTCGATCGGGCCGAGCTCGGCCTGCGCCCGCGCCAGCAACCCCGCCGCTTCATCCGGCTTCTCGAGGTCGGCCTGAATCGAGGCGGCCTTTCGGCCGAGAGCACGGACTTCCTGAACGGCGGCTGCGGCTTCGCCGGCGGAGGCGCCGTGATGGATCACGACGTCGGCGCCGGCCTGGGCCAGGGCATCGACCAGCGCACGCCCGACGCGGCGGGCGCCGCCGGTAACCAGGGCGATGTGGCCGGCACCGACAAGGGCGGTCATCCTTTCCATTCTATAACGGCGAGGGCGATCCCGGTCCGAGGACCCGGCGCAGCGATCGAGGCTGGTATGATCGTCTTTGAGGCATAGGTGGCAGGCCGGTGGAGGCAGGAGGGGAAGATGCATAACATCGAAGCGGCCGCCGAGCTGTTGGGCGGGATCGGCGTGGCCCGGCCGGAGATCGAAACCGCCGTGCGCCGGCTGCTGGAGGCTTTCGGGGAGGACGTCAACCGGGAGGGCCTCGAGCGTACGCCGGAGCGCGTAGCCCGCATGTACGACGAGCTGCTGGCCGGCTACCGGGTGGATCCCCTCGCCATGATCAACGACGCGCTGTTCGACGTCGCCTACGACGAGATGGTGATCGTGCGCGACATCGAGTTCTACAGCCTGTGCGAACACCACATGCTGCCGTTCATTGGCAGCGCGCACGTCGCCTACACACCGGCCGGCAAGATCGTCGGCCTGTCCAAGATCCCGCGCATCGTCGACTTGTTCGCCCGGCGCCTTCAGGTGCAGGAGCGCATGACGCGCCAGATCGCCGAATTCATCGAGGCGGCGCTCCACCCGCACGGGGTAGGGGTCGTCGTCGAGGGCCTTCACCTGTGCGCCATGATGCGCGGGGTGAGGAAGGCCAACGCCCGCATGGTAACCAGCGCCATGTGCGGCGCCTTCAAGGAGAACCAGTCGACGCGCCAGGAGTTCCTCGATCTGATCGGGCGGGCGTCGCCCGCCTCGCCGCTATAGCCGGATGGCCGGAACGTGGCCTCGAATCCGACGGCGGCCGAAGCCGCAGAGACCCATCGCGTCGATCAGGAGCTGGAGCAGGCCGCCCGCTTCCACGCCGAAGGGCGGCTGGGTCGAGCGCGCGTCTGCGCCCGACGCGCCGCCGGCTGGGCGATCGGCCCGACCTACCGGCGCAGCACCGGCGAACCGCCGCCGGTGAACGCCATGACGCTGCTGCGCTGGTATTGCGATTTCGCAGAAGCCGCCGAACCGCTGCGGCGCGCCGCCGGCCGCCTGACGACGCATGTCACCCGGGATCACGCACTGCCGCATGCTGAGGATCCCGTCGACGATGCACGGAAGCTGATCGATGCGCTGCGAGCGGAGGCGGCCCGCCTCCGCCACGACTGAGCGCCCCGCGCCGCGGGATCCAGGTCAGAAAGAGGTCGACGGATGGCGACCGCTGCTCCGGCGAGCCCCCCCGGCAACGCGTGGATCCGACGCCTGCGCCTTTGTGGGATCCCTCCTCTCCCTGCTCCTGTGAGACCCAACGATCTTCCCCGCCGATCGATCTGGATGGCCGTCAGGCCGGGCCATGCCGCGTGATGTGTGCCTCGCCCTCGGTGGCGGCGGCGCACGCGGCCTGGCGCATATCGGCGTCCTGGCGGAGTTGGAGCACGCCGGCTATCGCATCGCCGCCCTGGCAGGCACGAGCATCGGCGGCGTCATGGCCTCGCTCTATGCAGTCGGACTTTCCCCGGCCGATATGGCCGGTTGGGCCGAAGGCAACCTGAGCCGAGGCCTTTTCCACTTCCGGCCTTCTCCCGGCGCGCTGCTCGGGGTCGACCGGATTCATGAGGTTCTGACGGAGGCGCTGGGGAGCAAGACCTTCGCCGACGTGCGCTGCCCGTTGGCGTTGACGGCGGTCGACCTCGAGACAGGAACGGAGGTCGTGCTGACATCGGGCGAACTGGTCGAGGCCGTTCTGGCGACGATCGCCCTGCCGGGCATCTTCCCGCCGCAATGGGCGGGCGGGAGTCGGCTGGTGGACGGCGGTGTCGTCGATCCGGTCCCGGTCCAGCCGGTGCGCGCGCTTCATCGAGCGCCGGTCGTGGCGGTGGCCCTTTCCGCCCGACCGGGGTCGCCGCCGGCGACGGCGGCCTCGCCGCTGACCTACGTGCCCGGCTCGGGCATGTTCTCGCGGCTGAGGATCGGCCAGGCCCTGCAGGTCTTTGGCCGCTCGCTCGAGATCTCGTCGCGCTTGTTCACCGATCTGCGCCTGCAGCTCGACAACCCGGAAGTCATCGTCCGGCCGGATGTGGCACAGGTTGGAATTCTCGACACACCGGAAGCCGGCCCGCTGATCGAGGCCGGCCGGGCGGCGATGGCTGCCGGCCTGCGCGAGCTCGACGGATGGTACGGATTGCGCGGGTCCATCCGCCGCTTGGTTCCCGCCTGAAGGCCAGGCGCAGGTGGAAGGACCATCGTCGTCGCGCGACCTCAGAAAGTACGCCCGCAGGACGCAGCTACGGCTGGCGCTGGGCGCGCTGGCGATTCTCTTCGGCGTCGGCGGTCTCCTGATTTATCTCTTCTATGGACCGGGAGGCGCAGCCTTGGGCGTCTTGTGCCTCGTGATTGGGCTCCTGCCGGTGCTCCTGATCCTCGTCTCCCTCTGGATCCTGGACGTCATCCTTCGTCGATCGCATGAGTCTTGACATACCTCTCGAGCCCGTCACGCTCGCCGGTGTCGTCGGCCTGACGAGACGGGGCGCAAGACCGGAGGCCCCCATAGCGGTCCTGCTGCATGGCTACGGAGGCGATGAGACGGTCATGTGGATCTTCGCCGACGCGCTGCCTCCAGCCTGGACGACGGTTGCCTTTCGCGGCATCGCTCCTGCCGAGGATGGCGGCTATCGCTGGCACGTCGGCCGCAGGTGGCCGCCGCCACAGGCAGAGGCGTTTGGCCCGGCCGTCGAGGCGCTTCGGCAAGCCGTTCCTCAAAACCGAGGTATTCTGTGGATCGGCTTCAGCCAGGGCGCAGCCCTTGCACTGTGCTGCGCCGCGGCGGGCCTGCCGTCGATGGGTGTCGCGTGCCTGGCGGGATACATGCCCCAAGGGCTTCCCGCCCTCGAGACAGGTCTGCCCGTCTTCTGGGCGCACGGCCGACGCGACGATAAGGTCCCGATCGACTCGGCCCGCGCCGCCGGCCGGATGCTCGAAACGTGGGGGGTCCGCCTGGACTTCTGCGAGTCGGACAGCGGCCACAAGGTCGGCGCCGATTGCCTGAGGGCGCTGGGAGGGTGGGTCGGTCGGTTGGATCCCTCCTGACGCGGCAGCGTTCCGTTCCGCAAATGGCATGATCATGCCCGTCCGTCGTGCTAAAGGGCGGAGCCTTTCGTGGGAGCGCCACAGCCGAACTCGATGCTGGCCAAGATCGAACGCCTTTATCAACTTATTTCAGGAACGGGACACCACGCCAGGCCGCCCAAAGCGGTGTGCTATCATCATCCTGTCGCAGGCCTGGGGCCTGGCCGAGACCCCGGCGAGGTTATCGAAGAGCCGATCTCCGGCCGGATGTCGAAGACAGCGCCCTCGCGACGGATCCGCTGAGGTCTTCCATGAGCTCCTCGCAACGCGACATCCTCGCCATCAACACCCTTCGTTTTCTTTCTGCCGATGCGGTGCAGCAGGCCAACTCCGGCCATCCCGGCCTGCCGATGGGTGCCGCCTCGCTGGCCTATGTCCTGTGGACTCGTCACCTGCGCTTCGACCCCAACGCGCCAAAGTGGCCGGATCGGGACCGCTTCGTCCTCTCCGCCGGGCACGGATCGATGCTGCTCTACTCGCTGCTCCACCTCAGCGGATTCGATCTGCCGCTGGCCGAGATCCAGCGCTTCCGCCAGTGGGGGAGCAAGACTCCAGGTCATCCCGAGTTCGGCCACACGCCGGGCGTCGAGGCGACCACCGGTCCGCTCGGGCAAGGCTTCACCAATGGGGTCGGCATGTCGATGGCCGCCCATCACCTGGCGGCGCGCTACAACCAGGAAGGACGATTCTTCTTCGACCACCGGGTGTACGGCATCGTCTCCGACGGGGACCTGATGGAAGGCGTCGCCTCGGAAGCGGCCTCGCTGGCCGGCCATCTGCGCCTCGGCCGACTGATCTATCTCTACGACGACAACCGCATCAGCATCGACGGCAGCACCGACCTGACCTTCACGGAGGACCGCGCCGCCCGCTTCCAGGCTTACGGGTGGCACGTGCTGCGCGTGCCCGACGTCGAGGACCTGGATGCGATCGACCGGGCCCTCATCGAGGCCCAGGCCGACCCTCGCCCGTCCCTGATCGTGTGCCGAACCCACATCGGATTCGGGCTCCCGTCGCGCCAGGACACCGCCGCCGCCCACGGAGAACCTCCCGGCGAGGAGGAGTTGAAAGGCGCCAAGGAGCGGCTGGGCTGGCCGCTCGAGCCGCGCTTCCTGATCCCGGACGAGGCCCGCGTGCCTTTTGCCGAGGCCGCAAGGCGCGGCGCTCAGACTCGCAAGGCCTGGGAGTCGATGCTGCAGAGCGCTCGCAAGGCCGAACCGGACCTCATGCGCGAGATCGACCGGCGCCTGGCGGGCGACCTCCCGCCCGAGGTCGGCGGTTTGGTGCCGACTTTCCCGGCCGACGCCAAGGGTCTCGCCACGCGGGCGGCATCGGGGAAAGTGCTCAATGCCCTGGCGGCGGCGATGCCCGAAATCGTCGGCGGTTCCGCCGACCTGACGACCTCCAACCAGACGGCCCTCAAGGGCGAGACGGCGATGTCGGCCGAGAACCCCGGCGGACGGTACATCCACTTCGGGGTGCGCGAGCACAGCATGGGCGGGATTCTCAGCGGACTTTCGCTGCACGGCGGGATCATCCCCTTCGGCGGCACCTTCCTGATCTTCTCCGACTACATGCGGCCGGCGATTCGCCTGGCATCGATGATGGGAATCCGCGTCATCTATATCTTCTCCCACGATTCGATTGGGTTGGGCGAGGACGGTCCGACGCACCAGCCGGTGGAGCACCTGGCGGCGCTGCGCTCCATCCCCAACCTGGCCGTGGTACGCCCGGCCGACGCCAATGAGACGGCGGTAGCCTGGCTGACGGCCCTTGAACGAAGAAGCGGACCGACGGCGCTGGCCCTCACGCGGCAAGCCGTCCCGACGCTCGACCGGACGCGGTTCGCCCCGGCCAATGGCCTGAGGCGCGGGGCGTATGTCCTGGCCGACCTCGGCGACGGGACGCCCGAGGTGATCCTCATGGCCTCCGGATCGGAAGTTGAGCTGATCATGGGCGCCGGAGAGGCGCTGGCCGCCGAAGGACTCCCCGTCCGGCTCGTATCATTTCCTTCGTGGGAGTTATTCGAGGCGGCTACGGAGGCGTACTGCCAACAGGTTCTCCCGCCGGCAATGCACGCTCGGGTCGCCGTCGAGGCCGGCATCGCGCAGGGATGGTCTCGCTGGGTGGGCGAGGTCGGCGAGATCGTGAGCCTGGAGCGCTACGGCGCTTCGGCGCCGTACAAGGACCTGTTTCGCCAGTTCGGGTTCACCACCGACGCGGTGGTCGCGGCGGCGAAGCGAAGTCTGGAGCGCGCGGCGATGCTAGAGCGTTCGAGATGAGGGATTGGTGTGGGTGTCATTGCGAGGAGCCCCGAGCCGAGGCGAGGGGCGACGTGGCAATCTCCTATTCGAGGCGATTGCCACGCCGTCCCTCGCTTTGCTCGGGACGGCTCGCAATGACGATGTGCCAAGCGGGTTGCGAAACGCGATGACCCCGCGGCCTACCATCAGGTCTCCAAGGAGGGCCGCGGGGTGATCGTCGCTGTTGCCTGCGACCATGCCGGCTTCCCGTTGAAACCGGCCATCCTCGATGCGGTCCGATCCGCCGGCCACGAACCCCTCGACCTCGGAACGGACTCCGAGGCGCCCGTTGACTATCCGGACAACGCCGTCGCCGTAGGGAGAGCCATCCAGGAGAAGAGGGCTGCCCGGGGCATTCTGATCTGCGGATCCGGTGTGGGGGCGGCCGTCGCGGCCAATAAGATGCGCGGGATCCGCGCCGGCGCCTGCCACGACCTGTACTCGGCGCGCCAATCCGTCGAGCACGACGACGCCAATGTTCTGTCGCTGGGTGCGCGAGTGATCGACGCGAAGCTCGCCGCTGCGCTCGTCCAGACGTTCCTGGCGGCGCAGTTCAGCGGCGAGGAACGGCACCGCCGGCGGCTGGCCAAGATCAAGGCCATCGAAGACGAGCAAGGGAGAGAGCGATGAGCCCCGGCGCGACCCCGATCGATGCCGTCCATGCCCTCGGCCAGTCGCTGTGGCTGGACGACCTGCGGCGTGAGATGCTCGAATCGGGCGAGCTGCGGCGCCGCATCGCCGCCGGCGATATTCGCGGGATGACCTCCAACCCGACGATCTTCGAGCAGGCGATCGCCGGCAGCGAGGTCTACACCCCGGCGCTTCGGCCTCTGGCGCAAGCCGGCTGGCCCGCCGAACGCGTGCTCGACTCGCTCATGCAAGAAGACATTCGTGAGGCGGCCGATCTGTTCCGGCCGGTCTATGAGGCGAACGAGGGCGGAGACGGTTTCGTCTCGCTGGAGGTCAACCCGGCGCTGGCGGACGAGACCGAGGCCACCCTGCACGAGGCGCGGCGGTTGTGGACGACGCTCAATCGTCCCAACGTCATGATCAAGATTCCGGCGACGCGGGCCGGGGTGCCGGCGGTTCGGCAGGCCATCGCCGAGGGGATCAATGTCAATATCACCTTGATCTTCTCCCTGCAGCGCTACGCCGAAGTCATCGAGGCCTACCTCGCCGGGTTGGAAGACCGATTGGCCCGGGGCGCCGCCCTCGATCATGTCGCTTCGGTCGCCTCGTTCTTCGTCTCGCGCGTTGATACGGCGGTGGACGCCCTGCTCGAAGAGGTCCTGCGGCGGGAGGGGTCGCAGGCGGAACGGGCTGCCTCGCTGCGCGGTCAGGCCGCCATCGCCAACGCCCAGCTGGCCTATGCCCAGTTCCAGGGCGCTTTCGGCTCCGACCGGTTTGACGCCCTCAAGGGACACGGCGCCCGCCCCCAGCGACCGCTGTGGGCTTCCACCAGCACCAAGAACCCGGCCTATCCGGACACCTACTACCTCGATAACTTGATCGGGCCGCAAACCGTCAACACGGTTCCCCTGGCGACGCTGGAAGCGTTCCGTGACCACGGGCGGGCCGAGGCGAGCCTGGGGGACGGCTTGTCGTCGGCGCGCAGCCGCCTGGAGGCGCTCGCCTCGATCGGCATCTCGATGGACGAGGTGACGGACCAGCTCGAGCGGCAGGGCGTCCGGAAGTTCAACGACTCCTTTGTAGGTTTGCTGAAGACGATCGAAGCCCGCGCGGCGGCCGCCCGCCGCGAGGTCCAGTCGATCCAGCCTGGCCTCCAGGAATCTCTGGAGACGCTGGACCGGGACGAGGTCGGGCGCAGGCTGTGGGCGCGGGATGCGAAGCTCTGGCCGGGCGAAGCGGCGGGGTGGCTCGGTTGGCTCGACCTGCCGGAGCGGGCCGGAGGCCAGATCGAACCGATCGAGGCCTTTGTGCGCCAGGCGGCAGCCGACGGGTTCACCGATGCCGTGTTGCTCGGCATGGGTGGCTCGTCCCTGGCTGCCGAGGTCCTGCGCGGATGGAGCACTGCCGATGATGCGCGGCCGAACCTGGTCATCCTCGATACCGTCGAGCCCGGCGAGGTCCGCAAAGTCGCCGCTTCGGTCTCGCGGCCCCTGTTCATCGTCGCCAGCAAGAGTGGGACGACGATCGAGCCGCTTTCGCTCTTGGCACACTTCTGGGAGGGGCATGGCTCGACCGGTGATGCGTTCGTGGCCGTCACGGATCCTGGGACCCCGCTCGAGGAACTTGCTCGCGCCCGCGGTTTCCGGAAGACCTTCCTCGCTCCCCCGGATGTCGGAGGTCGCTATTCGGCCCTTTCTGTTTTCGGTTTGCTCCCAGCGGCGCTCGCTGGAGCAAACCTAGCCGGCCTCTCCGAAGGGGCGGCGTCGATGGCTCGCCGCTGCGGGCCGAACGTCGACGCCGCGCGCAATCCCGGCGTGTTCCTGGGCGCACTGTTGGCGGCAGCTTGGCGGGAAGGGCGGGACAAGGTGACTCTGATCGCCGATCCGCCGTACGAGCCATTGCTGCCGTGGATCGAACAGCTCATCGCGGAAAGCACCGGCAAGGACGGTAAGGGCCTGTACCCCATCGTCGGTGAGCCGCCGGCGCGGTCCCAGCGCTATCGCCCCGACCGGCTGATGGTTTATCTCCGCGTCGATGGCGGACACAACGAGCGTGTGAAGGGATGGATCAAGGCGGGAATACCCGTCTCGATCGTCTCCCCGGGCGACGGAATCCGGGGGCTCGGCGCCGAGTTCTTCCGCTGGGAACTGGCGACGGCCATCGCCTGTCATCGGATGGGCGTCAACGCCTTCGACCAGCCGGATGTGCAGCGGGCGAAAGAGGCCGCCCGCAAAGCCCTGCAGGGGCGCATGGGGCCGCAGCACCACGAGACCGTCTTGCACGGCCACTCAGCGGATCAAGGCAACCTGCACGAGGCCGCCGCCTCCGCCCTTGCGGCGCTGCGCGACGGCGATGCCTTCGTTGTGCTGGCCTTCGTGCCCCAGACACCCGCGGTGGAACGGACCCTGAGGACCGTACGTCGCCACGTACGCGATCGAATGGGGAATGCCACAATGATCGGCTTCGGACCGGGCTACCTCCATTCGACCGGGCAGCTCTTCAAAGGCGGTCCGGACCGCCTCGTCGCCCTCGTGCTGCACGCTCAAGCCGGTGGGGATGTCGGAGTCCCCGGCGCCGGAACCACGCTGGGCGAGCTTCTTCATTCTCAGGCCCTCGGAGATGTGGAGGCGATGCGCGCCCTGGGACGCCGCGTGTTCTTCGTCGCCTTGGACTCCCCCCGATCGATGTCGGACCTGACGAAGGCGGTCGACGCCATCACGAAAGACCCACGAAAGACCGGCCGCGGCACGCGATGAGTTGCGGCGCTCCACCTCGCCGGCGCAGGGGCCCACAAGCGCTTCCGCCCAAAGGGCTTCTGAGCGGCGAACGGGAGCCGATCTTCAGCTATCTCCCCGAAGAAGTGCAGCGCAACATGCAGCGCCCGGACTCCGAATCGGCGCTGGTGTGGGAAGGGTTCTATCCGTTCGCCCATTCCGGGATCTCGTTCAGAGACTGGTCCGCCATTCGGCCTCTGTGGGGGTCTCCGATCCCATCCGAGAGCGACGACCGCCTCATTCCCTACTTCTGGGGACTGCGCGTCGACGCGACGCCACTCGAAGGAATGGCCGAGGCGGCGCACGCCATCGCTGGGCGCGAGGACCGTCTCGAAGTCGATCTGTACTTGAAAGGCGACCGGGTCTTGGTGGCGATCGAGGCCAAGACCGACGGCGCCCCGGCAGGCTGCGGCCGCTACGAGGCCGGCCGCTGTCCGGAAATCCACGGCGGCCAGGCGCCCTGTCGCTATTGGGAGGGCCAGGAGACTTTCCATCGGTCGCTGGATTTCGGGGGCCGCCCCGAGATGGGGGCGGAGGAAAGCCCTCCGTGCGCGCGGCACTATCAGTTGGCGCGTACACTCCTGATCGTCGAGCACCTTGGCCGGGCTTCCGGCTTGGAGCCCCACCTGTGCCTGCTCATCCCGCGCCGACGGTGGCCGTCGCTGCGGGCGGCGTGGGAGGACTTCGCCGAGCGAGTGCGCGACGACGGCCAATGGAAGCGCCTGCGGGTTGTGGCGTGGGAGGATCTGCAGTCCCTGGGCCGTCGTCAACGTTCGTAGGGGCGGATTTCAAACCCGCCCCTACGCGAGCCGCCAGGCCAAGAAGCCCATCGCCCGACTACGAGGAAAGAAACCCACACGGCGTGGGAGGACTTCGCCGAGCGAGTGCGCGACGACGGCCAATGGAAGCGCCTGCGGGTCGTGGCGTAGAAGGATCAGCAGTCTTTGGGGCGTCGGGATCCGTAGGGGCGGGTTTCAAAACCCGCCCCTACCAAGAGGGCAAGAACCCAACGACGCTCAGCAATACGAACAGGGCGCTGGCGACCAGCTGCCGAAGCCCGATCACCGTCGGCGGCCGACCCACTGGCGGGCGCGCCACCCCGGCGATGGCGTCCAACAACATCAGCAGGAAGGCGGTCGCCATCCATAGCGGGACGGCGCCCGCCAGCGCCAGCATCGATCCCAGAATCCCGTTGAATCCGTGATAGAGCAATGCCCGCCGGCCGTCGAGGGTACGGACCCGCATCGGCGGCAGCGCCGGCAGCTTGCGATAGCTGAGTAAGAAGTAGACCAGCACGATCGAGGCGGCCGACTGGAGCCAGCACAGCAGCCAGAGGAGCCAAGGCAGGCCGGCGCTCGACCCTCCGCAAACCCAATAGGCGGCGGGCGCCGCCAGCGCCAGGACGCCGGCGCCGACGATCTCGATCCCCATCTGGCCGCGGTCCTCGCGCCGGCGGACGAGCCAAAGATGCCAGACGAAGACGAGCAGGCCCGGTACGGCCAGGATCAAGATCCGGGCATGGCCGCCGGCGACGAGGACGGCGGTGGTCAACCCAAGAAGGATCAGGTCGACGGCGGCCCACATCAGGGCAGGTCTGTACTCGCGGGAAGGCCGCCGGCCGGCGCTGACCTTGACCAGGATCGTCGCAGGCTGGCGCAGCAGAAACCCGGCCAGCGCCGCGACCGCCAGCACCAGCACGTCGGACGACCACGATCCGGCCGCCGCCAGACCGATCAGCAACGGGCCGATCCACCAGATCCATGCGCCGTGCTCGGAGGGCAGGAAGATATGTTTGCGGAGCAGGGTCAGCCTCGCCGCGCGGCCGAGGCCTCCCGGCGGGCGCGTTTGACACGGTAGAGATCACGGTCGGCCTCTTCCATGAGCTGGGCGCCGGAGATCTCAGCGGTGTACCCCGCGATCCCGATGCTGGCCCGGAGACGCCGGCCGCGTACCGTCGTGCCACCGATCACCGTTTGGACCCGGGCGACGGCGGCGCCGGCGGAGGCTGGCGTCGTTTCCGGCAGCAGCGCGGCGAATTCGTCGCCGCCCAGGCGGGCAACCAGGTCGACCGCCCGCAGCTGAAGTCGCAGGATCTCGCCCAGGGAGCGCAGCGCTTCGTCTCCTGCGGCATGACCGAGCGAGTCATTGATGCCCTTCAACCCGTCCATATCGATCAGCAAGACCGCCAGCGGGTGGCCGAATCGTTCGGCGCGCTTGATTTCCAGTTCGAGCAGGCGGTCGAAGTGCCGGCGATTGTAGAGCCCGGTGAGCGCGTCGGTGAACGCCGCCTGGGCCGCCTGGGCATGGAGCTCGACGTTCTCCCGCAGCACCAGAAACTGGCGGACCAGCACGAGCAGGATCAGCAGGAGCATCCCCCCGATCACACCCTGCAGGTACAGGGGCGGTACCGCGGGCGAGCGAAAGGCGGCCACGACGACCACGGCGGCTCCGACGGCGATGCCCAGGTAAGGGAAGGTGATCCAAGCAACTCGCCTGGCCGGGCCCGCCGGCGAACCCTCCAACTCGACACCGGCGGAGGCCAGCCGGCGCTCCGCCCTGGCCGCCAAGAGGAAGAAGAGGGAGGAAAGGCACCACAGCGCGTCGAGGCGAGCGCTGTCGTAGGGGAGACCGCCTGCCTCATAGAAGGCGAACAGCGCGTCGGCCAGAGCCGTGGCGGCGATGGTCAGCATGAGCAGTAGGTAGGTCCGGCGCAGCGGGAGGTGCCACGTGAGCTCGAGACGCGCGATCAAGATCGTCAGCAGAACGACGTCGGCCACCGGGTAAGCAATGGCAACGAGGGTGGACAGTTCGCCGGTGCCCGAGGCAACCTGGGGTGAAAGGACGAAGTACCACCAAACGACGAAGCTGGACGCCAGCCCGATCCCCAAGTCGAGACCCAGGACTTGGCGGTCGATCCGATCGGTGGAAGGCGTCGCCAGCAGGAGGACGCCGACGAAGAACAAGGGGTAGAACAGCAGATAGAAGAAGTCGGCGGCGGACGGGAACGGGTCGATTCCCCGCAGCGAGAAGGCCAGCCACAGGACTTCGGCGGCGGCGTTGGCCACATTGGCTAGTGCGAACAGCAGCCACGCGCGGCGCAGCCGGGAGGAAAGGCCGGAATCCCACGCCAGCGACAAGCTTGCCCCGGCGGCAAAGAGGGCCAGGGCGATGAGCAGCAGGCTTGAGGCGAGATCCGCCTGGCTGGGATCCGGGCGGCCGAAGACGACCCAGGAGGTGTAGGCCAGAAGGGCGGCGATCGAGGCGATGACGATGATCCGCCACGCCTGGCCGCCTCGAGCTCGGATGCCGCGGGCCTGCATCAGCCGGAGCCTAGCACAGCCAAGGGTGCGCCACAAGGCGGACCGCGGTAGGGCAGGGCGGTCCGATGCGACGCCGCAACCTTCACGGCGTCGCACCAGGGAGGCACTAGATGAAAATGATCTCGGCGCCCTCGGTCATGTCGATGAAGTCGGCGGCGCTCACCACGTCGATCACGCCGTCGACAAAGTCGTCCTTGGAGAGTTTCATCATATCGACGGTCATCTTGCAGCCGTAGAGCTTGGCCCCCCCGTCGACCAGCATCTGTAGGAACTCGCCGACCGGCGGTACGCCGAGCGCGGCGATCTTCTTGCGCATCAACCACGTGGCGAAGGCGGTCATGCCGGGGATGATCCCCATCCAGTTCGGGATGCCCAGGTTTCCGGTCGGGATGCCCATCATCTTCATCTTCATGCTGGAATTGCCCACCGGGGGAACCTCCAGCCGGTTGACGCGGGACTTGGTGATCATATCCAGGCCCCAGAAGGTGAAGAAGATGGTGATGTCGATGCCGTTGCCCAGCGCCGCCCAGCCCATGATCAGGGCCGGGTAGGCCATGTCGAGGTTGCCCTTCGAGCAGATGAAAGCGATCTTGCGAGCGTCCCCGTTGCTGTGTCCGTTGTTGCTCATGTCCGTTGCTCCTTGGTCGAGGCGCGTCTCAGACGCAGCCCTCGGGCTTGCCCAGGCCGGAAATGTGGGCGACCTTCTTGGCCGGCCCCTTGGGGAACAGGGTGAATACCTCCTTGGTCGTGACGCCGGCGCCGGTGGTGATGGTGCGCAGCGTCGGCGCCTTGCCGCTCTCGGTGGCACTCTGGCGGCAGAACTCGATGATCTTCCAGTGGACCTCGGTCAGTTCTGGGATTCCTTCCTGGCGGGCGATCGCCACGGCGATCTCGCGTGTCCACTGCGAAGGATCCGTCATGAAGCCTTCTTCGTTGACCTTGACCGGCGTTCCGGCGATCGTGAGCGTTTCCATCGTTGCCCTCCTGAGGCAGCGCTTGGGATCTGGGTTTCAATCGGAGATCGGCGGAGGGATTGGCGCCTTCCGTCCATTCGTCCCGGCCTGGGCGCCTACCACATGTAGCACGCGCATCGTCAGCGCCAGGCCGCGGCGGATGGCCGGGTCGCGCAGCTGGCGCAGCAGGCCGAGCAGGCTGGCGTCCACCGGCTTCTGGACCTCCTCCTCGGCGATCAGCAGCGTGTTGCGGACGAAATGCATAATCTCGGGCTGGGTCATCTCCTTGAGGGTGTTGAGGATGAGGACGATGTTGTCGCCCAGGCGGCGCACGTCGTCCTCGCTGAACGAGGTGACGATCTTGTCTACGATACGAGCCCCGCCGCGAGCAGCGGCGAAGTAGCCCTTGCGTTCCATCTCGGTCAGCACTTCGACGGCGCGGGCAAAGGCTTCGTCGGCCAGCGGGCCGGCGGTCTCGGCCAGGTCCGTCACACTTTCCAGCTGACTGAGCATGCGATCGAAGTTGCGGCCGTTGCGCAGCAGGCGCTTGAACAGGCGCAGCAGGTCGCCCAGGTCGATGTACTCCTGCACTTCCTCCAGCTGCTCGACGGCCATGTGGTAGGCCTGATCGGCGATCGGAGTCAGGTCGCGCATGAGCTCGGCGCGGTCGTCGCGCCGGCGGGAGTCGAGCTGGGCCTGCTCCGCCAGGTAGGACACCTGTTCCGTGAGCCGGTCGACTTTGCGGTGGAGTTCGAGGACGTCGCTTTCCATCACGGCCGCCTCAGCCGTCCCACTTGCCGGCCATCGTCATGCGCGCCGGCAGCGGCATTTCCTGGCCCTTGAGC